>JBDTJH010000223.1:0-28436 GCA_039935955.1 Gemmatimonadaceae bacterium
GCCGTTACGCTTGACCACTTTGCAATGCTCACAAATGGGCTTGACGCTGCTACGGACTTTCACAAAAACACTCCGGTTGTGACGTAAAAATTTCCGGCCAAGTCTCGCAATATACCTGACTTAGCCATGCAAGGCAAGCGAAGGAATCGCCCGCTGGCGCAGCTACGCGTGCAGCGCGCGCCGGACCGTGCTCAGCGCCTGGCGCGGCTCTGCCGCCTCCGACACCGCGCGGCCAATTACGAGATAGCTCGCCCCCGCAGCCACCGCACCCTCGGGCGTCACCACCCGCGCCTGGTCGTGGGCAGCGCCACCCGCCAGCCGGATCCCCGGCACGAGGATCCGGAGCGTGTTCCCGTATGCCTCCCGCACCATCGCCGCCTCCGCCCCGCTGCACACGACCCCGTGTGCGCCCGACTGTCGCGCGAGCTCCGCCAGCCGCAGCACCTCATCCTGCACTCGCGCCACGGGGCGCCCGATCGCTGCTCCGTAGGTGGTGGCGTCGAAGGAGGTGAGTACCGTCACCGCGAGCACGCCGCAGGAATCTCCCGCCCCTGCCACCGCTGCTTCGAGCATCGCCCGTCCGCCCGCCGCATGCACCGTCACCAGCCGCACATCCATGCGCGACGCGACGCGCGCCGCGTTGCGCACCGTCGTCGGAATGTCGTGCCACTTGAGATCGAGGAAGACATCGCGCGACTCCGCACGCATCCGCGACACGAGCGCGGGGCCGGCCCCCGTGAACAGCTCGCTGCCGATCTTGACGAAATCGGCGTCCGGTCCGAGCCGCTCCAACAGCGCGGCCGCTTGATCTGCATCGGGAACGTCGAGAGCGATAATCGCGCGAGGCTTCATCGCACCCAATCTAGTGTGCCGGTGAGCTCGCGGACCGCGCGCACGTCGTGCGAGCGGCACCACGCGTCGAGCTCGCGCACCACGCGCTCCGGCGCGCGCGGGTCGCGCAGCGCCGCTGTGCCGAGAGCCACGAGCGACGCGCCGGCGAGGAGATACTGCACCACGTCCGTCCCGCACGAGATGCCCCCCACTCCCATGATCGGCACCTGCACCGCGCGACCCACCAGCCACGTCGCCCGCACGCCGACGGGGAGCAGCGCCGCGCCGCTCATCCCGCCGGTGCCGAAGCCGAGCGCGGGACGACGCGTCTCCACATCGATGACCAGCCCCGGAATCGTATTGACCAGCGAGATCGCATCGGCTCCGGCATCGACCGCGATCGCCGCCGCAGCCGCGATGTCCGCGAGCGAAGGGCTCAGCTTCACGAACAGCGGCAGCTTGGTCGCCGCGCGCGCGCCGCGCACGACGTCCGCGAGCGCGCACGGATCAGCGCCGAACTCGAGACCGCCTGCCTTCGTGTTCGGGCAGCTGACGTTCAGCTCGAAAGCCGAGATGCCAGCAGCGCCGGCAAGCTCGCCGATGACCGTCGCATAGTCCTCGACCTGATCGCCGACGACGTTTACGATCACGCGCGCCTTCGAGAGATTCGACGCGAGCCACGGAAGATCGTGCGCGCGCACATCCGCGACGCCGGGATTCGCGAGCCCGATCGCGTTGAGCATGCCGCCAGGCGTATCGACGACGCGTAGCGGCGGTGCGCCGTTCCGCGGCTTCACGCTCACGGCCTTCGTCACGATCCCGCCGAGCGATTCGAGATCGATCACACCGGCGATCTCGCGTCCGTACGCCGCCGTTCCCGAGGCGAGCATCACGGGATTCTGAAAGCGGATCCCCGCGACGTCGACGGCGAGGAGCTCGTCGCTCACGGCGTTGTGCTGCCGAGCCTGCGCTCGTAGTTGTCGAGATATTCGTTCACGCCGTTCGCGATCGCGTTCGCGATCGCGCGCTGCTTCACCGGATTCGTGATGAAGCGCGCCTCCTCGGCGTTGGTCCCGAAGCCGATCTCCACGAGCACGGCAGGCATGTATGCCCTCACCAGCACCATGAAGCCGGCCTGCTTCACGCCCCGGCTCGGACCTTCCTCGACCGCGCCAAGACGACGCTGGATGATCTCGGCGAGCTCGCTCGATTCGCGCAAGTGCTCGTTCTGCGCCATGTCCATCGTAATGAAGTTGAGCGGATCGTCCTTCCCGCTCGACGAGCTGCCCTCGAAGTGCACCGATTCGTTTTCCATCTTCTCGACGCGCTTCGCGTCCTCCGTCTTCGCCTCGGCGAGAAAATACGTCTCGTAGCCGCGCGCCTCGGCCGGCTTGTGCCACGCGAGATTCGCGGCGTTCACGTGGATCGAGACGAAGACATCGCCGTGCGCCTCGTTCGCGATCTTGCCCTGATCGCCAAGCGTGATCAGCGTGTCGCGCGTGCGCGTCATCGTCACGCTCATTCCCCGCGCGCGCAGCGCGGTGTCGAGCTTCTGCGCGACGGCGAGCGTGATGTTCTTCTCGTAGATCGTCCAATGGCCGCCGATCGGACCGTGCATCCCGGTGTCGGGACCACCGTGCCCCGCATCGACGATGATGCGGCGCTTGCGCGTGCGAGTGCCGGGGCGACTCGGCAAGGCGCGCTTCTCCGTGACGCCCGCCGCAGGGAGGAGCGCGACGCTCGAGGCGGCCGGCGACCCGATGTAGCGAAGCTCGGCGCGCCCCGGGTTGTAGCGGAGCCGGTCCGAGGCCACGCGCGGCAGCAGCTCCGCCACGAGCTCGAAGGGCACGTGCAGATGTCCGGCGACGACGAAGGGCGCCGCGGCCAGCGGCACGATCTGGCCGCTCACCTTCGCGAAGGGCAGCTGATCTCGGATCTCCATGTCGACACCCGCGACCTTCACCGCGAAGCGGCCGTTGCCGAGGTCGGAGATGCTGAGTGGCACGAGCGGCGCGAGGCGCTCCAGCGAGATCGCCGCGCCGATATTCGTCTCGACGAGCGGAACGATGCTCTCGCTCTCACCGGCGCGGATGGAAAGCACGGACGGCGTCGCCGCGGCGAGCTGCAGCGCCACGAGGAGCGCTCCGATCATCGAGCGCGCACCGCGCGCGCCATGTCGCGCTGGTCCTCGCGCTTCTTCTCGTCCGCGCGCTTGTCGTGCAGCTTCTTTCCCTTGCCGAGTGCCAGCGTCACTTTCGCGACTCCACGCTTGAAGTACATCTCGAGCGGGATCAGCGTGAGCCCCTGGCGCTCGACGGCGCCAATGAGCTTGCGGATCTCCTTGCGGTGCATGAGCAGCTTGCGCGTGCGCGTCGGCTCATGGTTGAAGCGATTGCCCTGCTCGTACGGCGAGATGTGGAGGTTGAGCAGGAAGACTTCGCCGTCGTTCAGAATTCCGTAACTGTCGGTGAGGTTTGCCTTTCCGTCGCGGAGCGACTTGACCTCGGTTCCCGTAAGCACGATGCCGGCCTCCCACGCATCGATGATCTGATAGTCGTGACGGGCGCGTTTGTTTCGGGCAATGATCTTATGCCCGTCCTGCTCGGCATCTGTGGGCATGGGACGCTCTATAGAGACTCGTGGCAGGGAGAGCGGTCACCGGACGCGCTCGCATCCCACCCTTCACAACTTAGAAGTGACCGATGCGGCAAGCAACGGTGCGCGTTGACTTTGCCTCATCGCGCTCGTACCTTTTTCGCTCACGCCGAAGTGGTGGAATTGGTAGACGCGCTGCGTTCAGGGCGCAGTGGGCGTATGCCCGTGGGGGTTCGAGTCCCCCCTTCGGCATGCAGAGCAACGGGCGGTCCGCGAAAGCGGCCGCCCGTTCGTTCATCCGGTGAGCGTCGCAGCGCCGAAATTCTTGCGTAGCGCCGCGTTGGCCTCGCCCATGTAGCGCGCGAGCAGATCTCCGGCGTGCGCGACGATGTCGGGACGCGCGGCGTCGCGATGCCCTGCGAAGTCGAGCAGCGCGCGGCCGAGATGCCAGCCGCTCCCCTCGCCCTCGCGATTGGTCAGCGCGTCGCCGTAGGCGGTGAGGCGCGCGTTGAGCTGCCGCTCCGCCATGCGAATCTTCCCCGGCGCGACCGCGCGGTCGTTCGCGAGCTCGCGCGCGAGCGCGGCGGCGACGAGCGATGCGGTGCGATCATCGAGCGCATCACGCTGCGCGCCGAGAAGTCCGAGCGCGCGGCGCGCGTAGCGTAGCTCCCATCGCGCGTGATCGGTGTCGCAGTCGGTGCCGTGGTGGCTCAGCCACTCGACGTCTTCGTCCGATGGTTCGACGAACAGCGTGGCGACGTAGTTCGTGGCGCGTCGCCGCTGCGCACGGTCGAGCGTCCACGCGCGGAGCGACCGTATCACGGGTCGCCGCCGATCAGACGGTGAGAATCGGGAGACCGACGCGGCCGCGCACGGTCTGCTCACCGTAGAGGAGATCGGAGAGATGCACGCCCTCGAGGACGTCGTCGATCTTCTGCTGCAGGAGCATCCAGACGGGACGGATGCTGCACTCGCCGGATGCCGCGCACCGCTCGCTGTTCACGGGATGCGAGACGCAGTGCAGATCGAAGGTGGAGAGTTCCGACGCCTGGATGATCTCACGCACGGAGATCTCGTGCGCTGGGCGCGCGAGCATGTAGCCCCCGTGCGCACCGCGCGTGCTGCGTACGATCTCGGCGCGACGCAGGCGCAGCATGATCTGCTCGATGTAGTCGGCTGGAAGCTTCTCGCGCGCGGCGAGATCGCGACCGGTGACGGGGCCGTCGTCCATACGACGGGCAAGGTGGAGCGCACTGATCAATCCGTACTCAGCCCACGTAGTGATGCGCATGTCTTGGAGATTACCGTTGGCCCCGTGGCGTCACAAGGCCGCGCGCGCCGGGTTGGCCGCGCGGCCAGCTATCCGGCCGAGACGCCGCCGTGCGCGCCGCCCGGCACTCCGATCTCCGTCATTCTGCGCAAGTCGAGGACTTCGTCCGCCTCGGCATCCGGCAGCACATGGTCCCGCTTCACGAGATCGCGAATGAGCACGTTCTCCTTCCCCGACTGCTTGCTGAGCTCCGCCGCGCGCGCGTAGCCGATCTGCGGCGCGAGCGCCGTCGCGAGCGCGGCCGAGCGCTCGACCCAGTACGCGCACATCTCGACGTTCGCCTCGATGCCGGCAATGGTCTTCTCCGACAGCGACCGCGCCGCGTTCGTGAGGATCGTCTCCGAGAGGAAGATGTTGTGCGCGATCACCGGCATCATCACGTTGAGCTCGAGCTGTCCGTGCTCAGCCGCGATCGCGACGCAGACGTCGTTGCCCATCACCTGGAAGCAGACCTGGTTGACCATCTCGGGAATCGAAGGATTCACCTTGCCGGGCATGATCGACGATCCGGGCTGCACGGCGGGAAGACGAATCTCATCGAGTCCGGTACGCGGTCCCGACGCCATGAGGCGGAGATCGCTCGCGATCTTTCCGAGGTCGACGGCGAGTGTGCGGAGCGCGCCACTGAAGCCTGCTGCGTCGCCCATGCTCTGCATCAGCTGGATGCGGTCGCCTCCCTCGCGCACGTCGAGGCCGGAGATCGCGCGCAAGTGATCGATCATGAGTGCGGGATATTCCGGCTCGACGTTCACCCCGGTGCCCACGGCGCTCCCACCGATGCCCAGATCGCGCAGGAAGGTCGCGGCCATCTCGACGCGCTGGATGTTGCGATCGACGCTCACGCCGTACGCCCGAAACTCCTGGCCGAGTCGGATGGGCATTGCGTCCTGCAGATGCGTGCGCCCGCTCTTGAGGACATCGTCGAATTCGACGCCCTTGGCCAGGAGCGCGTCGCGCAATTCGCCGAACACCGATACGAGATCTCGTGCGAGCGCGAGCGCGCCGAGCCTGATCGCGGTGGGGATCACGTCGTTGGTCGACTGCGCCATGTTGACGTGATCGTTCGGGTGGATCGGCGCGTAGCTTCCGCGCGCGGATCCGAGGTGCTCGTTCGCGAGATTCGCGAGCACCTCGTTGACGTTCATGTTGTGCGACGTACCGGCGCCGGCCTGGTACACATCGACGACGAAATGCTCGCGATGCGAGCCTGCGAGGATCTCATCGGCCGCGGCGACGATCGCGTCGGCGAGTTTGGGGTCGAGGCGGCCGGTCTGTTTGTGAGTGAGCGCCGCGGCCTTCTTGATCCAGACCACGGCGGTCACGAACATCGGGAGCGGACGCATCCCGCTGATCGGGAAGTTCTGCGTCGCGCGAACGGTCTGCGCGCCGTAGAGCGCGCTGGCGGGAACGGCGAGCGCACCGAGTGGGTCCTTCTCGGTGCGCGTCGCCGGCTCGCCGTTGGAGCTACTCTGCGCTGAAGGCACGCTCAGTGATGAACGACCGTGCTGTCCGTCGAGTACGTAGAGACGATCCCGACTTCGTCAGCGCCATCGTTGTTGAACGTCGTCAGGAAGCGATACGCGTGCACGTGCTGCGCGTTGGCCTTGCGGAAGGCATTGGCGAGGCTCGCCTGCACCGAATGCGATCCGTTGTCGGTGAACTGGCAGAAAATCTGCGTGTCGATCCCGGCGGACGAATTGCCAAACTCGAGCTGCACGATCACCGACGCGTGCTGTCCGACCTGTGCATTCCACGTGATCGGCATGTCATGGGTGCTATCGGGGCTGGCCTCGATCGGCCCGAGCATGAGCGAGTCCGCGTTCACGAAGGTGAAGTTGAACGCGTGAAAGCCGTTGGCGGCCCCGGGAACGGTGATGCGGCTGGTGCTACCCGGCACGATGACCAGGCTATCGCCCGTTGGCATCCGATAGAAGATGTAGCCATTCGCATCGGCGGCCGTCGGCGTGAGCTGCGTGGTGTCCGTCGTCGCGGCGATGGTGACGGGCGTGCCAGCACCGATCTGCGCAAGCGGAGAGACCGAACCGGTCCCCGGATAGCCGATCTCCGCGCACGTATCGGCGTTCTGGTTACTGTTGGGGATCGACACGTTGATCGCGTTGACGAAGTAGACCGTCGGGCTCGTCTTGTGCACGCCACCAACTGCGTCGCCATACGAGATCGTGACCAGTCCGAGCGGGACGCTCGTCGGCACGGAGTCGAGCGACTTACAGGCACCGAGGATGAGCAACGACGAGGCTGCGACGAACAAGAACCGTTTCATGAATACTCCTCCTGGCACCGCATCACCGCGTCACGGGGATGCGAAGCGCCTCAGCGAACCGATTGAAATAATTGAAGAACCCGATCACTGCAGTCATCTCGACAATTTGAGGGGCTGTCCACCATCTGGCCAGTTCGGAGTAAATTTCGTCCGTTACGTCGCCATTGGTGGGCGTCATCGCGTCCGCGAAGGCCAGTGCCGCGTGCCATCCGGGCTCGAAGACATCGTAGCAACCGGCATCCACGGCAGCAATCTGCTCATCCGTCGCGCCGTGCTTGCGTGAGAGCGCCGTGTGCGACGCGAGGCAGTACGCGCACGCATTCACCTGAGACACCCGAACTGTGAGGAGTTCCTTGAGCAGCACGGGCACCTCACCAGGCCCCGTGACCGCACGCAGATGGGCGAAGAGCGTGAGCACGATCGGCGGTCGCAGCGATGCAGCCCGAAAGAGATTCGGGACGTTGCCACGCTCGCGCATGAATGCGTCGAAGAGCTGGCGCACTTCGGGAGTGGCGTCTTCCAGCTCGGGAAGCGGAACGCGAGGCGATTCGCTAGTCATGGGCGGCAGAGATGGAGTATGCGAGGACGACGACGACGACGATGCCGATGAGCATCGCGAGTCCGAGCGCGCCGACGGAGAGCGCGTGTAGCTGACCGAAGGCGCGGCGGATGGGATCATCGATGGAGAGCGAATCGATAGGGGCCGGCATCGTCGCGCGTAGCCGCGCTATACGGGTGAGGATCACGAACCGCGCGAGCGCCGTGAGCGCGACGATCGCCACACCGCCCGCGAGCGATGTCGACCGCGCCGCACCCGGTGGCGCGAGGAGCGCCATGGCTACGAGCACCACGCCGACGATCATTCCCGTATCGAAGAGCACCGGGAGCGTCTGCCCGACCAGCGCGCCGGCGAGCGTTCGCGAAGGCAGCACGGCGAACGCGGCGCGCGTGACGACGACGGTGAAATAGAGCGCGGCTCCGAGCCACGCCGCGAGGAGCAACGCTGCAACCGGCGTCGTCCATCCCGCCGCTCGCACGCTCACCGCCTCGCGCGCAGGAGACGCGCGTGCCCGAGCAAAAACGGGTTGCTCGCGCGCTCGCGGCCAATCGTGGTCGCACTTCCGTGTCCCGGGTACACGGTAAGCTCGTCGCCGAGCGCGACGATGCGGAGCAGCGACGCATCGAGCGTCTCGCGATCGCCGTATTCGAGGCTGGTGTTGCCGATCGAGCCCGCGAACAGACAGTCGCCACCGAAGATCACGCTGTCGTCGTAGAAGGCGACGTGGCCAGGCGCGTGCCCCGGCACGTGCATCACCGATAGCTGGAGCGACCCGACCTTCACGCTATCGCCCTCGGCGAGCTCGTTGTCCGGAACGGGCGGCTCCTCGATGCGCACGCCGTAGCGGAGCGCGGAGTCGACGGCCTGCGCGTGCAGCGGCGCGTCGAGTGGATGCATGTACACCGGCACCGGATGCGCGCGCAGCACTCCCGCGAGTCCACCCACATGATCGAAGTGCGCATGCGTGAGCCACACGGCGTCGAGCGTCGCGCCGGAATCGTGCAGCACCTCGAGGATCACGTCAGCCTCATCTCCCGGATCGATCAGCACCGCGTGATTCGTTTTCTCGTCGATGACCAGATAGCAGTTCTCTTCCAGCGGGCCAACGGTCAGCGACTGGATCTTCATACGGTGTAGCCGCCGTTGCTCATGATCGCGGTCGGCTCGTGACGGCGGAAGGCGGTGATGTACTTCTCGACGGCGATCGCCGCCGTCGTGCCGTCGCCGGCAGCGGTCGTCACCTGACGCGTGAGCTGCGAGCGCACGTCACCCGCGATGAAGAGCCCCTGCACCGTGGACTCCATATTTGCATCCGTGATGATGTAGCCACCCGCATCGTGCTCGACGTGATCGACCAGCACCCCGGTGTTCGGGCGGAAGCCGATGAAGATGAAGGCGCCGCTCACCGCGAGCGGCGACACGGCTTCCGTCTGCGTGTTGCGCATTCGCACGCTCGTGACGAGCCCCGTCTCATCGCCCACGATCTCCTCGACCACGACGTTGCGCACGATTTCGATCTTTGGATTGTCGAACACGCGCTTCTGCACGAGCTTCGACGCGCGAAACTCCTCGCGCCGGTGGAGCAGGTACACCTTCTCCGCGTAGCGCGTGAGGAAATCCGCCTCCTCGAGCGCGGCATCGCCGCCGCCGACGACGGCGATCGTGTGTCCCTTGAAAAATGCGCCATCGCAGATCGCGCAGTAGGACACGCCTTTCCCCGCGTACAACTCCTCGCCCGGGACGCCGAGCTTGATCGGGGTGCCGCCGGCGGTGAGGATGACCGTCGGTGAGCGGTAGCTGTCTCCATCGTCCGTCGTCGTCGTGAAGAATCCGTCCTCGCCCTTCTCGACGCGCTCGACGATGACGAAGGTGCGCAGCTCGGCGCCGAACTTCGCGGCGTGGCTCGCGAACTTCTCGGCCAGCTCGCGGCCGAAGATCGACTCGAAGCCGGGATAATCCTCCACGAGCTCCGTGTTGAGGATCTCGCCGCCCGGCTCACCGAGGCGCTCGAGCATCACGGCCTTGAGCATCGACCGGCCGGCGTACAAGCCTGCAGTCAGTCCCGCCGGACCCGCACCGATGATCACCACGTCGTACTCGAACGTCTGCGCCACGTTAGCCTCTGTTCCGATGACTTCCGACTCTATTCGCCCACCACGAGCACGCTCAGCGCGCCATGACAGTGTGACACCGTTCCCACGAGCACCTCGACCGCTCCCGCCGCGCCTTCACGTGCGACCAGTGCGTCGCCCGCGACCACGTCGCTCGTGTCGAACATGCCGACGCCGTACGCGCGATGCTGACAATGAAAGATGACAGGGCCCGCAAGGTTCCGCCCGTTCCGGCGGGCCTCGGCCGTCGCCGCAGCAACCGCGGGCGGCATGCTCCAGCTGCGCTCCCCGCGCGTCGCCGGGCAGGTCGCGGGCTCAATGCAATTCACCGGACAGATCCACTCGGCGAAGCTCACGTATTGCGTGCCGTCGGCGCCGCGGCGCTGCCACGGAATTCCGGAGGGCGCGTCCAGCGGTCGCATCTCGACCGTGCGCGCCGGCCACCGCTCACGGGCGCGCCGTTCGAGCCATTCGTACATGAGGTGCGGCATGAGCGGCGACGGTACGATCGCGTCCGGACTGTCGGTTGCGTGCGGCGCGACTGTCCGCGACTCCACTGCGGCGCGACTGAGGTACGCATCGAAGAAGGGCGTCCATTCCGCGACCGCAAGCTCGACCTCGAACGAATCCTCCGCACTGATCTCCGTGCTCACCTTGCACTTCGGATCGCGATCGACGATCACCACACGCTCCGCCGTCAGCGCCCCAGCGCGCGCCGCGCGGCCGAGCTGGCGCAGATAGTACGAGCCGTAGCATCCGCCTCCGACGATGACGATCGTGCCGTAGCGCTGCTGCGGTGCGAGTGGAAGCATCACTGCGCTCAGCGCAGGTGCCGGCCGCCGTCGACGACCACCGCATCGCCGGTGACGTAGTCGGAGTCGAGGAGATAGAGCACCGCGCGCGCGACATCCGCGGGCGCGCCGAGGCGCGCGAGCGGCGTCGTGCGAATCAGCCTGTCGGCGTCTTCCCTGGTCCAATGCTCGGGGAGAAGCACTGCGCCGGGCACGACGGCATTCACGCGAATGTTCGGCGCCAGCTTCTTCGCGAGCGCACGCGTCATCTGCATCACACCTGCCTTCGAGATGCCGTGCGGGATGTAGTCGGGCCACGTCTCGAGCGCCGCGAGATCGGCGATGTTCACGATCACGCCACCACCGGTCATGTGTCGCGCCGCGGCCTGGGAGCAGAAGAACGGCGACCGCATGTTGAGCGACATGATGTCGTCCCACTGCTCCTGCGTCACGGAGTCGAACGGGGTGCGTTTCATCTCGGCCGCAGAGTTCACGAGCACATCGAGCGAGCCGCCGTGCGCCGCGACGTCATCGACGAGCGTCGTGATCGCGGCGACATCGCGCAGATCGGCCGAGATGGACCAGGCGTCCTTCGCGCCGGCGGCGAGCGCGAGGCCCACCGTCTCGTCGGCCTCCTTCGCGGACGCGTTATAGTGCACGGCGAGGCGCATCCCCTTCCCCGCGAGTGCCAAAGCGATCGCGCGTCCGACGCGGCGTCCAGCGCCCGTGACGAGCGCGACGCGTCCTGCGAGCTCCACGCTACTCTCCGAGGGCGGCGATCACTTCGGCCGGCGGCGGGGCGCCGCGCACGGAGAAGCGAATCGTGCCGTCGCGTCCGATGCCGATCACCGAGCGCTGAATGCTCGTTCCGTTCTCCTTCACGGCGCCATACGCGTTGGCGATCGTGCGATCCGGATCGGTGAGCAGCGGAAAGTTGAATTCGAACTTCGCGGCGTACTTCGCATGACTCCCGATGCCGGCTGGATTCACGCCGAACGGCTGGATCCCCGCGTCGCGGAACTTCGCGCGATCGTCACGCACGGCCGAGAGCTGGCGATTGCAGCCGGGGGTGTCGTCGCCGGGATAGAAGAAGAGAGCGACAGCACCATTCTGCAGCAGCTGGCGCAACTCGACGGGCGACCCATCGCTTGCAGTTGCCGTGAAGTCAGGGGCTGCGCTGCCGATTGCGGGAAGCGTGTCGCTCATGCGGGTTGCTCCGCGCGCTGGCGTACACGCTCATCCTGCCGCGCGAGCCAGTCGATACTCACCTTCATGCTGCCGAGCGCGCGATAGCCTTCCGAGCCCCCATGCCAGTCCGATCCGCCGCTCGGCACCAGCCCGAGCTCGTCGGTGAGCGCGGCGAGGCGCACGACCTCGTCGGCGGTGTGGCTCGGATGCCGAACTTCGACGGAGTCGAGGCCGAGCGCCGCGAGCTCCTCGAGGTCGGCGCGCGATGCACCGCCGCCCGGATGCGCGTACACCGCGAGCCCGCCCGCATCGTGGATGAGCCGCGCGGCTTCCTCGAAAGTGACGGTGCGCTTCTCGATGCACGCCGGACGGCCGTTGCCGAGGTACTTGTCGAAGGCATCGCGAAAGTCGCGCGCCCATCCGCCGGCGACCATCGCCTTCGCGATGTGCGGTCGGCCGACGGCGCCCTCGCCCGCCGCGGCGTACACCGCCTCGAGCGTCACCGGGATGCCGAGCGAGTTGAGCTTCTCGACGGTGATTCGCGCGCGATCGCGACGCGCTTCCTTGAGCTCCGCGAGCGCGGCCGCGATGTGCTCCGGATGCGTGAGATGCAGCCCGAGCACGTGAATCTCATCGCCATCATCAACCGCGCTCAGCTCGACGCCGGCGACGACGCGCACGCCGAGTGCGGCGCCGGCGGCCTGCGCGGCGGCGATGCCGTCGACGGTGTCGTGATCGGTGAGCGCGATCGCGGAGAGGCCAGCCTGGTGCGCCGCGGCAACGACGCCAGCGGGCGCGACGGAGCCGTCGGACGCGGTCGAGTGCATGTGCAGGTCAACACATCGCTCCGGGTCGCGCTCCCCTACCGCGCCGGGATTGCCACCCAAATCGCTCACGCGCGGTAGCCCCGCTCCGGCGACATGCTTCCCGGCTGCGACTGCGCGAACAGCCGCGCGAGGTCGGCGGCGCCAAGCTCCGCGAGCGACTGCTCGCGCCACCGCGCGCCCACCGGAGAATAACGTGTGACGCGAATCTCGTGCGGCGTGACATCGCGCCGCGCAAAGACAAGGGAAAACTCGTCGCGATCGTTAGGAGTGACGCGCCCCGACGGCGACACTTCCCAGGTGTGTCCTGCGATCTCGACCGTCCGCACGGGCATCAGCTGCTCTCCACTTCACGATAGATTCGCGCCGCATCCACGATGTGGTCGGGCGCACCGGCGAGCGCGCTCTCGAGCGTCTCGCGATCAGGAGCTTCGACGAACTCGATCAGCGCGCCAGGGAGCCCGCTTTCCTCGAACACCCAGAAGCCGCAGCTGGCGTCCTTGTAGTACGCGCGGCGAGCCTGAAGGCGCTCCATGAACTTCTTTCTGTCGCCCGATGGCACGATGGATCGCTGTAGCGTGAGCCATCGCGACACGGTCAGCTGCCCGACTCGGGGAAGCTCTCGAGCGACTTCTTGACGTACGCGAGGAATTCGTCGGCCACGGCGCCGTCGATGATGCGGTGGTCGAACGAGATCGAGAAGAATGCGCAGGTGCGGATGGCGATCGTATCCTCGCCGTCGGCGCCCGTGATCACCTTCGGCCGCTTTTCGATAGCACCAAGCCCGAGGATCGCGACCTGAGGCTGGCTGATGATGGGCGTGCCCATCACGGAGCCGAAGATGCCGGGGTTCGTGATGGTGAAGGTGCCGTCCTGCACCTCGCGCGGATCGAGCTTCTTCGCGCGGGCGCGCGACGCGAGATCGTTGAGCGCACGCGTGAGCCCGGAGAGCGAGAGGTCATCGGCCTTCTTGATGACGGGCACGATGAGTCCCCAATCGAGTGCGACGGCGATGCCGATGTTGTACTGCTTGCGGTAGATGATGTTGTTGCCGCTCACCGCCGCGTTCATGACGGGGAACTTCTTGAGCCCATCAACGACGGCGCTGATGATGAACGGGAGGTAGCTGAGCTTATAGCCGGTCGACGCTTCGATCGCGGCTCGCTGTTTCGCGCGGATGCGAGCGACGCGGGTGAGGTCCACCTCGAAGAACGAGGTGACGTGGGCGGCGGTGCGGCGCGACTGAACCATGTGCTGCGCGATGCGCTGGCGCATCGGGGACATCGGCTCGACGAGGTCTCCAGCCCATGCCTCGGGCGCGGGCCCGTGCGATTCGGCGCCTGCGGGCGCGTGCATCGACGGCGGAACTGCGGAGCGCGATGGCGGGGAGCCCTGTTTCGCGCCGCCGGCGAGATACGGGAGCAGGTCCTTCTTCGTGACGCGGCCGGCGATTCCGCTGCCCTGCATGGCGGTGATCTCGAGGCCGTGCTCCGCTGCGATCTTGCGGACGAGCGGGGAGGAGCGGGTGCGGACGCGGTCCTCGAAGGAGTTGCCGTTGCCCGATTGGGCGGGAGCGGTTGGGGCGGGACCGGATTGGTGTGAGGGCGCGGCGGAAAGTGCGCGACCTTCGCCTTTGGGGGGGGGCCCCCCAGCCGAAACCGGCGCCGCAACCGCTGCCGCACTCGCGGTCGCAGCCGCCGGCGTCCCAACCGGCGCTCCCGCGCCCGCCGCATACGCCGCCTTGTCCGTCTCCAGCCGCGCGACCACCGTCTGCACCGGCACCGTCTGCCCCTGCACCACCAGAATCTCCGCGAGGATCCCCGCGGCCGGCGCCGGGATCTCCGCGTCCACCTTGTCCGTGGAAATCTCGAAGATCGGCTCGTCGCGCTTTACCTCATCCCCGACCGCCTTGAGCCAGCGCGAGAGCGTTCCCTCGGCAATCGACTCTCCCATCTGCGGCATGATCACATCCATCCGAGCCACGGATCACCCTCTCTGTGAAGTTCGATACACGGCATCGCTCTGCCAGAGCCGCCACACAAGAATTCCCGGCAGGATCAGCAGCCCCGCCAGTGAACCAACCTGCAGATACGGCACAAAGTTACACGCCGGAAAGCCGTCGGCCGGCACACAATTCTGGAAGCTGCTCACCATCTTCGCCACGAACACCCCGATCATGCCGCCCGAGAGGTAGCCCACCACCGCGAACGGCAGCGCGACCAGATAACGCCACTTGCTCGCGGGCTGCTGCCCGTCGTTCCGAACCGCGGCCACGCTCAATACGCGGCCAGTCGCCGCGCGACCGCGACGATGTCCGCGACCTGTGGCAGGACGTAGTCCTCGAGCGGCGGCGCGAACGGGAGCGGCACGTCGGCCGCGGTGACGCGAAGGATCGGCGCATCGAGCCATTCGAACGCGTGCTCGTTGATCCGCGCCGCGATCTCGCCGGCGACGCCACCCGTGCGCGTGTCTTCGTGCAGGAGCAGCACGCGGTTCGTCTTCTTCACCGTCGCGATGATCGCCTCATCATCCATTGGTAACAGCGTCCGCAGGTCGAGCACTTCCACGGAAAGCCCATCTTCCTTCTCGAGCTGCTCCGCCGCCTCGAGCGCCTTCCACACGGTGGCCGCATAGGTGATGATCGAGAGATCCTTCCCTTCCCGCGCGATGCGAGCCTTGCCGATCGGCACGACGTGATCGCCCGCGGGCATCTCTTCCTTGATGCGGCGATAGAGATATTTGTGCTCGAAGAAGAGCACGGGATCGTCGTCTCTGATCGCGGCCTTCAGCAACCCCTTCGCATCCGACGCGGTGGCCGGATACACGATCTTGAGCCCCGGCGTGTGCAGAAACGCCGCCTCGGGATTTTGCGAATGGAACGGGCCGCCGCGCACGTAGCCGCCCGACGGTCCGCGCACGACCATCGGGCACGGGAGGAAGGCACGATAGCGCGCGGTGGCGATGTAGTTGGTGAGCATGTCGTACGCGCACGAGATGAAATCAATGAACTGCATCTCGACCACCGGACGCATCCCCATGTGCGACGCCCCAGCCGCCGCGCCGACGAAGCCTGCCTCGGAGATCGGCGTGTCGATCACGCGATTCTCGCCGTACTTCGCCATCAGGCCGTCGGTGACCTTGAAGGCGCCGCCGTACGCGCCGATGTCCTCGCCCATGCAGAAGACATTGGAGTCGCGCTCCATCTCCTCGAAGAGCGCCTCGCGAATCGCTTCGAGATACGTGATCTCAGCCATTGAACGTCCCCCATCCCGCCGCCCGTTCGTTTTTCTCGACCGCGGAGCGAATGCCCGCGCGATACCACAGTGGTTCCACCGACGCCGGCTCCGCATAGACGCCCTGCAGCGCATCGGTCGGCTCGGCCGCAGGCGACTGCTCCGCGAGATCCGTCGCCGCATCGATCTCCGATGCCACACGCGCATCGAGCGCGTCGAGCTCCTTTTTCTCCACCTGCAACTCGTCGACGAGCACGCGCACGTAGCGATCGATGGGATCGTTCTCCTTCTCCCACCGCGCGATCTCTCCCTCGGGCACATACGACTGATTGTCGTGCTCCGCGTGTCCTTTGCGCCGATACGTCATGAGCTCGATGAGCGTGACGCCCTCGCCGCGTCGCGCGCGATCGACCGCCTCCCGCGTGACATCGTACGTCGCGAGCACATCGTTGCCATCCGCGCGGACGCCAGGAATGCCGTACGCCATCGCCTTGTCCTTGAACTCCTTCACCGCGCTTTGCTTCGAATTCGGTGTGGAGTAGGCGTAGCCATTGTTCTCGACGATCACCACGAGCGGGCAGCGCTGCACGGCCGCGAAGTTGATCCCCTCGTGGAACGCGCCGGTCGAAGTCGCGCCGTCGCCGACGTACACCATGCCGACGCGCTTCTCGTTGCGCAGCTTGAACGACAACGTGACACCCGCCATCACCGGCACCATGTCGCCCAGATGCGAGATCTGTCCGACGAAGCCGCGCACCGTGTCGCCAAAGTGGATGTTCAGCTCGCGCCCGCGCGTCGGCGAATCACCCTTCGCCATGTACTGGCGGATGATCTCGAGCGGCTCCGCGCGCTGCACGAGCATCGAGCCAAGATTGCGGATGAGCGGGCTGAGGATGTCCCCCTGCGAGCGGTCGAGCGCGAACGCGCTGCCTACGGCGTCCGCCTCCTGGCCGAGCGAGCGAAAGAGCCCGCCCACGACTTTCGTCTGCCGGTAGAGATTGACGAGGCGCTCCTCGAGCGACCGCGTGAGGCGCATCCAGTAGTAGAGCTCGACCTTCTGCTCGCGCGTCAGCGCATCTGATGGGCGTGATCGCGCGCGGGAAACGGAGCTGGTCGCCATCAATACGCAGCCGCGAGCTTGTGCGCCGGATCCGCCTCGCGATGCACGAGCACGAAGAAGCGCTTCACGTTGCGATCGAGCCGACTTTCGCCCTCCTGATCCGTGACGGCCTCAACGAACATGTAATGGCCGCCCTCAGGCCTCGCGCTGATCTGCACGGTTCCGAGCTCGCCGGAGAAGGAGCGTGTGCGCGGCGTCTTCGAGGCGCTCGAGAGCCCGAGCGTCGGGAAGAAGCCTTCCGCGAGCGCGAGCACTTCGTCGCTGCCCAGGTGCGTACGATGAAAGTGTTGCATCAGGTCAGTGAGTGGCCGCTCGTTCGGGGAGAACCTGCTGATACCATGTGTCGACTTTCTCGAGCGCCTGCGTCGAGTCCTTCCGGAACTGGAGCGCGAGCGCCCAGTTGTTCGCAACGACGAACGACATGTTCGCCGTATATGTCCCCGGCGCCTGCCCCGCGGTGAAGCTGTCCCACGACTTGCCGCTTCCATCTTCCGTGTTGCCGTAGAGGATCCCCTCGCCGCCTTCGATCGGCTGCGAGGTGCTCTTGTCGCGCACACGGATGTGGAACACGATTTTCTCGCGTGCGTACGGTGGCGACGGCTCGCTCGTGATCTCGAACGCGTAATGCTCAGTGTACGCACGATACTTCGTGACCGCCGTTCCCGCCGCCTTGGGGCCGCATGCAACAAGCGACCCCAACGCGAGCGCGATCACCAGCGCGTTTCTCACGACGCGTAGTATTCCACGCCGAGGTGCGTGATCTGATCTTCGCCCATGTAGTGGCGCAGTGTGTTCTTCAGCTTCGTCTGCTGAATGAACAGATCGTGCTCCGGGTGCAACCCGGCTGCGGCCATCGGGCTCTTGAAGTAGAAGGAAAGCCATTCCTGGATCCCCTTCATGCCGGCGCGATGCGCGAAGTCCATGAAGAGCGCGAGATCGAGGACGATCGGCGCGGCGAGAATGGAATCGCGGCACAGAAAGTTGATCTTGATCTGCATCGGATAGCCCATCCATCCGACGATGTCGATGTTGTCCCACCCTTCCTTGTTGTCGCCGCGCGGCGGGTAGTAGTTGATCCGCACCACGTGCGCGAAGTCCTTGTACAGGTCGGGATAGATCTCCGGCTGCAGAATGTCGTGCAGCACGCTGAGCTTCGACTCTTCCTTCGTCTTGAACGACGCCGGATCGTCGAGGACCTCGCCGTCGCGGTTGCCGAGGATATTCGTCGAGTACCATCCCGCGAGACCGAGCATGCGCGCCTTGAGCCCCGGCGCGATGACGGTCTTCATCCACGTCTGCCCCGTCTTGAAATCCTTGCCCATGATCGGCACGCCCTTCTCGTTCGCGAGCTGAATCAGCGCGGGCGTATCGACGGCGAGATTCGGAGCGCCATTCGCGTACGGCACACCCTCCATGATCGCGGCATATGCGTAGAGCATCGATGGCGCGATCGCATCGTCGTTCCGCTCCATCGCCTTCTCGAACTGCTCGATCGTCGCATGCTGCGGGCCGGGCTTGATGAAGATCTCCGTCGACGCGCACCATACGATCACGACGCGATCGAGCTTGTGCTTCGTCTTGAAATCGCGAATGTCCTGCCGCAGCTGCTCGGCCAGGTCGCGCTTCGTCTTCCCCGTCTTGACGTTCGTGCCGTTGATGCGCGTGACGTATTTGTTGTCGAACACGGCCGGCATGGGCTTGATCGCCGAGAGGAAGTCTGCGATCGGCGCCAGATGCTTCTCCTCGAGCACGCCTGCCTTGCGGGCCGCGGTGAGCGCGTCGTCCGGAATCGGATCCCACGCGCCGAAGACGATGTCGTCGAGACCCGTCAACGGGACGAAGTCCTTGATGAGCGGCGAGCGCTGCTCCGTGCGCTTGCCAAGCCGGATCGTCGCCATTTGGGTGAGAGAGCCGATCGGCTTCGAGTGCCCCTTACGGATACTCTCGACACCGGCCATGAACGTGGTTGCCACAGCGCCAAGACCCGGGGTGAGCACACCCAGGCGGCCGGCAGCCGGACGAATGACGGGCTTCTCGCCCGTGGGGCGTCCGCTCCCCGAGGTCGTACCCTGCACGACTTATTCTCCTTTCGCGATAATCCGCCGCCGCGAGCGTGCCCCGAGGGGTCGCACTCGTGTCGTGTCGTGCAGCGCGCGTGCCGGCACCTCGGGCTCCGTCTGCAGCCCCCGGTACACGGCCCTGACGCGCTGCGCCGCGGTGATCCACGCGGTAACGGTCAACAGAACAATGATTGCGATCAGAACCAACCCATGAAACGCCAATCCGAAAAGCGCCTGCGGTGCCGAGAGCAGCACTACGCGCTCGGGACGCTGGAGAATCCCCACTCGCGCATCGATCCCCAACGCCTCCGCACGGGCCCGCGTGTACGACGTCAGATACGAGCCCACGAGGCCGGCCACGCAGACGCCGACCATCGGCACCCCCCACCATTCCGAACGCGTCGCGAAGAACACGGCGAGCCCGCCCAACACGAACCCATCGGCGACCCGATCGAGCGTCGAATCGTAAAACGCGCCGAACACAGAGCTCCGCTCGGTCCGACGCGCCACCATCCCATCCAGCACGTCGAAGAGCGCCGTCACACCGAGCAGCCAGCCACCAAGCCTGATATGCCCGACCGCGTACAGTACGCCGCCAGCAATGGTGCACAGCGTGCCGACAGTCGTAATCGTGTTCGGATGCACATCGCAGCGAACCAACTGCTCCGCCACCGGCTCGATGAGGCGCAGATATCCAGCTTTCAGCCAGTCCGGCAATATTTGCATCCATCCCCGCGCGATGCCGTTGACACCGCAGTCCCCGCACGTGCGACGAGCCGGAGGGGGAAGCTCCGGCCCGTTAAGTTATCCCGGCGTAACATGCGGTGCAACCCGCGTTTACGCGGTTCTCACGGGACGGTCCAGTCGGTACTCGCGCTCAGTGTCACGTTGTCTTTCGTGTAGGTGCGCGCACCGTCGGCGGTCTTTGCCTTGAGTGTCACCGAGCTCCCCGAGGACACACCGGAAACCGTGAGCGTCTTCACGCTGTTGGCGCCGACCTGACCGAGGAATACATCGGCGCCGCCCGAGGTCACGTAGGCATTGACGGCCTGGCTGGCATTGTTGGTCAGGTGTACGGCCATCCCGCTCGATGGCGAGGGCGCGCTGCCGACTTCGACCTTGCGGTTGCATGCCGCGAGCGAGGCGGCGAGAAGAACTACGGTAAACATTCGCATTTGCGACTCCTATTGGCGGGACGAGTGTTGCACACCACCCGTGCAAGGTGCGTGCTGAGCCGTTGTGATCCGCGCACCTTCTGCAGATTGCCGCCTACGCGCCTGTTCATGATATTCCGCTCATGACCGCCGATCATGTCAGCTGACGACCGACCCGCGCCCGATTTCGTCTGGAGCACCGCCGAGATCCAGCGCGTGGGGCGCGAGGTTGCCGACTGGATCGCGGAGTATCTCACGGCTCTTCCCGCCTCGCCGGTGTTCGAGCCCGTTCCTCCGCAGCTGGCGGCCTCGCTCCTCGCGGCCCCGCTGCCCGTCATCGGTGAAGACGTCGACGTCATCCTGCGCCGCTTCGAGCACGAGATCGGACGCTACCCCTTCGGTAACGGACATCCGCGCTTCTCCGCCTGGGTGAACTCACCGCCGGCGGTGATCGGAATCTTCGCGCAGGCGCTGGCCTCGGCGATGAATCCCAGCGTCGCCGGCGGCAATCACGCCGCCGTCTGGATCGAGCGCGAAGTAATTCAGTGGTTCAAGACCATCTTCGGCTTCCCCGCCGAGAGCATGGGGCTGCTGGTGAGCGGCAGCTCGGCCGCGGCGATCACGGGACTCGCCGTCGCGAGACACGCCGCCGCCGCGCGCATCGGGTGGGATATGAGGCGCGAGGGTGCGCACATCGTCAACTCGACCGGTAGTCCCGTGCGCATGTGCGTGTACGAGAGCGGCGAAGCACACTCCTGCCATCAGAAGGCCGTCGAGCTGCTCGGCCTCGGCAGCGCATCGCTGCGCATCGTGCCGAGCGACGACGCGCTTTGCATGCGCGCAGAAGCGCTCGATGCGATGCTCGCGCAGGACCTGGCGACGGGCGCGCTGCCGGTGGCCGTGATCGCGAGCGCGGGCACCGTGAATACGGGCGCGATTGACCCGCTCGACGCGATCGCGGATGTGTGCGCGAAGCACGACGTGTGGCTGCATATCGACGGCGGCTACGGTGCTCCAGCGATACTCACACGCGAATTCCGCGCGCCCCTCGCGGCGATTGGGCGCGCGAACAGCGTCGGCATCGACGCGCACAAATGGCTGTACGTCCCGGTCGATGCGGGGATGGTGCTTATTCGCGACGCGAAGCTGATGCGCGACACCTTCAGTCTGGTGCCGCCGTATCTGCGCAGCGACGACGACAAGCACGGCGTGCAGGGGCCGCCGTGGCTCAGCGAGTATGGCTCGGAGCAAACGCGTCCCTTTCGCGCCCTCAAGCTGTGGATGGCGTTGCGCTACTTCGGAACCTCCGGCTACGCATCGCTGATTGCGCACGACATCGCGATGGCGCGCCGGCTCGCCGACCTCGTGCGCGCCTCGAGCGACTTCGAGCTTTGGGAGCCACAGGGGCTGAGCATCGTCTGCTTCCGCGTCGTCCCCGCCGCACTGCGCGGCGACGACGCGGCCACCAATGCGCTCAATCAGCGCGTGCTCGCCTCCCTGCAGCTCGGCGGCGCGGCCTTCCTCTCGAGCACCGTGCTGCGCGGCCGCACCTGGCTGCGCTCGTGCATCGTGAACCCGGGCACGATGCCGGCCGACATCGACGCGGTCTTCGCGGCTGTGCGGCGGTACCTTCAGTCGTAAGCTAGGCGGAAACGAACGAAATGACGGGCTGGTGAAACGATTGAACGGAGAGAAGCACGGATAAAACGGAGACTGCAGATCCGTTCAATCCGTGCCGTCCACCCGTTCGATCGAATTTCAATTGCAGACGCTTTTGCACCAGCACTACCACCTCGCCGGAACTCTACTTGTACAGCCGGTATCTGTGCGTCGCCTGCTGGAAGGCGACCGCAGGCGCCAGGGTTGCGTCGATCATCGAGTCGGGATCGGCGCCGCGCATGAACGCCTCGCGCGCGCCCGGAATTCCGTAGAGTTGATTGAAGCCCTTCTGCTGAAAGCGCACCGAGTCGCCGTTCGTCTGGATGATCGCCCAGAGGAGATCGGCCCCGAGTCGCGCGGTGTTGAGGCGGTCGCGATCGGTGATGATGATGTGGATGCCATGCACGCTCACGCCGCCGTACTTGTCGTCGCCCGGATGCACCGGCGTAAAGCGTTCCTCCTCGAACTTCACGCCGGGAAGCTCACGACCCTTGAGCAGGTCCACCGCCTTCTTCGCATCGAGCCACGGCGCGCCCACGTGCTGGAAAGCCTCCGAGGTTCCGCGACCGACGGAAATGTTCGTGGCCTCGAGCCAGACGACCCCCGGATACAGCGTCGCACTCGTGAGATTCGGCATGTTCGGCGACGGCTTGATCCACGGCAGCTTTGTCTGGTCGAACCAGTCCACGCGTCGCCAGCCGATGACCTTGATCACCTTGAGGTCCGCGTGGATCCCCATCACGTCATTGTAGAAGAGCGCGAGCTCGCCCATCGTGAGTCCATGTCGCGTCGGAATCGGATAGAGCGCCGTTGGCGTCGCCGCGCGCGCCGCGCTGTGCGACCCTGCGTATGCGAAGCTCGTGTCGAGAATCGGCCCTTCGACGTGCTCGCCCGTGATCGGATTGGGACGATCCAGCACGATGACGCGCACGTGGTTCGCAGCCGCGGCGCGCATCGCGTAGACCATCGTCGCGACGAACGTCCACGGGCGGGCGCCGATGTCCTGCATGTCGATGAGAAGGACGTCGAGCCTCTTGAGCACACTGTCCGGCGGGGCGAGCGTGGTCGCGCCGTACAGCGAATAGATCGGCACCCCGCTGCGAAGATCCTTCCCGTTCGCCAGATTCGTTCGGTCTTCCGTGCCACGGATGCCGTGCTCGGGAGAGAAGAGCGCGACGAGATTCGGCCCTGTGCCCGGATGCGCCGCCGCTCGTCGTGTGATGAGATCGATGTCGCTCACGCCATGTTCGTCGACCCCAGTCTGATTCGTCAACAGTCCGACGCGCTTACCATCGATGAATTCTGCGCTGTCGTGAACCAGCACCGATATTCCCGGCCGAGCGTGGCCCGCACCCTGTCGCGCGTGGCCTGCGCCGGCAACGCAGGCGACGGCGATGGCCAGTGTCGCGAGTGAGCTCTTTCTCGTATATCGATTCATTCCCTCTCCGATTTGAGCCGATGACGCCACAAGATACCTCGCGCGCCGTGCGCCGACACGCTCCCCGCTCGCCTGCACCCGGTGCTGCCGCATGAAGCTCACCGCGATCGACTGGGCCATCGTCGCCGCGTACTTCACGCTCTCCACCGGCATTGGATTCTACTTTACCAAACGCGGCGGCGAGAGCCTCAGTGAATACTTCCTCTCGGGCCGCGACGTTCCGTGGTGGCTCGCCGGCGCTTCAATGGTCGCGACCACATTCGCCGCCGACACCCCCCTCGTCGTAACCGGACTCGTCGTCGCGAACGGCGTCGCTGGCAACTGGCTTTGGTGGGATTTTTTGATGAGCGGGATGCTCACCGTCTTCTTCTTCGCGCGGCTCTGGCGCCGCGCCGGGGTGATGACGGATGTCGAATTCGCGGAGATCCGTTACAGCGGCAAGCCAGCGGCCGTGCTGCGGGGATTCCGTGCGCTTTACCTCGCCATCCCGATCAACCTGCTCGTGCTCGGCTGGGTCACCCGCGCGATGATAAAGATTCTCACCATCTCGCTCGGTGTGAACCCCTACGCGGCCGTCGGCATCTGTTTCGTGGTGACGATGTTCTACGCCGTGGCGGCGGGGCTGTGGGCCGTGCTCTGGACGGACCTCGTCCAGTTCGTGATCAAGATGACGGCGGTGATCGTCCTCGCCGTTTTCAGCGTGCGCGCCGTGGGCGGCATGACGGCGCTCAAGGCCGGCGTGGCCGCGCACTTCGGAAGCGAGTCCGCCGGGCTCTCGGTGCTCCCCGTCTCGATGCACAACGGGCATCTCTCCGCCTATCCCTGGATGCCGCTCACCGCGCTCGGCGTCTTCTTCTTCATGCAATGGTGGGCCGCATGGTACCCCGGCGCCGAGCCGGGCGGCGGCGGCTACGTCGCGCAACGAATCTTCTCCGCGCGTACGGAGCGCGACGGCGTGCTGGCGACGCTCTTCTTCCAGGTGGCGCACTACGCGCTGCGCCCGTGGCCGTGGATCATCACGGGACTGGCGACGATCATCCTCTACCCGAATCTGCAGGACAAGGAGTCGGGGTACGTGCACGCCTTCGTCGATCTTCTGCCGACGCCGTGGCGCGGCTTCATGCTCGCGGGTTTCGCAGCGGCCTACATGTCGACGGTCGGGACGCAGCTCAACTGGGGCGCGTCGTATCTCGTCAATGACTTCTATAAGCGCTTCCTGCGCAAGAACGAGACGGAGAAGCACTACGTGAACGTCTCGCGCACCGCGACGGTATTCCTGTTCGCGATGTCGCTCGTGGTCACGTGGCAGCTCTCGTCCATCGCGGATGCGTGGCGTCTGCTCCTCGCGCTGGGCGCGGGCACTGGACTCGTGCTCATCCTGCGCTGGTACTGGTGGCGCATCAACGCCTGGTCCGAAATCAGCGGGATGATCGCGTCGTTCGCGACATCGCTCGCGGTGCTTGGCTACCTCGGCCCCGCGTTGGTGCCGAAGGTCGTCGCGGCCGGCGGCCCGGAGGCGGACGCGTGGGTCATGATCATCACCGTCTCGGTGACGACGGCAGTGTGGCTGATCGTCACCTTCGCGACGAAGCCGGAACCGGAAGCGGTGCTCGAAGCGTTCTACAAACGCGTGCGTCCGGGAGGTCCCGGCTGGCTCCGCATATCCAACAAGCTCGGTTACGGACGCGAGGAGATTCCCGGTGGTCGCTGGGCGTGGGCGAACTGGCTCGCCGGCGTGATTGCGGTGTATTCTACGCTGTTCGGGATCGGCAAGATCATTTTCGGGGAGTGGGTCGCGGGCGCGGTGCTGGTGACGATTGCCATCGTTGCGTTCGCGTGGATCGCCCGGTCATTTACCGGGGACAACTTCGCTCCCGACCGTTGTACGCGGCGTAGCTAGCCACTATATTTTTCCATTGAGTTACAGCTCCACAACGCCACAATCTTCGAGGTAGCCATGGCCACCACCCAGGAACCCGCCGTCACCGTTTCCGTTACGCCCACGGCCGCGGTCGAGGTCAAGCGATTCATGGAGCAGGAAGGCGTCGTCGAGACCGGCGGCGGGCTTCGTGTGAGCGTGCAGCCCGGTGGCTGCAGCGGCTTCAAGTACGGCCTTCTCATTGAGGAGAAGGCGGCGGACGATGATCTCATCGTCGAGCAGGAAGGGTTCAAGGTGTTCGTCGATCCGTTCTCCGCCCAGTATCTCAATGGCGTGACCATCGACTACGTCTCGTCGATGCAGGGATCGGGCTTCACCTTCTCGAATCCGAACTCCACGGGCGGCTGCGGCTGCGGCAGCTCGTTCAACGCGTAATCGCTAGCGCACGAACGCCGGCGCAGCTGGTGCGCCGGATGAGTGATTGCTCGAAGCCCGCGACGGTTGCTGCCGTCGCGGGCTTCGTCGCATCCGTGCTCCGCCCGCGAGGCTAATGCACACCTTCGGCGCGCTCGATCTCGCCGTCCTCCTCGCCTACCTCGGCGGCACCACCGCGCTCGGTCTCTACGTGGGACGGCGACAGCGCAGCTCGAACGACTACTTCGTGGCCGAGCGGTCGATTCCGTGGTGGGCGGTGCTCTTCTCTGTCGTGGCGACGGAGACGAGCGCCCTCACCTTCATCTCGACACCGGGGCTCAGCTACGGAAGTGCGCCGCACACGGGCGATCTCGCGTTCCTGCAGATCGTCGCCGGCTACGTCATCGGTCGCATCGTGATCGCGTACACGCTGCTGCCGCGCTACTACAACGGACAGCTCGTCACGGCGTACGCCTTGCTCGAGCGCAGATTCGGCGTGGCGACGCGACGGTTCACGTCGATCGTGTTCATGGCCACGCGCGCGTTGGCGGATTCGGTGCGCGTCTTTGCGACGGCGATTCCGATCGCGCTGATTATCGGACCGGCGGTGAAGAACCCCGCGCTCGTGACGCCGATCGCCGTACTGATCCTCGGCCTGCTCACGATCATCTACACGTATCGCGGCGGAATGAAGGCGGTAGTATGGACGGAGCTCGTGCAGGCCGGCGTGTACGTCTTCGGCGGGATCGTCGCGTGCGTGTTGCTCGGCCGCGCGGTACCCGGCGGATGGGGCGCGATCCTCCACACGGCGGGCGACGCGGGAAAGCTCCGCGTGATCGACACGTACATGGGTGTCGACCGCCCCTATACACTCTTCGCCGGGCTGCTCGGCGGCGCGTTCCTCTCGATGGCCTCGCACGGCGCGGATCAGTTGATCGTGCAGCGGCTGCTCTGCGCGCGCTCGCTGCGCGACGCCAGGCGCGCGATCATCGGCAGCGGCTTCGCGGTGTTCGCGCAATTCGCGCTCTTTCTCGTGATCGGGCTCGGGCTCTGGGCGTTCTATCAGGGACGCCACTTCGACGCGACCGACGTGATCTTCCCGACTTACATCGTCGAGCACATGCCGTCGGGGCTGCTCGGGCTCATCGTAGCGGCGATCGTGGCGGCGACGATGAGCACGCACTCGGGAGCAATCAACTCGCTCGCGGCCGCCGCGACGAACGACATCTACCTTCCGATCGCGAAGCTCTCCCCCGACGATCCCCGCGCGCTGAAGATTTCCCGTGCGCTCGCGGTGATGTGGGGTGTCATTCTCACTGGCGGTGCCCTCATGTTTCATGCGCAGGGGACGCCGGTGGTCGTGGTCGCACTGTCGATCGCGAGCTTCACGTACGGCGGCCTGCTGGGTGGCTTCTTTCTCGGAATTTTCTGGCGGCGCGCGATGCAGCGCGATGCGCTGATCGGCATGAGCGTGGGGATTCTCGCAATGGCAATCGTCGTTTCCGCAAAGCCGCTCGGCGCGGCCTTCCCGACCCTGCACCCGGCGCTCGCACCGATCGCGCGCATCGCGTGGCCGTGGTACGTGCTGATCGGCACGACGATCACGATGGCGACGGGCATTCTCTCGTCGCTCATCCATCCGATGCCACCGCGCGCTGCGGCCGAGGTGGACGCGTGATCGGGCTGGTGATCGGCGTCGACGCGGGAGGGTCGCGCACGCGCGTCGCCATCGCCGATGCGAACGGAGAGATCGTTGCGAGCGCCGAGCGCGAGGGGGGCGCCGTGAAGCCAGGTGAGATCGAGCGGTCGGCGTCGATCATCGCGGCCGCCGTGCGCGATGCGCTCGTCACGCTCGACCCCACGCTCGGCGCGCCGCGCGCGCTGTGCGCCGGCGTCGCGGGCGTCGGTCGCGAGAACGAGCGTCGCGCGCTGAGCGAGGCGTTGCACGCCGAGTCGCTCGCCGACGACGTGCTCGTGGTGACGGACGCGGAGATCGCGCTGGCCGATGCGTTCGGGGATGAGTCGGGGATCGTGCTCATCGCCGGGACGGGATCGATCGCGCACGGGCGCGGGCCCGCGGGCGCGCTCGAGCGCGTGGGAGGCTGGGGGCCGTACATCGGCGACGAGGGTGGCGGCTACTGGATCGCGCGTCGCGCGCTGTCGGTGGTGACGGCCGCGACGGATGGGCGCGAGCCTGATACGTCGCTCGTCGGCGCGATCCTCACCGCTGCGGAGCTCGACGAGGTGGAGTCGCTGATTCCATGGGCCGCGAGCGCGACGGTCGCGCAGATCGCGTCGCTCGCCCCCGTCGTGGTGGCAAGCGCGGAGGCCGGAGATCTTCGCGCGAACGCGCTGCTTGGCCTCGCGGCTGAAGAGCTGGTGCTGCACGTGCGCACGCTCGCACGGTCGCTCTTCCAGGATGAGCGCGCGGCCGTGCAGGTCGCGCTGGGCGGCGGACTGCTCGAGCCGGGGAGCGCCCTGCGGCGTCGCGTCGAGCATCGGCTCAAGTCCGCGGTGCCGGGGAGCAAGATGCACGCGGCGGCGATCGTGTCGGTGCGCGGCGCGGTCAGGCGCGCGATGCAGGTTGGGGCCGAGGAGCACATGGGAGGCGCGGCGGCCATCTAGAGAAGGTCGCTGGAACCTTTGAGAAGCGCCATCGCCACCGCGCTCGGCGCCGCTGGCGCATCGGTGGTCGTGAATTACTCGTCGAGCAAGCGCGCAACATCCGCGTGCACACGATCGCTCCGGGAGGCGCCGACACGGAAGGCTCACGCACCCTCGGGATGATCGGTGGCGACTTCGAGAAGCATCTCGTATCGAACACTCCATTCGGCCGCATCTCTCAGCCAGAGGACATCGCGCGCGTCGACGTGTTCCTGGCGTCGAGTGAGTCCGGATGGGTCAACGGCGAGAAGATCTCGGTGGCCGGCGGCTGGAGCTGACTTGAATGCGAACGGCGCGCGAGAGAC
>JBDTJH010000224.1:0-2713 GCA_039935955.1 Gemmatimonadaceae bacterium
GCCGCATGCGCTAGCGTCGACGTCGGGTGTCGGCAAGGCGTCTTGCTCTGCAGCAGCGTCTTGTGGGGGCGCGGAGGATGCGTCCGCGACGGAGCCTTCCGCAGCGGCGTCGCTGTCGATTGATCCGTAGGGGACGTTCTGTAGATCGACGAGCGCCGCGCATGATGCGAGGCACGCGAGGCACGCGAGGATCGCGGTACACTTCGCGGCCGGTCTCATCACGCCAAGATAGCACCGCAGCGGCGCGCTTGCCGTGGCGCGAGGCCTTGCGATTTGACGACGACAGACCGCGGCGTTCTCGAGTTGGCGCGCGGTGGCCGCCCGAACATGCGTCAGCTATCGTGACCGCGTGAACCCAGGCCTCGTCATCGCCGGCAAGTACCATGTCGTTCGGCTCCTCGCCGAAGGAGGCATGGGCGCGGTCTACGACGCCATTCACGCGAAGACCGGCCGGCGTGTAGCGCTGAAGCTAATCCACGAGCACGGTCTTTCGAAGGGCTCGAAGGCGATTCGCCGCTTCGAACGTGAAGCCAAGGCGGCGGGCGCGATCGACTCGACGCATGTCGTGCAGGTGCTTGATGCCGGCGAGGACGACGCGAGCGGCATGCCGTTCCTCGTGATGGAGCATCTCGAGGGCGAAGACCTGGGGCGTGTGCTCGCGCGCGGGCCACTGTCGGAAGAGCGCGCGCTCACGATCGCTCTCGAGACATGTCGCGGGCTCATGGCGGCGCACGCCGCCGACGTCGTGCATCGCGACCTGAAGCCAGCAAACCTCTTCCTCGCGGAGACCGACGACGGACGGCGCATCGTGAAGATCCTCGACTTCGGCATCGCGAAGCTCGTCGAAGAAAATGCGGACACCAACCCCCTCACAGCGACGGGCGATCTCGTCGGTTCGCCGCTGTATATGTCTCCGGAGCAGCTCGCATCGCCGCGCGATGTCGATCATCGAACCGATCTTTGGTCACTCGGCGTCGTGCTGTACGAGATGTTGAGCGGCGTGGTGCCCACGGCCGACGTCCACGCGATCGGCGCGCGCGTGTATGCGATCTGTAATGTGCCGTCCGCATCGCTGACCAAACACATGTCCCGGATCAGGCCCGAGATCGCCGCGGTGGTGGCGCGGGCGCTCGCGATCGATCGCGCAGAGCGCTTTGCGTCCGCCGAGGAGATGTTCGCTGCTCTGCGCGCCGTGCAAACGGGGGAAGCGCGCACGCCGGTGGCGGCTCGCCGGCGCACGTGGGTGATCGCCAGCGCTGCGCTGACGAGCATCGCGATATCGGTCGCTGTCGCGATCGGCATTCGTGACTCGCGCGAAACGACAACCGCAATATCGCCGAGCGTCGAGGGAGCTGCCGCGACGAGTAGGCCCGCTGTCGCCGTTTCGCCGATCGAAACGTCGAGCGCCGCGCCCATCACCATCGCGAGCACGACTGCGCGTACGACCGCGTCACCATCGGCAGGAGCACAGAGAGCGGCGGAGAATGCGCGCGCGACGATAGTCTCTCATGACCCTCGTCCGCGTGCGGGCCCTGCTCAACCTGCGCGTGCCGACACCACCGGTCGCGAGCATCTCTGAACGGTCAGCGGCGGAGCGTCAGCTACCGAGCTCTCAGAACGAGCCCTCGAGCGCAGCGCCCTTTCCGACGCTCACGCGCAACGGCGACCGAGGCGCCACGATGAACATGATAACGCCGCCAGCAAGCAAAGCCGCGCCCCCGATGAGTCCGACGTCAGCGATGGTGGACTGCGTGAACGCGCGATCGCGGATCGGCTGAAGGCGCGGCGCGGCGGCCGGCTCGCAGCGCGCGTCGGGATACCTTCCTGAGCACTGCGGATCATTGTTCACGGCGTCGGCGAGATCACTGCGCGACGACAATGCAAGCACGCCGAACACGGCTCCCGTGGCGATGCTCGCGAGCCCGACGGCGCCCGTGCCCAAGCCAACTGCTGCGAGCGGACCTCGCGTTTGCGTCGTGCCCGGGTGGGCTGCTGGCGCGGTCGGAGCTCTCGTCGTCGTCGTGGGCGAATTCGCCACCGCTGTGAGATCGAACCGGACCGTGTCTCCGGCGTTCCCGCGAACCTGCGCATGCCAGCGTCGACCGTCGGGCGCGCTCGCATCGAGCACGTGCGTCGTGCCCGGAGTGAGCGCGATCGTCCACGGGCTCGTGCCCGCCGGCGCTCCGTCGACCGAGAGCATGGCGCCCGGCACCGCGGGCTCAGGCTCGCGAACGATCACGCGAACCAGCTTCGCTTGGACCTCCGCCGCAGAGCGCTGCGCCGCATCGATGCGCGCATCGTTCTGGAGGCGCGCGTTCGCCTCGGCGTCCTCGTACTGGCGGAACGCCTCCGGCAAGCGACCGAGCACGACGTAGCAATCACCGATGTTCAACCGAGCGCCCACGCTCGTGGGCTCGAAGTCGATGCTCTGTCGAAATTCCTCGATGGCGAGATCGCAGCGCCCGGCCTGAACGTGACGTCGCCCGAGGTCGAAGTGCGTCTCGGCACGCTCGCGGTCGGTGGTCTGTGCCCAGGCCGCCGACGATGTGGAGAGCACCGTCACGCAGGTCACGAGCACTGCTGCGCACGCGTTCCTCCAGAGCGCAGTCCCAGGCTTCGCACGCCACATCACGTCGCCACCGTATTCACTTCCGCGGGCGAGGAACACCGAAGCGTTCGAGACGCGCGATGAGCGTGCCCCGCGAGATGCCGA
>JBDTJH010000225.1:0-3737 GCA_039935955.1 Gemmatimonadaceae bacterium
GAGCCTCTTCGGCAGCGCGGACGCGAAGGCGGCCCCAAGCTCTTGGCCGGCGCTTCTCGCGATGGCGCGTCCTTTGACGATGATGCGAATGCGCCTGATCGCGACCTCACGCATCGGCGGAGGCCTGTAGTGCCGACGAGTGGGGACCGAACTGTTCCACGGTTACGGAACGGCCGAGCTTCTCGTACTCGCGGTGCACGGCAACGACGACGCGGCTCATTGTGAGTCGCTTTTCCTTCGCGCGCGCGCCTCCAGCGCTCTGCAGGCACGCATTCATGATGATCGAACGAATGTGTCCGCCCGCCAGCGGAAACTGGCGCGCGAGGAAGTCGATGTCGACATCGCTGGAGTCGATCGCGGCCGGCATCATCCTCGCCCAGAGTGAGCGCCGCTCACAAACACCGGGCATCGGAAATTCCACGATGTAGCGCAACCGTCGCAGAAACGCTTCGTCGATATCCTTGCGGCGGTTCGTCGCGAGAATCGCGAGACCCTTGAAGCGCTCCATCCGCTCGAGCAGATAGCTGATCTCGACGTTTGCGTAACGGTCGTGCGCGTCCTTCACCTCGGTGCGCCGTCCAAACAGCGCATCGCACTCGTCGAAGAAAAGGATCGTGTCGGCGGCGTCCGCGACGTCGAAGACGCGCTTGAGATTCTTCTCCGTTTCTCCGATGTACTTGTTGACTACCTGGGAGAGGTCGATGCGGTACATCGGCATCTCTAACGACGTCGCCAACACTTCGGCGGCCATCGTCTTCCCCGTGCCCGGCGCGCCGGCAAAGAGAACGGAGATGCCGCACTCGTTCCACGCTCGCCCCATCCCCCACTGGTAGTGCACGGCCGTGAGCGACTGCATCGCGCGCGCAACCTCGTCGAACTGAGTCCGCTGCGCAGGCGGGAGAACGAGCTCGTCGTCCCGAAAGCGCGGCGACACCTCCTGCGCCAGGTGGCCTATGTCGAGCTGGATCTCCGCTCGGCACGCGATCATCAGCCGATCTTTCGTGATCGGTTCAGGATCCGAGCGCAGCGCCTGTGCGATCGTAATGATCCGCTCGCGCTCGTAGCGGAAGCGACGAGAGCATTCATCCACCGCGTCGCCCAGCCCCGCGCCGCGGCGGCCCAGTGACGAGCGCCAGAGCGCTACGCGTGCGCCATGATCGAGACCGGTAACTGGTATTACGGGTTGAACGAGATCGCGCGGAAGCGCAGCGATCGCAGCGCCGTCGGTCACCGGGACGTACACGATCAGTGGCAATCCACGCAGGGTGCTGAGGGCGAGTGATGCGGACTCGTCGGAACGCGCCAGTAACTCCGGATCCTGGATGAGGAGATCGTATCCGGAGAGCCAGCACAACACCGCGAGCGATCGCAGCACAAGCGCGCCGTCAGCCGCGACGAGGCGACTCGCGATGCTGCATACGGGGCGGCCGACGGCGCCGGCCACGTATGCGACGGCGCTGGCGCTTGATACGCTGCGCGGACCGAGGACGGGGACGATGCGGAGGTGACGATCTTCACCCGTACGCAAGCGCGCTATCGCCGGACGGAATTGCTCGGCAACGTCGCCAGAGATCTCTCCGGGCGACGAAGCCGCAAGCGGCGCCAGCATCTCCGGGAGCGGCGCATCGGGAAAGAGCAGATGCCGCGCGATCAACGCGGGTGTGATGAACGGCCTGCTCCACTCGATCAACCCGTCGTTGATCGCGGGCGACGGCTGCACATGCATGAGCGCGTGGCGCCAGAGTGCGTGCCAGGGATCCGCGAGCCCCGCCGCCTCCGACGCGTCGTCCCACAGCCGCTGGATGAGCCCGAGAGACGGCGTGGTGCGCGTGGCGTCGTCGAGGCACGCCGCGATGACTGGGCCGAGTGCGCCGTCTACTGCGGCACTTACGGCAAGCGCGAGCGCGAATCTGTCAACGGGTGAAAGTGAAAGCATGCGCGCAACCCAACCGAACGAACCGTGCGCCGCTGCGCGGCCCTCCGGCTCCGGAGTGGCGAGATGCTCCGTGAGATAGCGTGCGGTGATGTCCGTGCGAAAAAAGTCCAGCTTCGCACGAGCGTGGCGCGCGAGGTCGAGGCTGACCATCAGCGGGCTCTCCGCAGGGGGCAGCGCGTTCGCATGCAATGGCAGCTCGCCACGAAGATGCCAGCGCCAGCAGATCTCGCGGCGCAGGCGCAGGTTTACCTGCAGCAGCCAATAAGCGGCGGTCTCGTCCGAGCCGCCAAGGCCGGGTGTGAACGCAACCGCGCGCTCCGTGCTCGCGCTCTTCATACCTTCCACGCGACGAGCGGACTATTCACAGCCTGCTGTCCGTTCACTCGCAGCAGCAGTCGATAGCTCGCCGGCGGCAGCGCGCCCTCGTGCGGAATCTTGAGCCGAAGCTTCGTCTGAAACGGCGGTCCGGGCGTTATCGTGAAGTCGTCGAACATGGCGACGACCGCGGTCCCGTTGTGGAAGGCCAGATAGATCTCATCATCGGCGGTGCCGAGCAGCACGCCGGTGAGATCGAGAGTGCCAAACACGGGCTTCGTCGGATCTGCGGGAAACGTCCGTACGAGTGCGCTCGGAACTGCCGTATCGAGACGCGGCCGCAGTCCGCCCACGATCAGGTTGCTAGTACGCGTTCGTCCGCCCGGCAGCGACTCGAAGACGCTGATCACCTGGCTGCCGGCGGAGATCGTCGCACCGTCGGCGAGACTGTCGCTCACCACGAAGGTGAGGGTCCCCTCTTTTTGCGACGTGGCGCCGAATACGGCGGCGCCGAAGTTGACCGAGAGCACCGTGGCACCGAGCCCGCTCCCCGTGAGCGTCACCGTGTTCCCCAGTCCGAACGTGAGCGGGTCGAGAGCATCGAGCGATGGTCCGATCGACGGAAGCGCGAGCAGCTGAACTCCCTTGCGCCCAATGATCGTGGACGGTGCCGACGTGTAGTCAATGCCTACGAGCTGCGAATACGTCGGCGTCTCCGCCGGCGCGACGAGCACGGGCCGGATCTCGAAGGCGGCCGAGCAGCGATACTTCTCATCGCTGCCTTGCATCAGCCGCGAGAGGAGGTCCGACGGCGCCGCCTCGAAATTTAGCTTGAGCTTGTCTGGGTTGTCGTCGAGCGCCTCGATCGTCGCTGGGGGAAGACTCGTCAGCGATAAATAGTTGAGCGCGTTGAGCGCACGCATGCCCTGGCCGAGCAGCTCGTGCGCGCGGATGGAGTCGCTCTCGCCGTCGGCATCGAAGGCGGTGAGGAGGTAGCGGAGCACCAGCCAGAGCGGCGCATCCTGTCCCTCGTCGAGCGGATGATTGCGCAGATACTCGTCGAGATGAATCTCGTAGAGGAAGATGTTGAGTCGCAGCTTGTTCACCGCGCCCGGCGGCGGCTCGGGACGCCCGACGGTGACATCGTCGACTGCGCTCCCCAGTGCGTCGAGCAGCCGATCGTGCAACAGCTGCGACACGGCGCCGATAGCGCGCCCGGAGTTGACGAGGGCCATGAGCGATCAGCCGCGCAGATGGTGGCGTGCCAGCCGTCGCGACGACGAGCCCGTGATCGCAACCGCTGGCGCATTCGCAGTACGCGCCGCGGGTATCTGCGCCGTCGGCGCCTCCTCGACGATGACCTCGATGCTACCGATGCTGACGTGCAGCTCCGGCACCGCCGCGTCGCGCGACGCAACCGAGCGCGCATCGATGCTGCGGATGCCGGACGGAATCTCGATTGTCGCGAGCGCGAGATCGTCGATGC
>JBDTJH010000226.1:0-2592 GCA_039935955.1 Gemmatimonadaceae bacterium
TCGCGCCGACGCGCATGGGGCGCACGGGAACGGCGTTCACGAGCGAGGGGCGGCTCAATGTGCGGAACGTAAAGTTCCGGACCGACCCGCTGCCGCTCGACAGCCGCTGCGACTGCTCCACCTGTGCTCGATTTACTCGCGCCTACATCCGGCATCTCTTCGTATCGGAAGAGGCGCTCGGCATGCATCTTCTCTCCCTGCACAATGTACATTTCCTTCTTGCGCTGATGCGCGATGTGCGGAGCGCCATTGCGGAAGGCTCGCTCGATGCATGGAGTGAGCGCTGGCTCGACCGCTATCATCTTCGACCACTGTCCACACCATGAACGTCTTGCACGCGCTGCTCTTGATGACGCCGAGCCCGGGCACGAATCCGATGTTCGGATTCGCGTTCCAGATGGTCGCGATCCTCGCGATCTTCTATTTCATTCTCTTTCGTCCGCAGCAGAAGCAAAAGCAGCAGCAGGAGCTCAGTCTGCGCGAGATCAAAAAGGGCGATGAAGTCGTGACCGCCGGCGGGATCATCGGCGACGTGATCTTCATCAAGCAGACGACGAAGGACGGGGAAGCCGTCGTGACGATGGAGGATCGCATCACGATCAAGAGCGCGGAGTCCCGGATTGTCGTGGAGCGCGGCAGGATCGCGAAGGTACTATCGAAGACCGGTGAAGGAGCCGCCGGCGCGTGACCCCGCTGGATATCTATGTCCTCGATGCACCGATCCTCCGCCAGGAGACGACGGTGCTGACGGAAGTGACGGATGCGCATCGTCGCCTGATCGATGACATGTTCGAGACGATGCACGTCGCCCGCGGCATTGGCCTCGCGGCGACGCAGGTCGGGCGGCTGGAGCGCATCTGTGTCATCGACATCGACAAGGTGAAATACGCGCTGGTGAATCCCGAGATCATCGAGAGCGACGGCGAGCAGTCGGGCGAGGAAGGGTGTCTCTCCATTCCCGAGATCTACGGCGACGTCACGCGCGCGAAGCACGTGGTGGTGCGCGCACTCGACCGCAACGGGAAGCCGATCGAGATCGATGGGCACGACCTGCTCGCGCGCTGTCTGCAGCACGAGATCGACCACCTGCACGGGCGACTGTTCATCGACTATCTCAGCTTGCTCAAGCGCCAGGCGGCGATCAAGAAGTGGCGGAAGCTCCGCGGCAAGGACAAGTCGCTCACGCGTCCGATGCCGCCGCGCGAGACGGCGCAGCATCACGAACGCGATGAGGAGCTGTAGTTGCGACTCGTCTTTTGGGGCACCTCGAGCTTCGCCGTCCCCGCCCTCCGCGCACTGCTCGGCGAGGGCTTCGATGTCGTGGGGGTGGTGACGCAGCCGGATCGCGCGGTCGGGCGCTCGCGCTCGACGCTGGTCCCTTCGCCGGTAAAGCTCGTCGCGCTCGAGGAGGACATTCCGCTCTTCCAGCCCGAGACGCCGAAAGATGAGGAGTTTCTCACAGCGCTCCGTGCGCTCGAGCCCGAGCTCAGCATCGTCGTCTCGTACGGTCACATCCTCCGAGAGTCACTGATCGCGCTGCCGACGCACGGAACCATCAACGTGCATGCGTCGCTGCTCCCTGCGCTGCGCGGCGCCGCGCCGATTCAGGGCGCCGTGCGCGCGGGGCTCGCGGAGACCGGCGTGACCATAATGCGCATGGTGAAGGCGCTCGACGCCGGCCCGCTCATGCTCCAGGCACGCACGCCGGTCGCACGCGACGAGACCGCAGGCGAGCTCGAGGCTCGCCTTTCCGAGCTCGGCGCGTTGGCGCTCGTCGAGGCGCTCACGCTGATGTCGCTCGACAGGCTCACCGAAACGCCGCAGGACGACGCGAAGGCGACGTTCGCGCCGAAGATTTTGCGCGAGATGGCACGCGTGAACTGGAACGACAGCGCGGACGCGATCGGCCGCCACATCCGCGCGTGCGACCCGAAGCCCGGCGCGTTCACCTCGCATCGCGGTGGCGACATCAAGCTCTTCGGCGCGAGCGTCGCCGACGCGCCGTCCGAGAGCGCGCACGCGCCGGGCACCGTGGTGTCGATCGACAAGCGCGGGATGGTCGTGACCTGCGGCGCCGGCGCGGTGCTGATCGTCTGCGCGCAGCCGTCGGGGCGCACGCGCGTGGATCCGGAGGAGTGGATGCGTGGGCGCGGGATCGAGGTGGGCGAGCGACTGGGCGGCTGAATGCTCGCCGTCCCGCACATCCACGCCGTCACCGACGACCTCATTATCGCGCACCCCGACTTCACCACGCGTGCGCGCGGCGTGATGCACGCGCTCGGCCCGCGCGGCGCCGTGCATCTCCGCTCGCGATGGCTCACCGCCGCGCAGGTCTACGCGATCGCCCTCGCGCTCGGTGACGCACAGGAAAGCACCGGATGCTGGCTCGTGGTGAACGACCGGCTCGACGTCGCGCTCGCAGCGCGGACGCACGGTGCGCAGCTCACCTCGAAGTCGATCACCGTCCTCGACGCGCGCATCGTCGCGAGCGATCTCCCGCTCGGTGCGAGCGTGCACAGCGCGCTCGAAGCGCTCGAGGCCGAGCGCGATGGCGCCGACTGGGTGGTGGCCGGCAACGTCTTCCCGACCGAA
>JBDTJH010000227.1:0-4381 GCA_039935955.1 Gemmatimonadaceae bacterium
CCTCTCGCTTGAACTCCGCACTGAATTTCCGATGGGTACGTCGCCCCGCATCACTCCCAGTTGCTCGTTTCATCGAACACCTCCGTATCAGGTACAGTGAGGTGTCCACGAAACCGGGTCAACTCCAGAATGCGCGACGCGGTGTCCGTTAGTTGTCCGTTCAATCAGTTTCTTGTCGTCTCATCAGCCGTTGACGCTTCACGCTCGTCGCTATGAGCGTGGCGCCACCAGCACCTCGGAGAACCGCGCGCACTCCAAGATCGCTTCGATCATGCTCGACGGGTCCGCGCGGTTTTGGCCCGCGATGTCGAGCGCGGTGCCGTGATCGGGACTCGTGCGCGGGAACGGGAGGCCGAGCGTCACATTCACCGCACTGCCGAACGACGCGACCTTGATCGCGGTCATCCCGACATCGTGATACGGCGCGAGCACCGCGTCGAACTCGCCGCGCATCGCGCGCACGAACACGGTATCCGCGGGGAATGGCCCGACGATGCCGGCATCGCGCGCGGCTGGAGTGAGGAGCGTGTCGTCCTCCGCGCCGAAGCGGCCGCCATCGCCCATGTGCGGGTTGAGCGCGCACAGGGCGATGCGCGGCTCGGCGATGCCATAGAGCTTCTGCAGTCCGCGACGCGTGATCGATGCGCACTCGATGATCCGTTCGCGCGTGAGCTCGCGTGGCACATTCGCGAGCGCGATGTGCGTGGTGACGAGCACCACGCGCAGGCGATCGGAGGCGAGCATCATCGCGACGTTCGACCCCGTCAGCGCCGCGAGCATCTCCGTGTGTCCCGGAAAGTCGTAGCCGCCGGCGAAGAGCGCGTGCTTGTCGATCGGCGCGGTGACGATTCCCTGCACATCGCCGGCGAGCGCGAGTGCGACGGCGCGCTCGATGGCGAGCCCCGCGAGATGGCCGCCGCGCTCGGCGCTGCCGCCGCTCGCCCACGCGCCGATCTCCTCGTCGGCGGGCACCACGGTGCCCGAGGGGCCGACGATGACCAGCTCCGCGCGCGCACGGACCCGCGCATCGGCGATCGCCGCGGCGACGATCTCGGGGCCGATGCCGCGCGGATCGCCGAGCGTGACGGCGAGACGCGGTCGCGTCATTCGGTCACCACATCGGCGAGAACGCGGTAGAGCGTTTTCGCGTCCGCGCGGCTCACGTTCTTTCCGACGTCGGCGAGCAGCTCGATCTCGAGCGAGCGATGCGCGTAGTCGAGCCTGATGCGATCACCGGCGGCAACCTCCGCGGACGCCTTCACGCGCTTCCCATTCACTGCCACTGCGCCGACGTCGCACGCTTCCTTCCCCTCCGTGCGGCTCTTCACGAGGAGGAGCCGCTTGAGCGCGAGGTCGACGCGCACGGGTCAGGTGCGGATGGACACGTAGCTTTCCTTCCGCAGACCATCGAGATAGCGGCGGATCGCCTTCTCCTCAGCCAGCTGATCGCGAATCTTCTGGCGCCAGTCGGCGACCGTCGGCTCGTGCTCGGCAGCGATCGATGTGATCTGTACGACGAAGAACTTCGGCGTGCCGCGCTGCTTGTCCTCGATCAGGAACGGATCGAGGATGTCGTTCGCCTTGTGTCCCGCGATCGCCGTCTGGTACTCCTTCGGCAGTTGCGCCTGCGGGAATGGCTGCGGAATCGACGACTCTTCGGACGGATCGTGATGCTTCGCACGCAGCGAGTCGAACGAAACGCCGGCGCGCCATTGCTTCGCGACGTCGTTCGCTTCGACGCGAGCGGCCTGCACGTCCGCGGAATCGATGGTCGGACGAATCAGGATGTGCCTGCCCTTCACTTCTGCCGGCTGCACGCGGTCGACCCTGATGAGATGATAGCCGAACACCGTCTTGATGGGCGGCGTGACGACGCCCGGCCGGAGCGAAAAGTAGACGCGATCGAACTCGGGGACGAAGTCGCCGCGGCGGCGCCAGCCGAGGTCGCCGCCGAGCTCCTTGGTGCTCGGATCCATCGACTCGCGCTTTGCGATCTGCTCGAAGTCTCCGCCCTTCGAGATCTCGACGTAGAGTGATTCGGCTTTCGCCACCGCGATGGAGTCCTGCTTCGGACTCGGCTTCGGCGCGATGACGATCTGCCGCAGCGTCACGGTCGCGGGAAGCTTCTGCAGCTGGCTCGAGTTCTTCGCGAAGAATTCATCGACTTCGGCGGGCGACACCGACGCCGGCGCGATCTTTCCATCCGTGCGGAGCTTCTCGAAGAGCTTCTGCTGGAGCTGGCTGCGTCGCGATTGATCAGCAAGCCAGCGACGGAACTCTTCGATCGTTCCGAAGCCGGACTTCTTGAGCTCGTCGCGGAATTCCTTTTCGGTGGTAAAGCGCGTGCGGATCGTCTGCATGCGCTTGTCGACGTCGGTGTTCACATCGTTGTCCGTGACCTCGACCTTCTCGTCCTTCGCCTTCTGCACCAGGAGCTCCTCGTCGATGATGGCATCGAGGATGCTCTTGACCATCGCTGCCTGGCTGGCGGAGTCCGAGGGCATCTTCTGACCGGAGGCGCGCGCCTGCGCGATGCGCTCCTCGACATCGGAGCGAAGAATCGGCGTCGTGCCGACGACGGCGATGATGCCGTCGACCGGCGGGCTGCCATTCTTCTCGTCAGCCGTGCCCAGCTGGGCGCGAAGAGGAGAGGCCAGCATGCTCGCGGCCGCAACCGCGATGATCAATGAATTGCGCATGCTCAGCGTACCCTCGACTCGCCCAGTGGTTCGATCATTACGGCGTCTTCTTCGGCTTCGGCGCGGGTGCCGGGGCGGCCGGGGCCGGTGCGGGCGCTCCCTGCGGCATCTGCATGCCCCCCATCGGTACTTCCGTCGGCGGCGCGTTCTTCGCGCGCGTCGAATCTTCCTTCGCCTTGAGCGCAGCGGACGCGGTGACGGCCTTGTCCATCGCAGCCTGATTGATCGTAACCGGATACTTCTGCTTCATCAGCTCTTCAAGCGGCGGCGGCACCTGGACGAAGCCTGCCTTCTGCTCCATGAGCTTGTCCAGATACGCGTTGACGCGCGTGCTCGCGAGCTTCTCGCGCTCGGCGACCGTCTTCGCGCTGTCGGCCAGCGCCTTTGGCGAAACGCCGAGCTGCTCCTGGCTCTGCGTAATGACCTCGCTGAAGCGCGTCTGCAGCTGCTTGTATTCCTCGGGCGTCAGATCGACCTTCGCGCTGTCGGCCTGGTGCAGGACGAGCTCGTTGCGCAAAACATTCTTCGCGAAGCTGAGCACCATGCTGTCCGGCGCGGTCTGCAGCCTCTTGCCGAGATCTTCGCGCTGCTGGAAGGCCTGGAGCCAACGCGTGAGGCGCGCGACGGTGAAGTCGCCGGCCTTCGACGTCGCGATGACCGTCTTGTCGTTCTTGTGCGCATCGAGATCCTTCGCGGCTTCCTTGATCGTCGCGACGGCGGTCGGCTTGAACTGGATATTGCCGCCGTTCTCGAGCTGCGTGATGTAGATGCTGTCCGCAGTCTGCAGCGCGGGACCGTTGAGCTTCGAAGCGACTTCGGGCGCCACTTCCGAGTAGAGCGAGCGGCGGATGATGTGGTAGCCGAACTGCGTCTTCACCAGCGGCGAAACCTGGCCGGGCTTGAGTGCGACCACGGCCTGCTCGAACTGCGGCACCATCGCGCCCTTCATGAACACGCCGAGGTCACCGCCGCGCTGTGCGCCGCCCGGCTCCTGCGTGTACTTGGTGGCCATCTCCGTGAAGTTCGCCGACGTCACCTGCGCGCGAACGCCCTCGGCCACCTTGCGGATCGAATCGAGCTGCGCGGGGGTCGCGCCCTGCGGCGTCATGAAGAGAATGTGGCGCGCCGCGAGCACGTCGCCTGCATTGAATTTCGCTTCGGAGCCCGTCGTGTCGATCTTGAACGACTTGGCGACGACATCGTGCCACTTGCCCGCGCGCATCTGTGAAATGACAGGCCAGAGCGCGTCGTTGACCGCCTTCGGATCGTTCAGCGAGTCGTTATGTGCGGCAGCGGTGCCGAGCAGCTCGTAGTCGACCCAGATGTTCGTGATCGCCTTCGCAATGTCGGCGGTTGCTGGCACCTTGGCCTGGGCGAGCAGCGAGGAAAGGCGCTCGACCGTGAGCTCGTGAGAGCCGGCTTTCGCGACGACATCCGCGTGAGCGCCCATGGCCTGCTTGAATCCTTCGCAGGCGACGAGGACGCCGACGATCATGAAGATGGCAATAGAGCGTTTCATTGGCGGAGATTGAGTGGGCAAGAGACGAGATGGCCAGCGCGCGGCAGAAAGCCCCGCGCGGTCACGCATCGCGCGTGGCTCCGCGAAGAACGCGAACGAGCCCGTCGAGAAGCGATGCGCCGCCGAGGCGCGTGAGCTTGAGCGAGAGCGGATGCGCGCGACG
>JBDTJH010000228.1:0-31646 GCA_039935955.1 Gemmatimonadaceae bacterium
ACTTCGATCGCATCGTCCTCGTCGACGCTCCGCGTCCGCTTCGTCTCGAGCGCCTCACCCGCGAGCGCGCCCTCGGCCAGACCGAGGCGATGAACATGATCGCGTCGCAGATGCCGGCCGAGCTCAAACGCGCGCGCGCGGACTACGTGATCGATAACGAAGGAAGCCTCGAGGCGCTGGAGCAGCGCGTCGACGAAGTCTGGCGCGCGCTGCACGTCACGAGCAGCTGATCCTGCGGTGAGCAGCGTCCCCGACGAGCTCCTGTATTCGGAGGAGCATCTCTGGGTCGGCTGGACGGACGACGTCGTCACCATCGGACTCACCGACTACGCACAGCAGGAATGCGGCGACACGGTCTTCGTGGAGCTTCCCGCGCTCGACGAAGCGTTCGCGCGCCTCGATGTGTTCGGCACCATCGAGGCGGTGAAGCAGGTGGCGGAGCTCTTCTCGCCGATCGGCGGCGTGGTGCTCGCGACGAATCCGCGGCTGGCGAAGGAGCCGGAGCTGATCAACACCGATCCGTATGGCGAGGGATGGCTCCTGCGGCTGCGACCGAAATCGCTCGCCGAACGCGACGAGCTCCTGGGGCCCGCCGAGTATCGGGAGCACACCGGGGACTAACCGCTGTCGCGGCAAGGACGTATGGGTCCCCGCGATTGAATCGTCCGCCGCCGTGAGTCGTCTTTGCAGAGGGGAAATCCCTCCGCGCCGACGTGCCTTACTTTCCGGACAACGACATGCGAATCTCCCGCCGCCTTATCGCGCTCTGCGCGCTTGCCCTCGGCGCCTGCAGCCATGATGGAACGGCATCCGGCGCGAAGCATCCGACGACGCTCGTGTTCACGCAGCCGACCGACGTCGACAATCTTGTGCCGGCGCTGTCGACGAGCGAGGTCGGGGCGCAGGTCGATGCGATGCTCTTCGAGAAGCTCGCGGAGATCAACGACTCGATGAACGTGATCGGTGACGCAGGCGCTCGACCCTCGCTCGCGGATTCGTGGACGTGGGCTCCCGATTCGCTGTCGATCGCCTTTCATCTGGATCCGAAAGCGCACTGGAGCGACGGCGTACCGGTGCGCGCGCCGGATGTCATCTACAGCTTCCGCGTCAACAAGTCGAAGATCGTTGGCTCCTCGCTGATTCCGTTGCTCGCCGATGTCGACTCGGTCACCGCGCGCGACAGCGTGACGCCGGTCATCTGGTTTCGCGCGCGATCGCTCGAGCAGTTTTTCAATGCCGCGACACAGGTGCGCGTGCTCCCCGCGCATCTGATGGCGAGCACCGCCGACTCCGCGCTTCAGAGCACGCCGTACGGCCGCAGTCCCGTGGGCAGCGGGCCGTACAAGTTCGTGCGCTGGGTGAGCGGGAGCTCGATCGAGCTCGTGGCGGACAGCACGTTTCATCGCGGGAGGCCGAAGATCGACCGTTTGATCTGGAGCATCTCCACGAATCCGGATGCTGCGCTGCTACGGCTGCTCTCCGGAGAGGCGAATTACCTGGACAAGCTGCGGAAGCAGGACGTCGATCAGATCGTGAAGCATCCCGAGCTCAAGGTCGTCAGCTATCCATCGATGCTCGCGTTTTATGTGCTCTTCAATGAGCGCGGGCGAAAGGGCAAGGGACAGAATCCGATATTCGGAGACCGCGAGGTGCGGCGCGCACTCTCGATGGCCGTCGATCGGCGTGGAGCGGTGACGACCGTGTACGATGCGAAGACGCCGGTGCTCCTCGGGCCTTACACGTCGAACCTCGCGACATTCGACCCCAACATGATCCAGCTTCCGTACTCGCCCGACAGCGCGGCGAAGCTGCTGGCGAGCCGCGGCTGGGTTCTCGGAAAGGATAGCGTCCGCCGTAAGGGCGACAGTTCGCTGGAGTTCTCGATGCTGGTGCCCGGCAGCAGCTCGCAGCGGCAGCAGATGGCGGTGATGCTGCAGGACATGTTCAAGCGGGTGGGCGCGCGCATGACGATCGAACACGTCGACTTCCCCACGCAGCAGGCGCGGAAGACTGCGCACGACTACGACGCCGCCTTCGACGGGATGTCGCTGGATCCGACGCCCTCCGGCATTCGGCAGGAATGGAGCTCGGCCGCGGCAAAGGCTGAGGGACAGAGCAACACCGGCCACTACATGAATCCCGCCTTCGATGCCGTCGTCGATTCCGCCGTTGCGACGATGGATCCGAAGGCCGCGATTGCCATGTACCGTCGCTCCTACGCGATCATTGCGAACGACGCGCCTGCGATCTGGCTCTACGAGGCAGCCGCGCTGGCAGGAATGAGCGTGAACGTGCATCCTGCTGCCATGCGCGGTGACATGTGGTGGGTGAACCTCGCCCAGTGGACGATCAGCGACGACGCGCCCAAGAGCGGAAGCGTCGCTGTCGCAGCGAGCGCCCACTAAGCCATGAGGCGGCTGCTCGCGCGCCGCCTTCTGCAGGGGCTCGCCGTCGTCTGGATCGTCGGCACGCTCACCTTCACACTGTTGCATCTCGCCCCTGGCGATGCGTTTTCATACCACGACCGGCACATCCCGGCCGAGGTAATCGCGCGCTGGCGCCACATCTACTGCCTCGACCGCCCGCTCGTCGCGCAATACGGCTGCTACCTTCGTTCGATGGCCAGCGGCAACCTGGGGTACTCGATCTCGCAGCAGCGTCCCGTCCTCGACATTCTCATCGACTACGTTCCGCGCACGCTCGAGCTGATGCTGGTCTCACTCTTCTTCATCTTCGTCATCGGCATCCGGCTCGGCGTGCTCGAGGCGCGCCACCGGGGACGGCCCGCGGACTGGGGAAGTCGCGCCATCGCGCTCTTCTTCTACTCGATGCCAGACTTCTGGCTCGCGCTGATGTTGATGCTCGTTTTCGCATACTGGATTCCGGTCTTTCCGATCAGCGGCATCGAAGATGTGATCAACGGTCCATCCTTCAATGGATGGCAGCGCATCGTCGACCACATCCGGCATCTCGTGCTCCCCGTCGTCTCGCTCGTCCTGCTGACGTGCGCAGCCGTCGCCCGCTTCCAGCGCGCGGCGATGCTCGATGTGATGAGAATGGAATTCGTCGTCACGGCGCGCGCGAAGGGCGCGTCGGAGGATTCGATCTCGACCCACCACGTGCTGCGAAACGCGTTGCTCCCGATCATCACCCTCGCGGGGCTCACGCTGCCATCCCTGCTGAGCGGCGCCGTGTTAGTGGAGCTCGTGTTTTCGTGGCCGGGGATGGGCTACATCACCGCGACAGCGATCGGCAATCGCGATTACGCGATCGTGATGGCGTCGGTGCTTGCGACGAGCGTGCTCGTGGTCGTCGGAAACATCGCGGCGGATTTACTCTACGCGCTCGCTGATCCGCGCGTCCGCGCCACCTAGGTGCTCGTACTTCGCTGGCTGAGCGCTGCCGCGCTGATCGTCGTCCTGTCGGTGCTCCTCTGGCGCTACGCCCATCCGGGTGCGAGTGCGAGTCGAGGGCGCAGGGCTGCGGCCCGCTACGCCGAACATCCATCGGCCGTCATCGCGCTTTTCGCTCTCCTCGCCATGTACGTGCTCTCCGCGCTCGCCCCCTGGCTCGCAACGCACGATCCGATCGCGCTCCTGCCGCAAGCATTCGTGAACCACCCGCCGACGCGCGAGCTGCTCTTCGGCACCGACTTCGTTGGGCGGGATGTGTTCAGCCGCGTGCTCTACGGCACGCGGCTATCGCTCTCGATCGCGCTGCTCGCCACGATCGTCTCCATCGTCCTCGGCACGACATACGGACTGATCGCGGGATTTGTCGGCGGCGCACTCGATACGGCGATGATACGGCTCCTCGACGCCTTTCTCGCAATTCCGCGCATCGTACTGCTCATCGCCATCAGCGCGCTGTGGGCGCCGTTGAGCGTGACGTCGCTCGTGCTCATCCTTGGGCTGACCGCGTGGTTCGGCACGAGCCGGCTCGTGCGCGCGGAAGTGCTCTCGCTGAAAGGACGCGACATGGTGGCCGCCGCGCGCGCCCTCGGTGCCAGCGACCTCGCGATCGTCCGGCGCCACGTGCTTCCGAACGTGCTGACACCGGTGATCGTATCCGCGACGCTCGGCGTTGCAGGCGTAATCATCAATGAGGCGACGCTCTCTTTTCTCGGGATCGGCATCTCCGATCCCGCGCCGAGCCTCGGCAATATCATCCGCGACGGATCGCCGTTCATTGCGACGGCATGGTGGGTGGCACTTTTTCCCGGGCTCGCGCTCGTGATCACCGCCATGGCCTACAATCTCGCCGGCGACGGCTTGCGCGATGCGTTGGACCCACGTCAGGTTGACCGGTGATGACTGAGCCGCTGCTTTCCGTGCAGGACCTTCGCACTTATTTCCGCACGAGCGCGGGAGTCGCACGCGCGGTGGACGGCGTCTCCTTCGACATCGCGCCCAACGAGTCGGTGGGTGTGGTCGGCGAATCGGGATGCGGAAAGTCGGTCACATCGCTTTCGCTGCTGCGGCTGATTCAGCGGCCCGGAAGCATCGAGCCGGGCTCGAAGATCGCGCTCGAGGGCACCGACCTCCTCGCGCTCAACGACGAGGCGATGCGGAAGATTCGCGGCAATCGCATCGCGATGATCTTCCAGGAGCCGATGACCGCGCTCAACCCCGTCTTCACCATCGGGGTGCAGCTGGCCGAGGTGCCGCGCGTGCACTCGAGCATCAGCAAGCGCGATGCGTGGGCGCGCGCGGTCGAAATGCTCAGCACGGTCGGCATTCCCGATCCCGCGGAGCGGGCGAAGTCGTATCCCCACCAGCTCTCCGGCGGCATGCGGCAGCGCGTGATGATCGGGATGGCGCTCATGCTCTCCCCCGCGCTCTTGATCGCCGACGAGCCGACGACCGCGCTCGACGTCACCATCCAGGCGCAGATACTCGAGCTGCTCGAGGAGCTGCGCGAGCGCACGGCGATGTCGGTGCTGCTCATCACGCATGACCTCGGCGTCGTTGCGGAGTCGACGTCGCGCGTGATCGTCATGTACGCGGGCGAGATCGTCGAGCAGGCCGGGGTGCGCGAGCTGTTCGCCAGGCCGCATCATCCGTATACCGAGGGGCTGATGGCCGCGATGCCGCGCGCGGGAACGAAGCGAGAGCGACTCGCGGTGATCCCCGGCGCCGTTCCCTCACCGTACGACTGGCCCGCGGGCTGCCGTTTTCACGAGCGCTGTGCGTACGCGTGGGAGCGCTGCGCGCAGGAGCATCCGCCGCTCTACCAGATCGGCGCGGGCCACGTCTCGCGCTGTCATCTCGCGGTCGAGCCCGAGCGTCGCAATACACCGCACATCCCGCTCGCCGCGCGCGCCGGAGCCGGCGCGTGAGCGAGGGAGGAAAGCCACTTCTCGAGGTGAAGGAGCTCACCAAGCACTTCCCGATCACCGGTGGGGTGATGCGCCGCGTCACCGGCGCGGTGCGCGCCGTCGACGGTATCTCCTTCGACGTCGCCGCCGGCGAGACGCTCGGCCTCGTGGGCGAGTCCGGCTGCGGCAAGACGACGGCGGGCCGCGCGATCCTCCGGCTCATCGAGCCGACTTCCGGCGACATTCGCTTCGATGGCGTCGACGTGCGCGCGCTCGCGAAGGAGCCGCTCCGTAAGCTGCGCCGTCAGATGCAGATCGTCTTCCAGGATCCGTTCAGCTCTCTCAACCCGCGCATGACCGTCGGGGCGTCGGTACGCGAGGGACTCACGATCCACAAGCTGGCCGAAGGACGCGCGGCGGATGCGCGCGTGCGCCAGCTGCTCGAGGAGGTTGGTCTTCGCGCCGAGCACGCGACGCGCTATCCGCACGAGTTTTCCGGCGGACAACGGCAGCGCGTCGGCATCGCGCGTGCGCTTGCAGTCGAGCCCAGCTTCATCGTGTGCGACGAGCCGGTGTCCGCGCTCGACGTCTCCGTGCAGGCGCAGGTGATCAACCTACTGCAGGATCTGCAGAAGACGCACGGGCTCGCCTACCTCTTCATCGCGCACGATCTCTCGGTCGTCGAGCACATCGCCGATCGCGTCGCCGTGATGTATCTCGGTCGCATCGTCGAGCTCGCGAACGCCGATGATCTCTACGCGCTCCCGCTGATGCCCTACACGCAGGCGCTGCTCTCGGCGATCCCGGTGCCCGATCCCGAGGCGAAGCGCGAGCGGATCGTGCTTCGCGGCGACGTTCCCTCCCCCGCCAATCCGCCGTCTGGATGCCCGTTCCATCCGCGCTGCCAGCATCCGCAGAAGGACGCGTCGTGCGCGGTGATCGTGCCGCCGCTCGAGCTCAAGGAGCCGGAGCACTGGGCCGCGTGCATCAAGCAGCTGCCGACGCGTATCTCGTGGCCGGAGCAGCAGTCCGCGGGCGCCACGAAGCCGCCCGAGCGCATCGTCCCCGTTCGCGCGATCGCGTAACGCGCTCCATCATTCTCCAGCCTTAGCGCAGGAGCCTCGTGTCATCCGCCGTCGACATCCTCTCCACCGCCGCCGACCGCCCTCCCGCGCTCGACGATACCGCGCTCTTCGGCCATCCGCGCGGACTCGGACTTCTCTTCATCACCGAGATGTGGGAGCGCTTCTCGTACTACGGAATGCGGGCGATCCTCATTCTGTATCTGACGCAGGCGCTTCACTGGAACACGGCGCGCGCGGCGAATCTGTACGGCACCTACACGATGCTCGTCTTCCTGACGCCGCTCATCGGCGGCTATCTCGCCGACCGCATCATCGGCACGCGGCGGTCGCTCGTGATCGGTGGACTCATCATCGCGGCCGGGCACTTCTGTCTCGCGGTCAACTCGATGACGATGTTCTACACCGGGCTCGTGCTCATCATCATCGGCACGGGCTTCTTCAAGCCGAACGTCTCGACGATGGTCGGCCAGATCTACGCCGACGGCGATTCTCGCCGTGACGCAGGCTTCACGATCTTCTACGTCGGGATCAATACCGGCGCCTTCCTCGGTGGTCTGATCTGCGGCTATCTCGCGGACACGACGCGCTTCGGTGATCGCGGTTGGCACTGGGGCTTCGGCGCCGCCGGCGTCGGCATGCTGCTCGGCCTCCTCGTCTACGTGCTCTTTCGCGACAAGTACCTCCCCGGCATCGGCGTCCGCGCCGCGAAGCTGCTCCCCGACGTCGCCGCGCCGATCGTCGCCAAGGACAGCAACGTCGCGCTCCACGCGCTCATCGGCGCGACCGTCGGCGGCGCGATCAGCCTCCTGCTGGGCGGCGTCGATGTCCTCGGCGCCTTCGTCGGGATAACGATCGGCGCGTCGCTCGCGGTGACGATCCTCGGCTCCTACGGCGAGGAGCGGAAGCGCGTGATCGCGATCTTCATCGTGGCCTTTTTCGTCGTGCTCTTCTGGGCATGCTACGAGCAGGCGGGGAGCTCGATGAATCTCTTTGCCGCGAACAACACCGACCTGCAGGTGGGCTCGTTCCACATTCCGTCCGCCTGGTCGCAGAACGTGAACCCCGCGGTAATCATCATCTTCGCGCCGCTCTTCGCGTGGATCTGGGTGAAGCTCGCGCAGATCGGCCGAGAGCCATCGACCGCGCTCAAGATGGCGATCGGTCTCATGCTCCTCGGGTTCGGCTTCGTCTTCATGGTCATCGGTGGCAAGCGCGCCGACACAGGCGTGCTCGTGAGCCCGCTCTGGCTCGTCGCAGCGTTCACATTTCACACATGGGGCGAGCTCTGTCTCTCGCCTGTCGGCCTGTCATACGTGACGAAGGTCGCGCCGGTGCGCTTCGCGTCGCTGCTCATGGGCGTGTGGTTCCTGGCCCAAAGCGTGGCGGAAAAGATCGCGGGGACGATCGCCGAGCTCACACCGACGCCGGGGACCCCCCCACCGCTGCCGCGCGGCGGCCTGCTCGGCATGCTGCAGCACACAGCGCTCACGCTCCAAGGCTTCTACACGATCTTCCTCGTCGCCGCACTCTCGGCGGCACTGCTGATGATCTTCTTCGTCCCGACACTCAAGCGGCTGACTGCGACTGTGAGTACCTGAGCGAGCGCGATATCAGGGCCAGGTAAAGACCGAGTTCGGCGTCACTAGCTCGCGTCCCGAGCGCACGTCTCGTGGCTCGCGATACACAAAGCGGTCGGCGTTCGTGAAGCTCACGCGAAATTCCCAGCGCGCACGCTGGTCAGGGGACAGCGCGCGCGCAATGTCGAGCCGATACGTCACTCTCGAGCCCGGCGGCACCGCGACGAGGATGCCGAGCCCCGCGCCGTACTTGAGCGGCGACGTGGTGCCGTATCCGAGCGGAGCGTCGCCCCGCCAGACGCGTCCGGCATCGCCGAAGACGGCCATTCCGAGGTCGGCCTGGTCTCGCAGCTTGCCAAGATACCAGCGGTCTTCGAGCCGGCTCACGAAGCGGATATTGCCTGCATCCGGAGAAGCGTGGTAGCCGCGCACGCCGCCGTCGCGCTCACCGAGCGGCAGCTGCACGGGAACGCGCTGATTCCAGATTCCCGCCCAGTCGATGCTTCCGACCAGGGTGTGCGAACCCATGAGCCTTTGATACATCGAGATGTGCGCACTGCCAACGATCCCATCCCACCTGCCATCGGTGTAGCTATTGCGCCCCTCGAGGGCCGATTGGAAGTAGGCGAACGTGTGGCGGTTGCCGGCGCCGGCGTACAGGTTGGACGCCAGGAATATGTCGTTGTCGCTCGAGCCTAGCGCCTGCAGACTTCGACCGAGTAGCATGCCGAGCTGAAAGCCCGCCTGCATGTCTTGCGCAGCCGTGAGCGCATCGAAGCGTTCAACACGCACGAAGTCGACGCTTCGGATTCCCCAGAGCAGATTTAACCGCGCGTTCCGGTGCGGGCCGAGGATCGTCATGAGCGTGTCGTAGGGCACCCCCGGCGTCGGCAATGGCGGTAGCGCAGGCGAATCTTCCTCGCTCGAGAGACTGGCTCCAAAAAGACTCAGCCGCCCCGGCTGCCCGAGACGCACGACGCCGCCGATGTCGGCAAACTTGCGGGAAAAGTCGATCACCGCGGATGTGTCATTCGTACGGCGAAAGGAGTAGATGTCCTGGTGGTCGAGCGCGACCGCGCCCCATGCGAATCGCTGCTCGTCCGTCAGAAATGGATGCCCAACGCCGATCAGCCAGTTACTTATCCCGGCGTCTCCGCGCAGCGCCTGCAACCCGAAATGCCACGGTCTGCCGAGAAACTGATAATCCGCATACCGGGCGCCGACGTAGTCGCGGAACCGTCCGTGCGCCCAGTGCGCAGACACGTATTTCGCATCGCCTTTGAAGTTGCCTTCGCCGAGCGTAAGGGAGGCGAGATATGGCTTGGTGTTCGACGTCCCGCCGCTTACGATGGTGGTCAGCTCGTCCGTCGTTTGCGCGACGATGATGACGCCTCCATTGCCATCGTCGTAGGCGTTCACCGACGCGCTCGCGATGAACGGCTGCGCGCGCAGCAGGCGCTCGGACTCGCTGCGTCGGCGATCGTCGCACGCCTGCCCCGGTTCGACGAGGAGAAAGCGACGCACGATCTCCGGCTTCGTAGTGGTGTGGAGCGAGCTGATGATCCCGATCGGCGACTCCCACCATTTGCCGTGGCGAGGATAGTATGGTGGCCGCGTCTGCACCTGGACGTCGCTGATGATCTGCCCATCGCACTTGACCGCCGCTCCCGCCTGCGCGCGCGCGCGCGACGCGGGCACGGCCAGAAGTGCGAGCGCGAGCGGCGCGAAAGCGAACGGTTTCGCGAATGGGAATCGCGCTGCTACTCGATGCACTGTTGGTGTCGCTACTTGCCCATCCGGCGCTTCAACTCCGCCAGACGGGCTTCCGCATCCGCATCGCGTGCGGAGCGATCTGCGGTTCTGCGCATCGAGTCGAGCTCGGAGAGATCGGGCTCGAGTGAATCCTCCGCCGGGGCGATGGGCGACGATGACGCATCCATGCCGCCGCTCAGGCGCTTGAGCTGCGCCGTCATCTCCGCGGTCTCGCGCTCGACGAGCGCCACCTCCTCCTCCAGCGCCGCGTGCTTGCGCTCGAGCATCACGATGCGCTCGGCGTGCTTGCGCTCATACTCCGCGGCAAGCTTCACCGTCTCCGCGTCGTTGATCCCCGCGGCGAGCTGACCGCGACGGCGCACGGTCGCGAGCTCCGTACGCTCGCGCTCGAGATGCGCGGCCGCCGCGTCACGCGCGGCGCGGCTCTGCGAGAGCCCGACCTTTGCGTCGACGAGCGCCTCGCGCATGAGGCGCATGCGGGTACGAGATGACTGATCGTTTACCATCACGGAAAGCTTCGGTACTGCAGCATCGTTTACGATAGGGAGCCGCTACTGGGAGGCGCAAGCGCGCCGACGGCCTGTGCGCGCTAGGAAACCCAGCGCCACGACGCCTCCGCGCGCACCTGACGCATCAGGCGCTCGGGCGACGATCCGTGCGGGAACATCAACGTGTCGCTCACCTCGTTCAGCGCGAGGCGCAGCGCGGCGAAGCGACTGGCCGCGACGCGCAGCAGCGCGTCGAGCCCGTGCTCCTGCGCCAGACGGTGCTCCGCCGCGAGGGCGAAGCCTCGCCGCCCCATCTCCTCGTAGTAATCGATGTCCGGACCGCCACGACGCCAGCGCTTGTGCTCGATGCGGTCCGGAAACATCCCGCACGACCAGAGCGCATAGTTTCCCAAATGCTGTCGCACGAGGAAGCTCCGCCTGGCATCCGGCGTGTCCACTTCGCCCATCAGCTCCGCGAGGGTGTTGAACAGCTGGTCGTCGTTCTCCGAAATGCGCTCGGCGCGACCGCGAGCGCCGAAGTGCAGCAGGATCGCGGAGACGTAGTCCGCGAGCGCGCGGTCCTCCTCGCCGACGCGTTGCAGCGCACGTCGCACGACCACGTACCAGAAGAGGCGCACGGAGACCTGCATGCCGATACGCGACTCGATGATGGCGGGGAGGAGACGCGGGTCATCGAGGAGCGAGTCGATCCCCTCCTCGCGCAGCCGCACCTCGGCCGCGTCGAGCTCGCGCGCTTCGCCGTGTGTGAGCAGTCGCATGGCCAACTGCGCGTCGTCTCTGGTGAGCGACGCCCGTACGTTGCCGAGCAGCATGCGTTCCCCCCTGAATATCGAAGGCAATACACCGCGGTGGCATTCGTGATTCGCCCCTCTACTGGGTGACGACTTTACGGGCGTCGCGTTACTGGACGATCGGCTAGCGTATAAGGGCGGGCGGAAGCGGGCGCGTTGGGGAATTCGCCAGCGCCGTGCCGATGCGCATGATCAGCGTCGCCACGCGCGACAGCTTGTCGTAGTCGATCTTGTCGGGCGAATCGGTGACCTTGTGATAGTCGGCATGCAGCCCCGTCGTGAAGAAAACGATCGGGATTCCATGCTTCGCGTAGTTGTAATGATCGCTCCGATAGTACAGCTGCTCGGGGTGCGACGGCGCATCCCAGTCGCGATTGATGAGAAATGGTCGCGGCGACGCGTCGTTCACCGAGTCGACGATTTCTCCAAGCACGCGGCTCTGCCCGTTCGGTGCGGAGCGCGGGCCGATGAGGTAGAGTGAATCCGGATCGTTGCGCCCGATCATGTCCGCGTTGAGCTGCGCGACGATCGAGTCGAGAATCACCGTCGGATGCGATGTGAACCATTCGGAGCCGAAGAGGCCGAGCTCTTCTCCGGTGTGCCACACGAAGAGCAGCGAGCGCTTCGTCCGCGGCGCGCGTTGCGCCCGCTTCGCGATCTCGATCAGCGACACCGTGCCCGACCCGTCGTCGTCGGCACCGTTCGCGATCGAGTCGCCATGCTCCGCGGGTTGAATCCCGATGTGGTCGAGATGCGCACCGAACGCAACGTACGTGTGCGCGAGCGCCGAATCGGAGCCGGGGATGACCGCCACGACGTTGTACGCCGGCACCATGTCCTGCACGAAATCGACCTTCGCCGCAAAAGTGCGACCATCGAGCGGCCGCGAGCGATCGTTGCGCGGCCACCCGACTGGCAGCAGCGGCCCCGCATCCTTCGCGGTTCCGAAGATCACCATCGGCAGCTCGCGAGGCCCGCCGAGCATCGGCTGCAGCCGCAGCGACGAGTCGCTGAGCCCCGCAGCGAGCGCGGGAAGCTCGCCCGCCTGTCTGCCGCTGAAGAGCACGATGATCGCCGCGGGTCGTCGCTCCATGATGGCGCCGAGGCGGTCGCCGAGCGAGCGCGGATCGCGCAGCGACACGCGGTGCGCGGAATCAAGCCCGGGCGGTGCGTCGTTCACGAACACGACCACCTTGTCCGCGATCGATAAACCCGCGAGGTCGTTGCGGCCGAAACCCGGCGCGGAGAGTCCGTAACCGGCGAACACGAGATCGCCCGACGCCTCGAGCACGGGTAGCGGCAGCCCCTCGCCGAGCGATGGGACCGGGATGAGATGCGAGCCGATGGGCAGCGTGGTGTGCGTTGCCGCAGACGTCACGGTGAACCGTGCGGAGCGAACGAAGGTGCGCGACAGCGGCACGCGCTGCAGGTAGGCGCCGCTGTCACCCGCGGGCGCGATTCCCGCGGCCTTCAGCTGCGCGGCAATGAAGCGTGCCGCGCGCACACCATTCGGCGTCGCCGCGCTGCGGCCGAGCATCGAGTCGTCCGCGAAGGCGTATAGATCATGGCGCAGCTCCTCCGCCATCGTCGGCGGAGCGGCAGGTGCGGGCGCTGGACGGGACTCGGCGCGAGGCGGCGGCGATCCACAACCTGCGGCCACGGCGAGCAGCAGCACCGCGCTGCGACGCATGAGAGCTCCAACGGTGAAAGGATGCGCCGCGAGAGGCGGCAACGTTGCGTACAGGCTAACGAGGCGACGCATCGGCGGCAACGTCAGCCTTTCCCTTTGAGCAAGAGGACAGCCATCTTCCGTGACTCTTTCACAAAAGGCGCCCTCGCAGCCGTCAGGTGCGAGATGTGTCCGGAACCACGTCGCCGAAAAGTGTATCATTCATCAACATGCTTTACATCTGCATTCCAGCATTCGATGAGGCGCCCACCGTCGGGCTGCTTCTGTGGCGCATCCGGACGGTGTTCGAGGCGCATCCGCGCGAGTACGAGATCATCGCACTCGACGATGGAAGCACCGATGGCACCCGGGAAACGCTGCGGCGCTACGAAAAGGTGCTCCCGCTGACCGTGCTCCGCAACGAGATGCGAGGCGGCTACGGTGCCGCGCTCGACACGCTCGCGCGCGCCGCGGCGAAGGCGACGCGCTATCCGCGCCGCGATGCGATGATCGTGATGCAGGGCGACCTGACCGATCGGCCCGAAGATCTTCCCGAGCTCGCGAAGCGTTTCGACGGCGGCGTCGATTGCGTGGTCGCCGAGGCGGGTCCCGCGGCAGCCTCTGCGCCGAAGGAGATCCGTCGCCTGCGCCGCATCGCGCCGTGGCTCATGCGTCGCTACGTGAAGATCGACGGCGTCACCGATCCGCTCGGCACGCTCCGGCTCTATCGCATCGCGGTCATTCGCGATGTCATCAAGCAGGCGGGCGACACACCAATCGTGCAGAGCGCAGGATGGGCGGCGAACGTCGAGCTGCTGGTGAAGGCGGCGAAGTTTTGCAGACGTCTCGAGACCGTCCCGCTCACGCCGCGCTACGACCTGCGTCCGCGCGAGACGCGCGTGCGATGGTTCCCCGATGCGCTCGCGCTCTATCGTTTCGGCGTCGCCCACCGCGCGCTGCGCGCTCCGGCGCCGACGTGAAGAGTGCAGCCCATTCTGCACGAGTAGCTGCGCTGGTGGTTGCTATCGCGTGTTCGGCTCACGCCGCACGGGCGCAACTCCAAACGACGGAATCACCGGCCCGGGACGACACGCAGATGGCACGCGCCCCCCGCCCCTACGGGCTCGGCGAGCAGCTCATCTACGATCTTGCCGTCGGTGGTGCGAAGGTCGGCACCGGCAGCCTGTCGATCGTCGGCGGTGAAGTCATCGATGGCCACGAGACATATCATTCCGTCTTCGATATCAAGGGTGGGTTTCTTTTCTACAAGGTCAACGATCGCCTCGAGAGCTGGTTCGAGCCAGGCACCATGACCTCGCACCGTTTTTACCAGCTGCTCAATGAAGGCAGCTATCACGCACAGCGGTATTTCGACCTCTATCCCGAACGGGCCGCGCTCCATCAGCGGGGTCGTTCGGAGACGCCGAGCGTCGCCGAGCCGCTCGATGACGTTTCGTTCTTCTACTTTGTGCGCACTGTTCCGTTGATCGTCGGAGAGACCTACACTTATGCGCGCTATTTTCAGCCGGATAAGAATCCTGTGATCGTGAAGGTACTTCGACGGGAAAGGCTGAAGCTGGACGCGGGCACCTTCGATACGATCGTCCTGCAACCGATCATCAAATCGGGAGGGTTGTTCGCGGAAGGTGGTGAGGCGCTCATCTGGGTGACGGATGATGATCGACGCATCATGGTTCAGCTCAAGGCCAAAATGCCCGTGCTCCGATCCCTCGACCTCTATTTGAAATCGTACACTCCGCCAACGATCCCCCCTCCTCCGGGGTGAACAAGCCCGAAGCCGACCTCTCGTCCGTGCGGACCGTTCCGATCGGTCGACGTCCGAACAAGGTGCGCGCCGAGGAGTTCGCGACACCGCCCGGAGACGATCGCTCGTTCGCGGCGTTCCTCGGCGCTCTCCCCGATGTTCTCGCCGCCCGCGATTTTCTCGCGCTCTCGCGCGACATTGCGAATGCTGCGGGCAAGCGCGGCGTCGTCGTGATGGTCGGCGGCCACGTCGTGAAGACGGGGCTCGCGCCTATTCTCATCGACTTCATGCGCCGCGGGATCATCACGCATCTCGCGATGAACGGCGCGGCGGCGATCCACGATTACGAGATCTCGCGCTGGGGCGGCACGAGCGAGGACGTGCAAGCTGGATTGCGCGAGGGCTCCTTCGGAATGGCGGAGGAGACCGGGCGCGAGATGAACGAGGCGTTCATCCGCGGAGAGCGCGAGCACTGGGGGATGGGCGAGTCGCTCGCGCGCGCGCTCGACGCGAGGGAGCTCGCGCATCCAGAGCTTTCGCTGCTCAGAAACGCCGACGCGCTGGGCGTGCCGCTCACGGTGCACGCGGCGATCGGCGCGGAGATCATTCACCAGCATCCCGCGGCGAGCGGCGCTGCGATCGGCGACACGAGCCATCGCGATTTCCGTCGCTTCGCGGCGTCGCTGCCGTCGGTGCACGATGGCGGCGTCGTGCTCAATCTCGGGAGCGCGGTGATTCTCCCCGAGGTCTTCCTCAAGGCGCTCACAATCGCGCGCAATCTCAACGAAGGAAAGCCGACCGGCTTCACCGCTGCCGATCTCGACATGCTTCGTCACTACCGCCCGCATATGAACGTCGTACTTCGTCCAACCGTGGATGGCGGGAAGGGCTACGAGATTACCGGGCACCATGAACTCATGGTGCCGCTGCTCGCGTGGAGCGTGCTGTCTATGATGGACGCGCGTGCCGAGGAGTGATCGGCACCGGCGCTGCACCCACGATCGCGAGCCACACCATGAACACGAATTCGACGGACGTCACCGGGTTCATCCACCGCGCGACGGCTGAGGCGTAAATCGGAAGGAGCAGTGAGGTGAAGCTGTTGGCCAGATATGCGAAGCAGGCGATCATCAATAGGACGCCGAGCACCCGCGGCATGAATCCCGACCGGTAGACGAGCAGCCCGAGAGGGAACAGCCAAAGACCCCAAAAGACGCCGGCGACGTCGAAGCCGTAGCTGCGCAGATTGAGAAAGAACATTGCGAGAGCGTCACGCTGCGGTGCATCGAGCGGAGCGAGGAAGCCGCCTCCGCGAGCCAGCAGCAGCGCGGCCACCGAGTTCACCTCGTTCAGAAAAGCGATCGGGATCGCGACGAGAAGCAACGTCAGCATCTGCAGAGCAAGTCTCTGGTCGACTCCTCGCAGCAGCTGGTACAGAGCCAGAGCCACGAAGACGAAGAGGGCTTGGCCGATCAGATCCGCCGCGATACCGAAACGATACAGCGACTCGAAGGACGCGATGTTGCGCACGGTGGCCGCCGCGTCTCCGTGCACGATTATTTTGCTCGGAACGTAGAGGAGCGCGAAGACCGCCGGGATCGACGCCACGATATACAGCAGGCCCGCGGTCCTGCCTGGGTTCCTCGTGATGTTCACGTCTCCTCCAAAAGAAAACGCGCGCGTCAGCCAAGGCTTCGCACGCGTTTTTAGCTCCCGCTCCATTTCGGAGCCGGCTATCGGACGATGGTTACGCGCCCGACCACTTCTGGCGGATGCGACGCGCCGTGTCGGGGCTCAGTATTCGGATCACGAGATAGATGACGAATCCGATCAGCGCGATCTTGAGGGCGAGAAAGAACAGCCCGAAGAGCACGACGAAGAGAAAGCCGAAAATCCCGAAAATGAATTTGAGGGCGATGAGCCCAAGAATGGCCATGAGGCCGACTGCAAATACGGTGCGTAGCATGACTCTGATCTCCCCTGCGAGGCGGTTGCCCTCCGATTCTGCTTACAATACGCGCAGCCGGGCCGGGGGGTTTCAGCCGCTGTCCGCCTTTGGAACGATCGCGACGCCGAGCGCCCTGTGAGGACAGCGGATGTGCTCGTGCTCGGCGGCGGGCTGATAGGGCTCGCGATCGCGACCGAAGCCGCCGCCCGCGGGGCTTCGGTGCTCGTGGTAGGCGAGCCCCGCGTGGGCGAGGCATCGCCCGCAGGCGCCGGGATGCTGGCCCCGGGCGCCGAGAGCGACGAGCTGGGGAACGAAGCAGTCCGCCGCTTCGTCCTCGCCGGACGCGATATGTACCCCGCGTACGTCACCGCGCTCGAAGCGGAGACCGGGCTCAAGATCTACCTCGACCGGAACGGCATCCTCGAGTTGATGCCCGAGGGCGAGCCCGCGCGCCTTCCCCCCGACTCCGAGTGGGTGGGCGGGCGCGCGCTTCGCGCACTGGAGCCGGCCCTCGCCAGCGTTGCCGGCGCCGTGCTGCATCCGAATGACGGCTCCGTGGACAACATGATGCTCCTCGTCGCGATGAGGCGGCGGGCGGAGCTCCAACAATCGCTGACCCTCGTGGCGTCCGGCATCCGCGCGATCGACGTCACTTCCGCGCGGCCGCGCGCGATTCTCGACGACGGCAGCCGCGTGGAGGGCAGCGTCCTTGTCCTCGCGACCGGCGCCTGGGCGGCCCAGGTCGAGGGCGTTCCGCGCCCGATCCCCGTCCGCCCCGTACGCGGACAGCTCCTGATGCTCGAAGGAGTGCTTGCGCGCCACGTGATCTACGGCGGAGGCGGCTATCTGGTGCCGCGCAGGCTTTCCAATGCGGGGGAGACGATCGAGCGCACCATCATCGGCGCGACGATGGAAGACGTCGGCTTCGACAGCACGACCACCCAAGCCGGGCTCGATTCCCTCAACGAAATAGCTCAGCGGATCTCTCCTTCGACCGTACCGACGCGGCGGCTCAAGCACTGGGCGGGGCTCCGGCCAATCACACCAGACCGACTTCCCATTCTCGGCGCGGACCCAGCGTTCCCGAAGCTGCTCTACGCGTGCGGACACGGTCGGAACGGGATCCTTTTGGCGCCCATAACGGGAGAGTCGATCGGCGCGCTCGCGGTTGGCGACGCGAGCCCATACGACCTCTCGGCGTTCGCGATCGAACGCTTCGCCGAGGCACCGTAACCGACTATATTTTCAACGTCGGTTAGCACGACTATCCCTTGTGTGGGCCTGCACATAGCTTGGGCGAATCGCGTGCGGTATCCGCACGTGGCGCATTTTGCGACCAGAGGCAAATGCAAGATTCGTTGTACCAGATCATGGGTCGCCACTCCGCTCCAGCTCTCCCCGAGCGAAAGCCGGAGTGGTTGAAAGTACGGGCCCCCGGCGGTCCGAATTATCTCCGCATCCAGCAACTCATGCAGGACCTTCGCCTGCATTCGGTCTGCGCCGAGGCGCACTGTCCGAACATCGGCGAATGCTGGGAGCACGGCACGGCCACCTTCATGATCCTCGGCGACGTCTGCACGCGAAACTGCGCCTACTGCGCAATCGCTCACGGACGCCCGCCCGAATACGACATCGAGGAGCCCGCCCGCGTTGGCGCGGCGATCGCGCAGCTGAATCTGCAGCACGCCGTGATCACGTCTGTCGACCGCGATGATCTTCCCGACTTCGGCGCCTACATCTTCGCCGAGACGATTCGCCAGATTCACGAGCAGTGTCCGGGATGCTCGGTCGAGGTGCTCGTCCCCGACTTCCAGGGTCGCGAACCGTCCATTCGCGCGGTGCTCGAGGCCGAGCCCGAGATCTACAATCACAACACGGAGACGGTGCCGCGCCTTTTCAAGCGCTGCCGCCCCGGCGGACGGTACGAGCGCGTGCTCGAGATCTTCCGCGTTGCCAAGCGGATCGCCCCTGACATCCCAACGAAGACGGGGCTGATCCTCGGCATGGGCGAGACGATTCCCGAGGTGCTGCAGACGATGCGCGAGCTGCGCGACGTCGACGTCGACATCCTCACGCTCGGCCAGTATCTGCGTCCGTCCGCGCAGCATCATCCGCTCGATCGCTACTACACTCCGACAGAGTTCCTCCTTCTCCGCGACGCCGGCCGCGAGATGGGCTACCGACACGTCGAGTCGGGGCCGCTGGTTCGCTCCAGCTACCATGCATGGGAGCAGGTCCAGGCGGCGGGCGTCTGATGGCTCGCCCACGCACTCCCGCGCCCGTCGCTCCCGAGAACCCAGAGACACTATCGATGGCGAAGAAAAAGCCTGACGCACCTGCCTCCGATGATTCCGCGCTGCGCCTGACGCTCCTTCGCGAGATGCTCCTCATGCGCCGCTTCGAGGAGCGGACGGCGGAAGCGTACGCGCTCGGCAAGATCGGTGGCTTTTGTCACCTCTACATCGGGCAGGAGGCTGTGGGCGCCGGCGCGATCTCGGTGCTCCGCCCCGACGACTACGTCATCACGAGCTATCGCGATCACGGGCAGGCACTCGCGCGCGGGATCACGCCGCGTGCGGTGATGGCGGAGCTTTTCGGGCGCATCGATGGCTGCTCGAAAGGCAAAGGCGGCTCGATGCATCTCTTCGACCGCAATACCAACTTCCTCGGCGGTCACGGCATCGTCGCGGGCCACATTCCGATCGCCACGGGCGTCGGCTTCGCGATCAAATATCGCGGCGGCGACCAGGTGTGCCTCTGCTTCTTTGGCGAGGCCGCGGTGAACAACGGCGCCTTCCACGAGGCGCTCAACATGGCGGCACTCTGGCAGCTGCCCGTGGTCTACGTCGTCGAGAACAACCGGTACGGGATGGGTACCGCGCTCGAGCGCGCATCTTCGGTGAACGACATCGCGGAGCGTGCGTGCTCGTACGACATGCCGAACGAGGTGGTGGATGGACAGGACGTGATGGCGGTGCGCGAGGCGGTGACGCGGGCTGTTTCCCGCGCGCGCGGCGACAATACGCCGACGCTCATCGAGGTGCGCACCTATCGCTTCATGGGCCACTCGATGTCGGATGCCGTGAGCGGCACCTATCGCAGCAAAGAGGAGCTCGACGAGTACATGAAGCGCGATCCGATCGCAGTGCTGCGCGCGCAGATGGAGCAGCGTGGCGAGTGGTCGGACGACAAGATGGCGGCGATCGATGACGAGGTCCGCGCGATCGTCGAAGACGCGTGGAACTTCGCCGACGAGAGTCCGGAGCCGCCGCTCGAGGCACTCACGGAGGATGTGTACGTCGACACGACCAGCGACTCGAGGACCAGCTCCGTCGAGGGTGCGCACTGATGGCGATCATCACGTATCGGGACGCGCTCAATCAGGCGCTCCGCGAGGAGATGCAGCGCGACGACCGCGTCTTCATCATGGGCGAGGAAGTCGCGGTCTATCAGGGTGCGTACAAGGTATCCAAGGGATTGCTGCAGGAGTTCGGCGAGATGCGCGTCGTCGACACGCCGATCACGGAGCTCGGCTTCGCGGGCGTCGGTGTCGGCGCGGCGATGGTCGGGCTGCGACCGGTGATCGAGTTCATGACGTGGAACTTTGCGCTGCTCGCACTCGATCAGGTCGTGAACGCCGCGGCGAAGATGCTCTCGATGTCCGGCGGACAGTTCAACATTCCGATCGTCTTTCGCGGTCCGAACGGCGCGGCGCTCCAGCTCTCCGCGCAGCACTCGCAGGCGTGGGAATCGTGGCTCGCGCACATTCCGGGGCTCAAGGTCGTCGCACCGGGCACGCCGTACGATGCGAAGGGGCTGCTCAAGAGCGCGATCCGCGACGACAATCCGGTGATGGTGCTCGAGGGCGAGATGCTCTACAACGTCAAGGGCGAGGTGCCCGACGGCGACTACACGATCCCGCTCGGCAAGGCGCAGGTGAAGCGCGAGGGCGATCACGTCTCGATCATCTCGTACGGCAAGATGATCAACGTCGCGAATCAGGCGGCGGATCTGCTCGCGAGGGATGGGATTCGCGCCGAGGTGATCGATCTGCTCACGCTGCGGCCACTCGATACGGCGACGATCGTAGAGTCGGTGAAGAAGACGAATCGTGCGGTGGTCGTTGAGGAAGGGTGGGAGATTTGCGGCATGGGCGCGCAGATCGTGGACTACGTGCAGCGCGACTGCTTCGACTATCTCGATGCGCCGGTGCTGCGCGTACATCAGGTCGACGTGCCGATGCCGTATGCCAAGAATCTCGAGCGCGCCGCGAAGCCGGACGCACAGAAGACGATCGCCGCAGTGCGGAAAGTGCTTTATCTCGAGTAGTGGATTGCGATCGACCCGGAGGATGTGATGGCAACGAAGGTGACGATGGAGGCGCTCTCTCCGACCATGGAGGAGGGGCGACTCGTGAAGTGGCTGAAGAACGAGGGCGATCCGGTCGCGAAGGGCGATCTCCTCGCGGACGTGGAGACCGACAAGGCAGTGATGGAGCTGACGGCGCGCGGCGATGGTGTGTTGCGCGCGCGTCTTGCGGCGGAGGGCGACACGCGGCCGGTGGGCGATTTGCTCGCGGTGATCGCGGCGAAGGATGAGAACATCGATGCGCTGTTGAAGAAGGCGCCGGCTGCGGCTGCCGCGGTGGCGGCGCCTGCTCCCGCGGCACCTGCGGCGCCTGCTGCACCTACGGCGGCTCCAACGGCGCCGGCAGCGCCGCCCGCACCCGCGACTCCAGCTGCGCCCGCGACACCCTCGGCGGCGGCGGCCGAGAATGGGGGCGAGCGCGCGCGCTCGTCGCCACTCGCTCGCCGGCTCGCGACCGAGCGCGGCATCGACGTCGCCGCGATGCACGGTAGCGGCCCCGGCGGCCGCGTCATCCGTCGCGACATCGAGGCCGCCGCGAGCAAGGAGCTTGCGCCGGATGCGAATCGCGTCGACCCGTCGGTCACGCCCGCCGGGCGCGCGGCGCCATCCGCACCGCGCACCGCAGCGGTCGGCGACTTCCAGGACGTGCCGCTCACGCTCATCCGCAAGACGATCGCGCGGCGACTCTCCGAGTCGAACGGGCCGGTCCCTACCTTCTTCCTCACCGCCGACTTCGACCTCACGAGCGTGCGCGAGCTGCGCAGCCAGATGATCGCGTTCGGTGATGAGTTCAAGGTCTCCTACAACGACATCCTGCTCAAGGCCGTCGCGACAGCGTTGAGCCAGCACCCCGAGGTGAACGCGCACTGGCTCGGCGATTCCATCCGTCGGCATCACCGCGTGCACCTCGGCATGGCCGTCGCCGTCGAAGATGGGCTCATCACGCCGATCATCGCCGATGCGGACACGAAGCGCATCAGCGAGATCGGCCGCGAGTCGCGCGAGCTCGCGAAGCGCGCGCGCGAACGCAAGCTCACCCCCGAGGAATACACGGGCGCCACGGCGACCGTGTCGAATCTCGGGATGTTCGGCATCGATGAGTTCACAGCGATCATCAATCCGCCCGAGGTCGCGATCTTCGCGATCGGCGCGGTCGGCGACGTCCCGGTCGTGATCGATGGTGAGCTCGCCGTGCGCACTCGCGTGCGCATCACGATGAGCTGCGACCATCGCGCCGTCGATGGCGCCACCGGCGCGAAGTTCATGCAGACGCTCCGTCGCCTGATCGAAAATCCACTCATGCTCGTGTTCTGAGCAGATGACTGCCTTCACAACAGGATCGAACTGACCATGGCTTCCTTCGACGTGATCTTCCTTGGCGGCGGTCCCGCCGGCTACGTGGGCGCGATCCGCTGCGCCCAGCTCGGCCTCACCGTCGGCGTCGTCGAGCGCGAAGGACTCGGCGGCACCTGCGTGCTCTGGGGATGCATCCCGGCGAAGGCGCTGCTCGAGAGCGCAGCGATCGCGCACCGCGCGCGCGAGGCGAAGAGCTTCGGCGTCAACGTCGGCGAGATCACGACGGACTACGGCGTCGCGATGAAGCGTTCGCGCGCCGTGAGCACGCAGAATTCGAAGGGCGTCGAGTTCCTCTTCAGGAAGAACAAGATCACCTGGCTGCTCGGCATGGGCACGCTCACCGGGAAGAAGACGGTGTCGGTGACGGACGCGAAGGGCGCCGTCACGACGCACGATGCGAAGAAGGCGATCGTGATCTCAACCGGCTCGCGGGTGAAGGGAATTCCGTCGATTGGTCTCACGCTCGATAAAAAGAACATCCTCTCGTCGGACGAGGCGCTCGTGCTCGAGAAGGCACCCGCGACGATGGCGATCGTCGGCTGCGGTGCGGTCGGCGTCGAGTTCGCCGACGTCTTCAACGAGTTCGGCACGAAGGTGACGATGCTCGAGACGCAATCGACGATGCTGCCCGTCGAAGACGCCGATGTCGCGGCCGAACTCTTCAAGAGCTTCAAGAAGCGGGGCATCGAGGTGGTGCTCAACGCAAAGATCGACGGCACGAAGGTCGGGAACGGCTCAGTCACCCTTTCGATGAGCGGCCCGGAGAAGAAGGAGCTCACCTTCGAGAAGGTGCTCGTCGCCGCCGGCCGCGCGCCGAACATCGAGGGGATGGGACTCGAGGCACTCGGTGTGAAGCTCACCGATCGCGGCTTCATCAAGATCGATGATCAGATGAAGACCAACGTCGAAGGGATCTACGCGATCGGCGACGTGGCCGGCCCGCCGATGCTCGCGCACAAGGGCGAGCGCGAAGGGGTGGTCGCGGCCGAGGTGATCGCGGGAAAGAGCGAGCACAAGCTGAGCTACGGCAACATCCCGAGCTGCACGTACTGCCATCCGGAAGTCGCGTCGATCGGGATGACGGAGCAGCAGGTCAAGGACAAGAAGATCGACTACAAGGTGGGCCGCTACAACTTCTCGGCGAACGGACGCGCGCGCACGTCGGGCGAGACCGAGGGCTTCGTGAAGATCATCCGCGATGCGAAATACGGCGAGATCCTCGGCGCACACATCATCGGCGCGCACGCGACGGAGCTCATCCACGAGCTGGCGGTCGCGCGCGAGAACGAGTTTACGGTGGAGGAGGTCGATCTCGCGATCCACGCGCACCCGACGCTGTCGGAGGCGATCGCGGAGGCGATTCTCGATTCGATGGGTCGCGCGCTGAATGCGTGAAGTGGTGGTCGCGGCGACTCCGGGCGCTGCGACAGTGGAGTTGGTCGAGCCAATGCCCCCAATGCACGTCGTGCACCTCGGCCTGGTCCCCTACGCGCGCGCGCTCGAGCTCCAGCGCGCAGTCGCGCGCGCGCGGATTAGCGGCGAGATCGCGCACGACGTGCTGCTGCTGCTCGAGCATCCGCCGGTCGTCACGCTCGGGAGGAGCTCGAAGGCGCAGAATCTCGTCGCGTCGCCTGCGATGCTCGAGGCGCGCGGCGTCGAGCTGTTCGAAGCGGAGCGCGGCGGCGACGTCACCTTCCACGGGCCCGGACAGCTCGTCGGCTATCCGATCGTGAATCTGCGCGGCCACAAGCAGGATCTACACTGGTATCTGCGCCAGGTCGAAGCGGTGCTGATGCACGCGCTCGAGACCATCGGGATCCCCGCGGAGCGTAGCGAGGGGCGCACTGGCGTGTGGACGAACGACAGAAAGATCGCGTCGATCGGCGTACACGCGCGCGACTGGGTGACGTGGCACGGCTTCGCGCTCAACGTCTCGACGGATCTCTCCTACTTCGACCTGATGGTGCCGTGCGGGCTCGCAGGCGTGACGATGACATCCGTCGAGAAGGAGCTCGGTGCCGGTGCGCCGAATCTCGCGACGGTCGCGGACATCGTGGCGCAGGCCTTCGGCGAGAGCTTCTCGCGGATGCCCGTAGCAGTCGACGCCGAGGCGCTCGACGCGATGCTGCGGAGTTCCTGAGGGGTCGTTAAACAGCTGTCGTCGGCACCAGTCTCCCGCACTATATTTCGGGTCCTGTTCTCCCCTCCCTCGCACCCGACCCGCCGCCATGCTGACCGCCATCACCCGCGGTGTGAGTGAGTCTCTCGCGCACGGCGAGCTCACCTTCCGCGATCGCACCCCGATCGACATCGTCCTAGCGCGCCAACAGCACCAAGCGTACGAAGCCGCGCTCGTGAAGCTCGGCGTGCTCGTAGATCATCTGCCGCCCGAAGACGCCCTGCCCGACGCCGTCTTCGTCGAGGATGTCGCGATGGTACTCGACGAGATCGCGATCGTGACCACCCCCGGTGCGAAGTCGCGCGTTCCCGAGATGGAGAGCATCGAGCGGGCGGTGGGAAAATATCGTCCCGTCAAGCATCTCACCGCCCCCGCGACGCTCGACGGCGGCGACGTCGTCCGCATCGGCAGGACGCTTTACGTCGGACTCTCCAGCCGCACCAACCCGGAGGGGATCGACCAGCTCGGCGCCCTCTTGTCACCACTCGGTTACACCGTGCTCGGCGTCGAAGTCGCAGGCGCGCTGCATTTGAAAACAGCGTGCACCTACGCGGGGCGCGGCATCCTCCTCGCGAATCCCGAATGGGCCGCGACGAACATTTTCCGCGATGTCGAGGTGCTCCTCGTCGACGAGGCCGAGCCGTGGGGCGGTAGCGTGCTCGCGATCGGCGATCATCTCGTGATGGCGGCGAGTTTCCCGCGCACGCGCGCGAAGCTCGAGGCGCGCGGCTTCACCGTCGTCCCCGTCGATCTCTCCGAGCTGCAGAAGGCCGAGGGCGGACCGACGTGCCTGAGCATTGTCTTCGACGCATCGGATGCCTGACGCGATCGACTTCGCGGCGGAGCTGAATCCGCAGCAGCACGCGGCCGCGACCTTTGGCGACGGGCCGTTGCTCGTCGTGGCTGGCGCGGGCACCGGCAAGACGCGCGCGCTCGTCTACCGGGTGGCGCATCTGCTTGGACGCGGCGTGCCGCCGCACCGCATCCTCCTCCTCACCTTCACGCGCCGCGCCGCGCAGGAGATGCTCGGCCGCGTGGCGCGACTCGCGGGCGGCTCGAGCGCGCGCGTGCACGGCGGCACCTTCCACGCCACGGCGCATCGGTTGTTACGCGCATACGGGCCTGCGGCAGGGCTCTCGAAGGACTTCACGATTCTCGATCAGGGTGACGCCGAAGATCTGATGGGAATGTCGCGAGCGGCACTCGGCTTCGGGCAGCGCAAATCGCGCTTTCCGAAGAAGGAGACGCTCCATCACGTCTACTCGCGGCACGTGAACACGGAAATCTCAGTCGAAGACATCCTCCGCGAGGATCTTCCTCAGTTCAGCGAGCTCGCCACTGACATCAAGAAGGTTTTCGCCGGCTACACCACGCGAAAGGAAGAGCGCAATCTCGTCGACTACGACGATCTGCTCCTCTTTTGGGTGGCGATGCTCGAGGGCTCGCCCGAGCTCGGTGCGCGCATCGCTTCGCTCTACGATCATGTGCTCGTCGACGAGTATCAGGACACCAACGCGCTCCAGGCGCGCATCCTCCGCGCGATGGCCGCGACGCACAGAAACATCACGGTGGTCGGCGACGATGCGCAGAGCATCTACGCCTTCCGCGGCGCCAACGTGCGCAACATGCTCGACTTCCCGAAGCAGTTCGAGGGGACGACGGTCGTCGCGCTCGAGCACAACTATCGCTCGACGCAGCCGATCCTCGACGTCACCAACACGGTGATCTCTCGCGCGCGCCAGCGCTTCACGAAGAATCTCTTCACGCAGCGCACGGGCGGCGAAGCGCCCGCGCTCGTCGCCGCGAAGGATGAGCACGAGCAGACGAGCTGGGTCGTCGACCGGATCCTCGAGCTGCACGAGCAGGGGACGCCGCTGCGCGAGATGGCGGTGCTCTTCCGCGCGGGGTACATGTCGGCCGATCTGGAGATCGAGCTCACCAACCGCAAGATCCCGTTCGAGAAGTGGGGCGGCCTCAAGTTCCTCGAGGCGGCGCACGTGAAGGACGTCCTTGCCTTTCTTCGCATCCTCGAAAATCCGCGGGACGAGGTGAGCTGGTTCCGCGTGCTCCTGCTCCTCCCCGGCATCGGCGACGCGACCGCTCGTACGGCAATCGACCTGCTGCAGGCGCGCCGTTGGGATCCGACCGCGCTCGCCGAGCTCACGCCGCCGCCTCGGGCGCGGGAGGCTTACACCGCGCTCATGCAGCTCTTCGCCGCGCTCCGCGACGGCAACGTCGACCGCGCAGTGCCAACGGAGATCGCCGCGCTCCGGCGCATGTACGACGCGATCCTCCGCGAGCGCTACGACCGCGTCGAGCCACGCCTCGCCGATCTCGACCAGCTCGAGATCATCGCGGGCAAATTTCCGTCGCGCGCGGCCTTCCTCTCGGAGCTCGCCCTCGAGCCGCCCTCCGCCACACAGGATCTCGCGAGCGGGAGCAGCACGGACGACGATGCGCTCATCCTCAGCACCGCGCACAGCGCGAAGGGGCGCGAGTGGGATGCAGTCTTCGTCATCTGGGCCGTCGATGGCTGGTTTCCGTCGTCGCGCGCGCTGCGGAGCGATGAGGAGATGGAAGAAGAGCGCAGGCTCATGTACGTCGCGATGACACGCGCGCGCCACCATCTCGCCGTACTCTATCCGCTCAACAGCTACGGCGCGCGCTGGGGAAGCGACTACACGATCGACCAGCTGTCGCGCTTCATCGATGTCGGCGTGCGCGACCGCATGCGCCGCATGGCCGCGTATCCCGCGCCGGAGCCCGCGCTCGCGCCCGAGACGCCGCCCGGCGTGCCGCTCGACCTGCGCGCGCTACTTCGCGGGCGCTTCGGCGCTCCCTGATCCAACGTACGCGCGCACCGCGGCGTACGGATCCTTCGGATCTTTCTTCGCGATCTCGATGATGCGCATGACCGCCGCCGGCAGCCGCTTCCCCTCCCGCTCGTAGACCGCGTCGAAGTCGTCGAGCCCCGTGCGATACATGCGCCGCGACATCAGCGCCGCGTTGTCGAGGTGGAGCGCGATCGGCTTCCTCGCGTCGTAGCCCGGAAGCGTCGGTTCGATCTCGCTCGCGAACTTCGCGCGCGCGCCCGCGAACACGATCTCCCGTGCCGCGAGACGCTCCGCCTTGCTCGCCGGATGCGCGGTAAAGGCAGAGTCGACGCTGTTGTACACCGCACTCCAGAAACGCCCGAGCGTCTTCTGCCGCGTCCAGTCTTCCTGCGCGAGGCGCACCGAAGCGCTGTCGCCATGCGTCACGTAAAACCACTCGGAGCCGTGCGCACCAACGAAGTTCGCGAACGACTCGTTGAACACCGCCTGCCCTGACGCGTAGAAGGTGTTGTGCGTCAACTCATGGATCACCGTGTTCACGAGCGAGACGCTGTCCTCTTCGAGCGTCGTCGACAACAGCGGATCGTTGAGATACCCGAGGGTGCTGAACGCGCTCGCGGGCCGCAGATATGCATCGAAGCCATCGCGCGAAAGCTGCGCCGCCGCGTGCTTCGCGTCGCTCACGTCGAAGTAGCCCTTGTACGGGACGCTCCCGACGATCGGGAACCACCACGTCTTGTAGCGCAGCCGGTCGCGGTAGGCGGCCGAGAGCACGACGACGAGCGTGTCGCGATCGATGTGGCTATACGTCGTAAAGCTCTCCTTCGCAGCGAGCTTCACCGAGTCCGCGGCGAACGCGCGCGCCGCGAGAACGAGCGCGAGCTTCTGCCGCGTTGCGGCGGGCGTCGACGGGTCCTTCACGATCGCGTCGATCGGGCGCGCGCGACGCAGAATCCCCGCCTCGGCCCACCCCGCGCGCACGAGGTAGCGCCCCGTGGGCACGAGGGCAAAAAAGGCAAGGACGACGAGAGCCAATGCTCCCGCCGTCCTCCGCGCGATGCGCGCGACGTTCACGTGCGGCGGGCGCGACCCTCTAGTGCACCGAGAGCGGGCAAGCGGCCGAGCTGGGGCAGCGGAAGACACTTACCTGTGCGCCGAGCGATGAGTTGAATGACGTGCCGGTGGTCGGCCCGAAGGTCAACACCGTATTCGCGCCGCTCGTCGGCGCCGTCAGGAGGAAGTAGTCCGCCATTCCCGGAAACATGCCCTCGATATCGGATGACCCAGGGCTCAGCGAGAGCGCATCGAGCGGGAACGCAAATTGAAACTGGCCCGGATTCCGCTGGTTCTGCTTTGCGTAAAGCGCGCGCAGATTCCTCGAGGTGAAGCGATACGCGGCGGGAATCGAGGAGCGCGGAATTCCCGGCAGACTGTCGGTATAGAGCGCGAGCGCGAACTCCCCGAACAGCGTGGCAAACGCCGTCCCCGATGCCGCCTGGATATTGGCAAGTCCCGTGTTCGACGTCTGATCGAGCCGCCCGTAGACGAGGCTGTCCTGCTGATCGCCGAGCCAGCGCAGGAAAAGCCACACACCGCCGCGCTGCACGAGCGTGCCGTCGCCATTCCCCCAATTGCTCACCGACGGCTTATCACTGGTATCGGGGCTTAGAGTGCTCAGCAGAAAGTGATACGAGTTGTACAGGTCGCCCGTGATGAAGCCTTGCGACGAATCGGGGAAGGCCTGACCGGGATCGGTGCGACCCGTCGGCGCCGGGAATCGGTTTTCGTAATAGCGCGAGCCGAGCTCTTCGGCGATGTGGCTCAAGCCTTCATTGAGCCACGGATCCTCCTCGTTGCCGCCACGGATGATCGAGTGCTGGCCGAAGGAGATCATGTGCTGGAACTCGTGGATGAACGTCGCCGGGGTGAGTTGCTCGACCGCGGCGATGGAGTGCTCGCAGCTGAACGTCGCCGAAGGATCGGGAACGAGCGCGTAGAAGATCTCTTCACCGTTGGACGCCGCGGGAAACTGGACGGGGAGCAGATCGGTCGCATCGAAGAAGCCCGCGATGTAGCCCTGCGTCGTGCAGACCGTGCGGTCGGTGAGCTTGTTGATGAGCGGGGAGAGCAGCACGATCACGCGCCCATTGTTGTCGATGTCCGTGGGCGCGCCGAAGGTCGCGACGTCGATACTGTAGAGGTCGAGATCAAAGGTGTTGCCGAACGCGCTGATCTGCGCATCGCTGAAGCCGTTGACGCCGTTTCCGGGGCCCGGCGCGTTCTTCGAGACGTAGATGAGGAGGTGCGTTCCGGAGTACTTGAGCACCGCGGTATCGAGCGACGTGCCGCTACCCGTTAGCGAGTTGCGCACCTTGAAGGTCGTCGAGCTGCCGACTGTGGGCGGTGTGACGGTAGCGAGTACGCGACTCGCGAGCGGTCCGCGCGCCGCCCCGCTCGCGCGCGCCGCGGCCGACAGCGACTGCTCGCGCCGACGCAGAATCCCGTCGAAAGTGCGCTGTAGCTGCCCGAGGTCCGCAGCGCGCGCCACCGGCGGACGCTTCGACGCTGAGACGAAGTTGGCCGTCGATGCCGACGTCGCCGTTCCCGCCGCAAGCTTGAAGTTCACGACCGCGACCGGAGCGTCCGCCGTCGCGAACTGCGGAACGATCAAATAGGTGCCGCCGTCGGGAGCGACGGTGAGGCAGGGGAGGTCCGCCGCCGCCACCGTGCGCCCCTGGAGCGACGCGAGCGTGAAGGTCGAACCGCTGCAGGTCCCGCTGGGCGTTATCGGACCGGAGGAATCCGAGCAGGCCGCGAGATAGACCAGCAGGCCGCTTCCGAGCACAAGCGTGGGCAGGAGTTTGCGCATGGGCTTTGACGAAGGGAGAGGCCCCGGAGCGCGTGTCTCCCCGCGGGCAAATCGGAAACGGATGTTATCCTTGAATGTCCGTATGGTTCCAGCCGAATTGTGGAAGCGGCGCCGCCGAACCGATAGGCAAGGATGGGCCGGCAGCATATTATTCGATGCAAAGGTGCGCTGGCCGCCAGCCAGTGTGTCAGCCATCGTTCCACCCTCCGCCGCCCGTCCGCGAGAGCCGTCGTCCAGCGTGATCCATACCGCGCGGACGCATCGTAAAGCCCCTTCCGGCGCCTGATGTCATTCGTCCATCTCCACTGTCATTCCGAGTATTCGCTGCTCGACGGGGCCAACCGCATCGGCGATCTGATCAGCCGTGCGCAGGAGCTCGAGCAGCCTGCACTCGCGATCACCGACCACGGCAATCTCCACGGCGCCTGGGACTTTCAGGAGAAGGCGAAAAAAGCGGGAATCAAGCCCATCATCGGCATGGAGGCGTATGTCGCCCCCGGTGATCGACGAGAGCGCTCACGCCCGCGCAACGGCGGAAAGCCTTACTATCACCTCGTATTACTCGCGAAGGACGCGGTCGGCTATCGAAACCTCGTAAAGCTTTCGTCACTCGCCTACACGGAGGGCTTCTACACCAAGCCTCGCGTCGACCGAGAGCTACTCGCCAAATACTCCGAAGGGCTGATCGTCTCCTCCGCCTGCATCGCCGGCGAGGTCGCCACGCATCTCCTCGAAGGGCGGCTCGAGGAAGCAGCCGGCGTCGCCTCCTGGTACGCGAACGCCTTCCCGGATCGCTATTATCTCGAGGTCCAGGCGCACGACTCCGGCGGTCTCCAGTCGAAGCTCAACGCCCTCGTCCTCGACCTCTCCGCCACCACCGGCATCCCCGTCATCGCGACGAACGACGCGCACTTCCTCCGCGATACCGACCACGACGCGCATGACGTGCTCCTCTGCATCGGCCTCGGGAAGGACCGCGCCGATCACGACCGAATGCGCTACGACAACGGGCTCTATTTCAAGAGCGCCCCCGAGATCGCGTCGCGCTTCCCGGGCCGCCCGGACGTCCTCGAGAACACGCTCAAGATCGCCGACGAGATCTCCGTCCCGTTCTCGAAGACGTACCACGTTCCGTCCTTCCCGCTCCCCAGCGGAGTCGGAACCGAAAACGAGCTCCTCGTGCGCCTCTCCGAAGAAGGCGCGCGGATGCGCTACGGCGATCCGCTTCCGGCCGAAGTCCGTGCGCGCCTCGACTTCGAGCTGAGCGTCATCACGAAGACGGGCTACGCGGGCTACTTCCTCATCACCTACGACTTCATCAAGGCCGCGCGCGATCTCGGCATCCCCGTTGGCCCGGGCCGAGGCTCGGCCGCCGGATCGCTGGTCGCCTACTCGCTCCGCATCACCGATGTCTGTCCGCTCAAATTCGATCTCCTCTTCGAGCGCTTCCTGAATCCGGAGCGCGTCTCGATGCCCGACATCGACGTCGACTTCTGCTTCGAGCGGCGCGGCGAGGTGATCGAGTACGTCCGCCAGAAGTACGGGCGCGAGTCGGTCGGACAGATCATCACCTTCGGCACGATGAAGTCGCGCGCCGTCATCAAGG
>JBDTJH010000229.1:0-6146 GCA_039935955.1 Gemmatimonadaceae bacterium
GGGTGACGGAGCCGGATGCTGGACCCCTCTTCGCAGCAGAGGCCCAGGAAGGCGAGTTGGCCAGTGGCACGGTCTACGTACTACGCAGCAAGTCCGAGCTGCCGGCTATTGCTGCGAACCGAGAGCTGATCCACAAGATCGGTGTGACAAGCGGTGATGTGCAGCGACGCATTGCGAACGCGAAGTTCGATGGGACGTTCCTTCTGGCAGATGTCGAGGTCGTCACTACATATCAGCTGTACCACATCGACCGGACCAAGCTGGAGAATCTGCTGCATCGGTTCTTTGCGCCCGGGCGGCTGGACATTACCATCACGGATAGATTCGGCAATCCGGTGGCTCCGCGCGAGTGGTTCCGGGTGCCGCTGTTCGTGATCGACGAAGCCATCGAGCGCATCCGGGACGGGAGCATCACCGAGTACCGATACGATCCCACGCGGGCCTCACTTGTCCGTCTCGACGCGATGTGACCCAAGCGTCAGACACTCCCAACTCTCCGGGCCCCCCCGGGAACTGGGAAGCGACGACAATTAGCAGGTGGCACGAAGAACGGGCGGGCGCAAGCTGGCCCGTTCTTATTAAGATATGCAACATCTTGTCACTAATTCCGAAATACTGTGCTGCGAATCATGAGATAATGTGCGGACAAATTACGAAACACACAATGCAACTCCACAGCAGATCCACACGAATTCCACGAGGTTTGACAGGGTGTTCCCGCCTATCACCTCCTCTGGAAAATCGGCAGGTACATCGCGGCAATACGTGTGCATGTCGCTTCACCGCGCTTTCGATCACGCTACAGGAGAATTCAACATCCGACTGGATGCAGGTGACACTTTTGAACTCTGCATCTGTCCTGAGAATCCCCATCGTCAGGACCAGTTTTTCTTCACTATCACAGACCACACGGTTGATCTCCATTTAGAACATTAGTTCGGGAGCTGACTCCATCGAAGCGGGGAGGCGGCGCCTTGGGATGGACTCTCCGGTCGGAGCGCGTTGCGCTCGACTACCCCACACGACCACGTCGCCGAGCATCTGGACGCCGTCGTGCACTCCCTCGCGACGTCGTCCGATCCGCAGGGTGCGGTGATCGAGAAAGACTTCACAAGGACTTCTCAACGGGCGTGCATCCGGAACGGTGTCCCGTGCGCGCTCAAGGACTGGGTGACGCCGGCCGGAATCAGCGAGGGCCGCTCTTCCGCTCGGTGACGCGCCACGGCCGCATCGGCTCGAGCCGCCTTACCCCACGGAAGTCGCGTACGTGATTCAGCGCGTCGTGCTTGCGACGCAGGCGTCCAAGATAGGGTTAGGCAATCGCAAGCTCGCGTCGACGTTCGCCAAGAAGCGCTAAGCCGTCCACTCGCTCCGCGCCGGATTCATCACGCGCGCCGGTTCGCGTATTGCCGCAGACTTGCGGCCACGCTGCCCATGCGCACAGGGCGGCTGTTCAATTGTGCAAGCAAGAGGCGCGATATCGGTGCACGCGCGGTGCGCGCGGCACCAGATATCTGCTCCTCGGCTTGCCTCATTCGCGCCCTGGCGGGCACTCAAGGGGATCATAGAACGGCAGAGCGGACGACGAAGTACTTCGAGAAGCGCGACATCGCCGTTCTCCTTCTCTCGATCCCTGTTCCGCGTACATGCCTGCCTGCCGCACCGCCGCGAAGCTGATTCGCTTTGCTCCCGACGAACTCGCACGGATCACCGCGCGCGCCTACGCGTGCGGTCGGACGCCCGCACGTTTTATCCGCGAAACCGCGCTCGGCGCCGTCCCGAAGACCTGGCACCACGCGGACCGCGATGCCCTGCTCCGCGAGTTGGCTCGCATTGCAAGCAGTCTCACGAGACTTCTTGTGCTCTCGCAAAGGGACGACACGGCCACAGTATCCGAGCAACTCGCGGTCGCGCTGGAGGCGCACCGTGCAGCGTTGCGATCTCTCGTCGATCGCGGCCGTGTGGAGGCCGCGGCACGCTGAGCGTCGCCCTTGTGATCGCCAACACGTCGAGCGGCAGGCGCTTTGGTCCCCTGGCCACCTATCTCGTCTTCGGTCGATCGGGTACCGAGACCGATCGCGTCGCCTGGACGGCAGGCCGCAACCTCGGCACGGATGACCCTGAGCTGGCCGCTCCGCTCATGCAAGCGACCGCGCGGCAGAGCGCGTTGGTCCAGGTTCCGGTCTACCACTTGACGATCAGCTTCGACCGCGAGGATAAAGTGACGCCGGACCAGATGCAGGCCGTAGCGGACCATGTGCTCAGCGACCTCGGGCTCGCCGCACATCAAGCGATGATGGTCGCACACAAGGACCGCGAACACGCACACGTGCACGTCATGGTCAACCGCGTGCACCCCGAGACCGGCCTTGCCTGGGAGCGATGGCGGGACCGACCCACAATCGAGCGCGCCCTGCGCGAGGCAGAGCGCGCCTTCGCTCTCCGCGTCGTGCCCGGTCGACTTCATCAGCTGGACGTGTACGACGTCTCAGTCCGTGCAACGCTAACTCCGGGCGAGCTGCGAGAAGCCGAGAGGAGCGATGATCCCGCCTTCGTGCATCGCGTGCGCGCGCGCCTACCCGAATTCCGCGCCGCGCGTTCGTGGGACGAGCTTACGATCCGGCTCACCGCGCACGGCCTCCGCGTCGAAGGCAAAGGCCAAGGCCTTGTCATCACGGATGGCGAACACCAAGCGAAAGCCTCGCGCGTCGGGCGCGATCTCTCGCTCCGCCGGCTCGAAGCGCGATTCGGCACCCCTTACCCCGATCGGGGACAACTGACCGCAATACCGATTCGCGCGCAGGAGCAGTTGAGCCCCGCCGCTGCCGCAGTCGCTTCCGCCGCGACTGAGTACGAGTACGTCGCTGCTCTGGCACGTGCGAAGTCCCACGCCGATCAGGATCTCGCGCTACTCCGGACGCGGCGCCAGAGCTTCGAGCACACGCTCGTGGTGATCCCACGCGCGACTGAGGCATTCGACCGCCAGCTCGCCCACGTCTATCGCGAGCCCGAGACGGCGCGCGCGCAGATTCGAGCGATCGCGGCCACGCTCGGCGCGGTACGAGTCGAGACGATGCTTCGAACGGAGCCCGACCGGTTCGGGGTCCTCAACACCGAGGCGAAAACGCGAGTCGCCGGGCTGCTCACTGTTCACGATGACTCCAAAGCGCGCCTCGCCGCTCGAGGCGCGGCGACTGAGTGGAACTCCTTGGCCAGCCACGAAGCAGAATCGGTGAAGCTTGTCATCGACTACGTACGTGGGGTCGAGCAGCGCTTCAGCGACGCCCTCGCGCGCGCCTATCGCGACCCCGAGGCCGCGAGCCGCGCGTTTGAACTCGCGCTCGGTCATGCCGGCCCGGATGAGGCGATCCGCACGCTGGCTGAGTCGCCCGAGCGGCTCGGCGCGCTCCTGGCGCACACGACACCGGCGCAGGTTTCCCGTCTGGCCTTGCTTCCGCTGGCCGAGCGGGCGCGTGAGGCCGTCGACGCACGGCTTGTCACCTCGACCGAGCTCGCCGAGGCGCATGTGAGCCGCGCGGTCGCGACCGTCGACGAGCGACGGCGCGGGCTCCGCGACTCGCTCGATCACGCCCCGGGCCCCGACCTGTTGCAGCGGATGATCGGCCGCGCCGCTCATCGCCTGGAGCCCGCCGAGCTGGGGCAGCTCCGACGCGCCCTCACTGCGCCACAAACGGCGATCGTCTTCAAGGCGCACGAGGCAGTGCGGGACATCGTGCTCGGTCGCGAGGAGCGCGACCGCTAGCGAGCAGGGAGCATCGCGCTACACGATGAATGCGACTCCGCACACGCTCACCGCTCTTCGAGAACGGTGGCTCGCCCGCGAGGACGAGCAGCGCCGGCAGCACGCGCTTGTCGAGCGCGATGCTCTGCAACGATCTGCCGGCCGAGTTAAACACGTCTCACCGAAGATGCTGCGAATGAAGCATCCGAATGGTCCCGTTACTCGGTTGATCATCTGGCGTGCGAGGCTCACGCAGGACGCATTCCACACGCGGGGCCCCGTAGATCCCACCGGAATCGTCGCGTCGCGCGCGGTGCGAGCATCGCGCGCGCTCAAACACTCGCGGAAATTGCCCCGTATTTCGATGCGGATGCCATCGAGGACGAACCAGTGATCCTCACGGGCGACGAGGAGGAGGCAGCGGTCGCGCGCTACGAGGATCGCGGCGGGTTCGCGACGTGACAGATCAAGCGCGTGCTCCCTCGCTCGCATCGCTCGCCGGCGAGTGGCGCAGCCGCGCGGTGCAACTGCGCGCCTGGGGCTGCCACGAATCGGAGGCCACGATGTGGGATCGCGCCGCGGACGAAGTGGAGCACGCGCTTCGGAGCGAGCAATCGGACGTGTTGAACCTCCAACAGGCGGCGCTCGAGAGCGGCTACTCCGCGCGTCACCTGTCTCGAAAGGTGCACGCCGGCGACATCCGGAACGTAGGCACGGCCACCGCTCCGAAGATCCGACGTGCGGACCTTCCGGAGAAGCCCGGCTACTTGCGGTCGGCTTCGCGCGCGCCGCACATTGGCCGCACGCCAGGACAGATCGCGCGTGCGCTCTCCACCGTTCGACAGGAGAGAGGATGACGCGTGCGAGGCGCAAGACCACTGGCCGGCAACGGCCGTGGAGCTATTCCGTTGGAGAGCGAGGCAGGAATCGGGTACGTGCGTTCGAGTATCTACCGACGAACCGCATCTACTTGGAGGTCTACGAACCCGTCGCGCGCGGCATGAAGCCGCGGATCAAGCGCGTGTCGCTTGGTCATAATGATCGGGAGCTGGGAAAAGCGGCGGCGGAGGCATTGTCGGCACAACTGCGTGCAGAGAACGCAGCGACGGGTGAGCGACTCACGCTGCAAGGGCTGTTTGACATCTACGCGAAGGAGGTCACGCCAACGAAAGGACGTGGCAAGCAGCAGCACGACCGCACGACGATGCGGTTGATGCTTGAGGCGTTCGGCGCGGATCGCGACCCACTCACGTTGGGGCTCCGCGATTGGAATCGGTTCATCGCCGAACGAAAGAGTGGTCGGCTCGCGCCAGCGGGGCCGAAAGGAAGAACGGGACGCAAGGCTATCAGCAATCGACAGATCGGGTACGACCTGACGATGTTGCGAGCGGTGCTTCGCTGGGCGACGATGGCCGGCGATGGGAACGGCGGGGCCTTACTTGAGCGGAATCCCTGTGCGGGATATCCGATCCCGTCGGAGTCAAGCCCACGACGGCCTCGCATGCCGGAGGAACGGTATCAGGCGATGCTCGCGGTCGCCGGCGAGGTCCATCCGGAGTTTGGGCTGGCGCTCGTGCTGGCGAACGAGACCGGCCACCGGCTCAGTTCCATCCGGCAGCTCTGGTGGTCAGACATTCTATGGGACGCGAGTGATGTTCGCTGGCGTGGTGAGACAGACAAGGAGGGCGCGGCGCATTCGACGCCCCTTACTGGTGTTGCACTCGAGGCGCTGGCGACGGCGCGCGATCAAGACGGTACGATCGGCAACACATGGGTGTTTCCTGAACAGCGGCGGACGCCGGGCCGCGTGCTTGCTGGGCCTCGGTCGCGTCACACGTTCGCGAAGTGGTGGCGAGAAGCCGAGGGTCGCGCGGGGCTCGCGCATGATGATCGATGGGGCTGGCATTCGCTTCGTCGCAAGTTCGCGAGCGAACTCCGGAACGCGCCGCTCCGGGATGTCTGCGATCTCGGCGGATGGAAGTCGTCTGCGACCGTGCTGACGTGCTATCAGACGCCCGATCCAGTTAGCATGCGGCGCGCGCTTGCGTCGAGAAACGACGGCCAATCAGCCGCGGAAACCGTACGAGTTCGCCTAGCGAGTTCGCCTAATGCAAAGCCGGCGTAGTGCACGGCTTCGAGACCTAAACGCGTAACATGAAGCATGACCAACAGTTATTACGGACGGGGTGGGATTCGAACCCACGGTACGCTATGAACGTACACACACTTTCCAGGCGTGCGCCTTAAACCACTCGGCCACCCGTCCCTTGCAGTTGGAATACTTCCAACGCTATACACACTTCGGCGCCCGACTCCTCGCAGGTCGTCCAGACCCCACGCGAGCCGAGCGCCGTCGTCACGGACAGGGTGAGATTCGAACTCACGAAACGGTTGCCCGTTCTCC
>JBDTJH010000230.1:0-33563 GCA_039935955.1 Gemmatimonadaceae bacterium
CGAGCGGACTGACCTTCAGCGCTGCCGCGCTCTTAGTAGCCATGAGTCGCGTTTCTCCTACGATATGGGTTCAGACTTTCTGTGGAACGAAAGCGGTTGGCACTCAACGAGTGAGAGTGCTAACACTTCAAAGCTAGACGCGCGGAGGTCGCGAGTCAACCTCTCGGAAGGCATTAAGCGTTCCGAGCTAAGTCGGCCAAAATGAATACGTTACGAGCCTGTTACGTGCCGCGTTGGCAGGCGACAGTACGGCGCGCTGCGAGATTGGCAGCGACTCGCTAGCCCAATTGACCTGCCGTCAGGAGCACCGCGACGTCGGTGATCGCCCACGCCAGCAGTGCGGCGTACATCCCTCGCTTGTGGGCAGTCGGCGCCAGGTGTGGCGCGCGGACGACCCAGGGAATCAACACCGCCATCCATGCCGCGAAGGCGACGGCGAGAATCGCGAAGTCCGCAGCTTCCCTTCCCACCGCGATCGACGACACGAGCAGCGCGCGCGCGAAGCAGAGAAACGCCGCCGCCGTGGCGATGATCGAGACGAGGAGACTCGCGCGCACACCGAGCACCAGCGCGAGCGTCCGATCGCCTCGCGCGCGATCCTCATCGAGCTGGTAGAGCTGCGTCAGTGGATAGAGCGCCGCGAAGAGCGGCGCGAAACCGGCGAGCGCCCAGACGCCCGAGCGCGTGAGCGGCAGGAGCGTGAGCGCCCACCCCGCGTACGGCGTCAACGTGCCGAAGCCGATCATGTTGATGACCCAATCGGCGCCGGCGACCGCCTTGAGTCGCACGGGCGGTACGCTATAGAGCAGCGACATCGCGAAGCAGATCGCGTAGGCGATCGCGAACGCGCCCGGGAGCGCGAGCGCGATCGCCTGCCCCGCGGCCATGAGCAGGAAACCGAACAGCGCGAGGTGCTTCGGCGATGGCGGAGGCGCATCGAGATAGCCGATGTCGCCCTCGTCGCGATCGTGCGCGCTGTTGATCGCGAGGGTGCCACCGTTGAGGAGCACCACCCACACCGCGAGTCCGATCGCGAGCGAGCCGACGCGCACGCCGTGCACCGTGTTCGTGATCCCCTGCGCGAGCGCGAAGCCGAGCGTGGTGTGCGCGATCATGATCGGCCACTCGCGCGGACGCATGTGCAGCACGTAGCTGAATCCGTCGCCCGGCAGCAGTCGATAGCCGAGTGCGCGGAGGCGTCCGCTCACGCCGTGGCGTGCTGCTCGAGAAACGCGAAGGCGATCTGCAACCCGTACAGCGTGAGATACGGCTCGACGAGATCGATCTCCTTGCAGATCGATGTCACGAGGGGCGCGAGCCCGCCCGTCGCCACGATCTTCGGCACGCGCCCGTTCGGCCACTCGGCCTTGATCCGACGCACGAGTCCATCGATCGCGTCTGCCGCGCCGAAGAGCACGCCCGCGCGAATGCACTCCTCTGTGCGCGTCCCGATCGCGCGAGGGGGCGCCACGAGCTCCGTCGCCGGAAGCTTCGACGTGCGCCGAATGAGCGTGTCTGCCGACGTGCGGAGCCCCGGTGCGATGATCCCACCGAAGAAGACACCCTCTGCGGTGATGCAATCGTAGGTGGTCGCTGTGCCGAGGTCGACGACGACGGTATCGACGGCGTAGAGGCGGCTCGCCGCGAGCGTGTTCAGGATGCGATCCGCGCCGACCGTGAGCGGCTCGTCGACCTGGAGGACGATCGGGAGTCCGGCGCGCGCATCGATCACGCGCGCCTTGACGCCGAGCCAGCGGTCGCACGCCTCGACGAGCGGCGCTGTGACCGCTGGCACCACGGAGCCGATCGCAGCGCCGGTAACCTGCGACCGCTCGAGCTGCGCCGCGCGCAGCAGATCGTGCAGCAGCAATCCCAGCTCGTCCGGCGTGCGCTCGACGGACGTCGTAAGCCGCCAGTGCGAGTGCAACGCGTCGCCGTCGAAAACGCCGACGGTCGTCTCCGTGTTGCCGATGTCGAATACGAGAATCACAGCTCCTCCTCGAGTACGAGCGATCCGCTGCGTGCGGACACCTCACCCTCGCCCGTGCGCACGAGCAGCCCGCCCCGCGCATCGATGCCGCGCACGACCCCCGCCACGGGCGCCGAGCATCGCCTGCCGCGCGCCCAGTCGCGACGCTCGAAGTCGTGCAGCTCGGCGTCGCCGAGCGGGCCGGTGCGCGAGGCGGCCGCGCGAATCGCGGGGACGAGCTCCGCGAGTGCATCGATGCGACTCACTCCCTCGCGCAGGGCGCGCGCGTGCGGGATATCGAATGGCACGCGACAGTTGATCCCGACGCCGATGGCGACCCAGTCCACCCGCTCCTCGCGCCACCGGCTCTCGATCAGGATCCCGCCGAGCTTTCCATCATCGAGCATGAGATCATTGGGCCACTTCACGCGCAGCTCGCCCTCCGTGAACGCTTCGAGTGCACGCGCCGCCGCGAGTCCGACTCGGAGCGAGAGTACCTCGAGCGCGGCATCATCGCGCGGACGCTCGATGAGCGTCATCCAGATTCCCGCACCCTCCTCCGACGCCCACACGCGTCCGCTTCGGCCCCGCCCCGCCATCTGTCGCTCGGCCAGGATCAACGTGCCCTCAGGCGCACCATCGCGGCCGAGCGGGTGGGCGATGTCGAGCGTCGAGGTCACCTCGTCGTATAGCGCGACGCGCGGCACGCCGCTGCGCGCGGCGATCGTCGCGGCATCCGCACCGGAATAGCTCTGCGCTCTCGCGACGTCAACCACGCGCGCGCATGTAGAAGAGGACGAGCACCGCGAGTCCGAGCACCACGCGGTACACCGCGAACACGCCGTAGCTGTGCGAGCGCACGTAGCGCATCAGGATCGCGATCGCGAGCCACCCGCTGATCGCCGACGCGAGCACGCCCACGAGCAGCGGCGTCGATGCGCCACCCTCGCGAAGCAGATGCGGCACCTTGAAAACCGCGGCGGCGGCGATGATCGGCATGCTCATGAGGAAGCTGAACGTCGCCGCGCTCTCGCGATCGAGGGCAAGCGAGCGCCCTGCCGTGATCGTCGCGCCGGAGCGCGAGACGCCGGGCAGGAGCGCGCACGCCTGCGCGAGCCCGATCAGGATCGCATCCGACCAGCGGAGCGAATCGATCGGTCGCGTCGCCGGCCGGATGCGGTCGACGAACCAGAGCACCACGCCCATCACTGCGAGCGCGCTCGCGATGAGTGCCGGTGAGCGAAAGGTCGACTCCGCGTAATCGTTGAGCAGCAACCCTGCGATCCCGCCAGGGATGGTCGCGACTATGAGATAGACTACACGCCGCTGCTCCGCGGTCTGGATGCGCTGCGTGCGCACGATCTCAATCGCCGCCATGATGAGCTTGACCCATTCCTCGCGAAAATAGACGAGCACCGCGACCAACGTTCCGACATGCAGCGCGACGTCCACTGCGAGACCGGGCTCGGGCCAGCCAAATGCCCACGGCGCGAGGGTGAGATGCGCGGAGCTCGAGATAGGGAGAAATTCGGCGAGCCCCTGCAGGATGCCCAGCACCAGCGCCTGAAAGACGGTCATTGCGAGTGTGTGAGAGGAGAGGTCATGCGCGCGCGATGAGGAGCGCGGCCATGGCGCACACCATGCCGAGCTTGAAGAATGCGGGGCTGCCGGAAACGCCGCGAAACGCGCGAGCGGCCGCGAACGCCAGCACCAGCGCGGCCGGGAGCAGGGCGACGACCAGCATGTGCGGATCGCGCACCATCGGCACGAGCATGCGCGCGAAGATTACTCCAGCAACGATGAGCGACACCCCGATCGCGATGCGCGCGACCGGAGCACCGGCGACCAGCGGAAGCGTGCGTCGCGCTCCACGATCGGCGTCGCGGTCGTCGAGATCCTTGGCGAGCTCGCGCGCCAGATGCAGCGGGATCGCGATGAGCACGAGCGGAACTGCGCGCTCCCACTGTGGGCCGGCGGCGTAGGCGCCGTACAGAAATGGCAGCGACGCGAGCACCGCCACGAGGAGATTCCCGGCAAATCCCTCGCGTTTGAGCCACGGGCTATAGAGGCGCATGAGCAGCAGCACGCCGACGGTGCACGCGCCGAGCGCCACGCTCACAGCAGATGCGCAGATGACGGCGAGCGTCGCTGCGGCCATGGCGAGCCGATCGGCGGCCGAGATCGACAGCTCCCCCGTAACGAGCGGGCGGCTCGGATGCGCGACCCGATCGATGTCGAGATCCGCAATATCGTTCCACGCGTTCGCGGTCGCGGTCAGACACAGCGCTGCGAGTGCGGCGAGCCCAACGTCGATCGTGCTTCCCCGCCCGATCCACATCGTGAACCATGCGCCGACCACGACTCCCGCCGCGGCGATGAGCGCATTCGGCCACCGCGCGAGGCGGAGCGCCGCACTAACCTCGCGCGGCGAGCGTGCGCGCATAGAAGCTCTCGTACTCGGCGACGATGTTGTCGAGCGCGAAGCGCGAGTGCGCATCCGCCGCCGCCGCATCACTCATCGCTTGCCATGTGTCCTGATCGCGGAGGATCGCGATCCCCGCGGCCGCCATGCCTTCGACATCGCCCACCGCGCGAAGCGCGCCGGTGACGCCCTCGCGAATCACCTCGGGGAGCCCGCCCGCATTCGACGCGACGACGGGGACGCCGCACGCGAGCGCCTCGAGCGCGCTCAAGCCGAACGACTCGTTCGTGCTCGGCAGCAGAAAGAGCTCTGCGCTCGCGAGCAGCGGCGCGACGGAATCCAGCTTGCCGAGGAAGAACACCGAGCGCTCGACGCCGAGCAGCCTCGCTTCCTCCTCGGCCTCCGTGCGATCGGGGCCATCACCGACCATGAAGAGCACACTCGGTATTTCACGCTCGATGCCCGCGAAAATGCGGACGACGTCACGCACGCGCTTGATCGGACGGAAGTTCGAGACGTGGAGGATGATGCGCTTCCCCTCGCCAGTCTGCTCGCGAAGCACCGGCTTGTAGCGCGAGCGCTTGTAAATGTCCGGGTCGACAAAGTTGTGAATTACCTCCACCTTGCACTGATTGCAGCCGAAAGTCGAGATGGTCTCGCGCCGGAGATATTCCGAGACGGCGGTGAGGCCGTTAGAGCGCTCGATCGAGAACTTCGTGATCGTGCGGAACGATGGATCCTGCCCGATCAGCGTGATGTCGGTGCCATGCAGCGTCGTGATGATCTGCACCGAGCTTCCCGAATCCTCGAGCATCTCGCGCGCGATCCACGCGCTCGTCGCGTGCGGGATTGCGTAGTGCGCGTGTACGAGCTCGAGGTTGTGGTCGCGCACCACCTCGTGGATGCGAACGGCGAGTGCCAGGTCGTAGGGCGGATATTCGAACAGCGGATAGCGGACGACATCCACCTCGTGATAGAAGATCCCCGGGGTGAAGCCACGCAGCCGGAACGGCATCTGATACGTGATGAAGTGGACTTCGTGGCCACGAGCGGCCAGCGCGATGCCTAGCTCCGTCGCGACGGCGCCCGAGCCGCCGTACGTGGGATAGCAGGTGATGCCGATCTTCACGCCAGCACTCCTCCGTCATCGGTCGCATTCCACCAGCGCGTCGCCTGCTCGAGCGCATCCGGGGCGCCCGGGTTGATCCTCGTCACGCGCGCCGCGAGCAGCTGGTGCCTGAACCATGTGCGCTGTCGCTTCGCGTACTGGCGCGTGTCGATGCGCACCTTGGACACCGCATCCTCTCGTGAGACTTCCTTGCACACCGCCGCGCGAAGCCACTTGTAGCCTGTGCCGTTCCATGCCGGTGCATCCTCGGGCACCGTGCGCATGAGCCGCACGACCTCCCGCTCCCACCCCGCCTCGAGCATCGAGGCGAGCCGTTCGTCGAGCTTCGCCGACAGTGCGGTGCCGGGATCCACCACAAGATACCTCGCCGCCACCCCTGCCGCGCGGGGCTCATGCGCATGCCACGCGGAGATCGGTGCGCCGGAGAGCAGCGCGACGGTGATCGCGCGCAGCAGCTGCGTGCGGCCGAGATGTGCACGCGCCGGATCGAGCTGCTCACACCATCGTTTCAGCTCGGCGACGCTCATCGCGGCAAGCTCGGCCTCGAGTGCATCCCGGCGCGCCGGATCGAGCGGCGGCTCATCGAAGAGCGGATCGGTGAGCGCGCGGAGATACAGCCCGGCGCCGCCGACGACGAGCGGCGTGCGGCCCGCCTCCGCAGACTCGGCGATCCACTGTCGCGCGCCCTCCGCCCACCGCGCAGCCGAGTAGCGCTCGGCGGGCTCGACGACATCGATGCCGCGATGGGGCAGCAGCTTCTGCTCGCGCTTCGTCGGCTTCGCGGTACCGATGTCGAAGCCGCGGTAGATCTGGCGCGAGTCCGCGCTGATGATCGTCGCGGGATGCGCACGCGCGAGCACGAATGCGAGCGCGGACTTTCCGGCGCCCGTCGGCCCGCAGATGATGCGCAGCGGCTCAGGCTCGTCCAAACCGTCGCTCGATCTCTGGCCAGGGAAGTTGCACGATCGTGCTTCGCCCGTGCACATCGTGCGCGGGGAGTGTCGTCGCCGCGAGCGCGATGAAGAGCGCGCGCATCTCGCCGGGCGAGAGAATCTCTCCCGCCTTGATCGCAGCCTTGCACGCGAGCGTCGCCGCGAGTCGCTCGTGGCGTGTGGCGACACCGGCATCGCGATCGCCGCTGAGCGCATCGAGGGTCTCGCGCAGGCAGCGCGGCGCATCGAAGCGCGGGTGTGGCATCGGGACGCTGCTCACGATCAGCGTATGTCCGCCGAATCCCTCGATCTCGAAGCCGAGCTTGGCGAAGAGCTCCTGATGCTGCTCGAACGCCTCGCCTTCCGCAGGACCGAGATGAAGCGTGATCGGAAAGAGCAGCCGCTGCGATGGCGTCCCGCCCTGCTCGAGCGTCCGCATGAAGCGCTCATACAGGACCCGCTCGTGCGCCGAATGCTGATCGATGAGCACCACGCCGCCCTCGCCCTCGAACATGATGTACATGCGCGCGAGCTGCACGAGCGGCGGGACCTCGGGCGTCGGGGCTACGAACGAGGTATCTGCGGCGGTGACGAAGTCGGTCGACTGCGGCGCGAGGAGCCCCTCCTCGACGGGCGCGGGAGGCGAGAGGATCTCGACGTCCACCGGCGCCGGCGCCGCGAACGCCGTAGGATACGCCCACCGGCTCGTACCGACGTTGGCCGCGCTCGCGGTGCCGCCGAGCGCGTGGCGCACCGCGTGCTCGACCGCACGCTCGACGACCCATCGATCGCGAAAGCGCACTTCTGCCTTCATCGGATGCACGTTCACATCGACGAGATCGGCGGGGACGACGACATCGAGACAGAGCGTGGGGCGGGCGCCTGCCGGAATCGTCGAGCGGTATGCCTGCTCCGCCGCGCGCACGATGCCGTGATCGCGGACCGCGCGGCCGTTCACGGTGAGAAAGAGCCGTCGTCCCGCGGTGCCGACATCGGCGGGGCGCTCGATGAGCCCGGACACGTGGATCGCACCCTGCACATCGTCGACGGGCACGAGTCGCTCGGCGAATGGCGCGCCCCAGAGCCCCGCGAGGCGACTCTGCAGCGAGCTCGCGGGCGGCAGCGAGACGACCTGCTTCCCGTCGTGCACGACGGAGAGGCGGACGTCGCGCCGTGTGAGCGCGAGCGCGGTCACGACCTCGCTGATGCCGCGCCATTCGGAGCGCGCGGAGCGAAGGAATGGCTGCCGCGACGGCGCGTTGAAGAAGAGGCGCGAGACGGTGATCGTGGTGCCGCGCCGACGCGCCGCGTCGCGCACCTCGCCCATCTCGCCACCGAGCACGCGGAGGGTGGTGCCGGCGCCATCGGCGGAGGCGGTCTCGACTTCGAGCTCGGAGACCGAGGCGATGGCCGGAAGCGCCTCGCCGCGAAAGCCGAAGGAGCCGACGCCGACGAGATCATCGGCAACGTGGATCTTCGAGGTCGCGTGACGCGCGAGTGCCAGGACGGCGTCCGCGCGCTCCATGCCGGTGCCGTCGTCGGCGACGCGGATGCGGACGCGACCACCGTCGTCGACGACGATGTCGATGGTCGTCGCGCCCGCGTCGAGCGAGTTTTCGACGAGCTCCTTCACGACCGATGCGGGCCGCTCGACTACTTCACCGGCGGCGATCTGATCGACGATGGTGCGCGCGAGCACTGCGATCCGGGACATCCCGCAAAGTTATCGGGAGCGGCGGAGCGGCGTCAGTCGTGCGGGATGGAGGCGAGGGCGGACGCGTCCATCCATCCCTGGCGACCGCCGTCGGCCGACACGCGGGCCCAGGCGCCCTCAGCTTCGAGGATGCGGGCGACGTCGCCGGTGCGCAGCGTGGCGCCGCGGTCGGAGGCGAGCGCGGGGAGGACGTGCAGCGGCGCGTCCTTCGCGATGACGGCGAGATCGGTGGCGTTGATCCGGCGGTCGAGCGCCACGGTGGCGCCGGCGAAGAACAGCGCGGCGCACATCGCGAGTGCGGGGGTCGCGATGCGGAGCGGCGGTGCCGCCGCGCCACGCGTGCGGGCCTGCCACGCGAGTGAGAGCCACGCGGCAAGCCAGAGCGCCGCGGCAACCAGCGCGAGCGGAAGCGGAGGCATCGCGGGAACGAAGCCCGGCGACGACGGCGCGGTGGGCGAGATGAGGTCGAGGCGATCGCGCACGTCCGCGGCGAGCGGCTCGAGGCGCAGCGCGCGCTGCCAGCCGACCATCGCGCGCGCGGTGTCGCCGGCGGAGAAGGCGGCGGTGCCCATGTTGGCCCACGCGTCAGGCGCGCGCGGCTCGTGCGCGGCGAGATCGGCGAAGTCGTTCGCAGCGGCCGCGTACTGGCCGTGCGCGTAGGCATCGTAGCCGCGCGCGAAGAGCGCTTGCGCGCCGTCGGCCGCGCTCGCGGCACCTGCGATCGCGAGCACGAGCAGCATCGTCGCGATGGTGGCCGGCGCGCGCGGCGCGCGGCGCGAGCGCGCCTCGCGATCGATCGCGCGATAGAGATCGTACGCGCGCTGTATGCCGTCGCTGCTCCACGCGCCGGCGACGTCGAACGACGCGACGTTCAGCTCGGCCATGAACGCCTGCGCGCGCTCCGCCGTCGCGAGCGTCACGCCGGCGCGGAGCGCGAGCTGTTTGATCGTGGCGGGCTCGGCGAGCACGGTCGCCGAAGCGCCGAGACGATCGGCCGCGGCGCTGAGGAAGGTGCGACGGACGGTCCGTGCCTCGCGCGCGGTGGTATCGGTGCGCGCGAGTGTGCGCAGGGTGGCGGCCGGCGAGACGGTGCGCTCGCGCTTCCGAGGACGGCGCGTGCCCGCGAACACGAGCACAGGAATGGGGAGCGCGAGAAGCGTGAAGAGGAGCGTCTGCGAGCGATAGAGCGGCGGCGTGAGCGGACCACGAAACTCGGGGCGCAGCATCCAGCGCGGCGCGGTGCTCGCGGTGCTCGTGTCCGCCGAGGCGAGATTTCCCGCGGCGATGTAGATGGCGACCGGCTGACTCTCGGCGACCTCGTACTGCCTCGCGTACGGATCGAAGTACGGGTATCGGAGCGCCGGTAGCTCCACACGTCCGGGCACGCGTGGCGTGATTACCCAGTCGAATTCCTTGGTGCCGCCGATGTGCATCGAGTCCGTGGACATCATCACGCGCTCGCCCTCGGCCGTCGACGTCGCCCAGGTGAGCGAGAGCGCGGGGCGCGGAAAGAGCTTGACGTTCCCCTGCCCGCTGACGCGCACGACGAGGCGCATTGCGTCACCGACGCGCGCGGCCGCGCTGTCGACGGCGGCGCTCAGATGCAGCTCGCCGACGGCACCGGCCCAATCGGCGGGCCGTCCGGCCTGCGGCGGGTCAAGCGCGAGCACGACGGCGCTGTCGCTGCGGAGCTCGAAGCTTTCCTCACGACTGAAGAACGAGTACGACAGCGGCATCGCGTAGAGCAGCCGCGCGGGCGGGATCGCGACGCGTCCAGCGCTGAGCGGGAAGATCGGCCGCTGATAGACGTGCGCCTCGTACCGATGGCCTGACGCGTTGCGCAGAGGAAAGCCCGCGAGCGGTGCGGGCGGCTCGTACGCCATCATCGAGCGCATCTCTGGCGCGAGCGCCTCCATGCTGCGCATGCGGTCGCGAACAGTCTCGTCGAGGAAGACGCCGAGCTGGTAGTTCGCCTGCTGGCCGACATAGACGGTCTCGGGCTGCACGAGCACGCGGAAGTTCACCAGCGCGCTGGTGTCGAGCACCGCGCGCGACACGATCGCGGGTGCGTCGCGCGCGATGGTCTCCTGCGCGCGCTGCTCCGCCGCGCGTTGCGCCGCACGCTGCGGCGCGTGCAGTTGCGCGAGGATCGCCACGAGTGCGACGATCACCAGTCCTTCCCCGACGGAGGGCGCTCGGGCTGATTCTCGCGCTGCTTCTTCGCCTGCACGTCGCGCTCCTCGCGCTGCGCGCTGCTCAGCAGCTGCTCGGCCTGTCGCTTGTCGAGGGCGCTGCTCTGCTGCTTCTGCTGCTCCTGCTTCTGCTGCTTCTCGTTCTGCTGCTGGTTGGCGCCGCCGCCGGAGGACTTGGACTTCTCCTGCGACGCGAGCTCGTAGTTCCACTTCGCCGCGATCTCGCCCGGGCGGAGCTGGAGCGCGCGCTTGTATGCCTCGGCGGACGATGCGTAGGCGCCGGACGCCTCGCTCGACTTCGCGTCGCGCGCCTGGCGCAGATAGGCGAGTCCGAGATTGTAGAGCGCGCTGTAGCGAAGATCTTCGGAGCTGGCGGTTGTGGCGGCGCGCTCGAGGGCGGCGATCGCCTCGTCGAGCTGGCCGGCCTGCATCAGCGATGTGCCGAGGTTGTACTCGAGGCGCGGCGAGTCGGCGTGCTCCTGGATCTCGCGCTGATACGCGGCGGCGGCTTCGGGATAGTGCGCGGACTTGTATAGCACGTCGGCGTCGTCGCCCGTTTCGGCGTGCAGCTGCGCGGGGATAATGAGCAGGCAGAGCGCGAGCGCCGTTGCGGTCGCGGCGGCGGGCGCCTTGCGGCTGCGGCCGCGACGGGTGCTCAACACGCTGTCGAGGAGCACGAGCAGGATCGCGGGGATGAGAAAGAGCTGGAAGCGCGCCCGGCGCGACGTCTCGCTCTCCGTCGCGCGCGCCTGTCGACGCAGCAGCGAGAGCGCGCCGCGGATGCGCACGGCCTTGTCCGTCGCAGCGGCATCGATGAAGACGCCGTGCGCGGCGGTGACCGCATCCTTGAGCAGCTCCGGATTGTAACGCGTCGTCACGATCTGGCCATTCTCATCACGCTTCGCCTGGGTGCCCTGCGCCGTGCGCACGGGAATCGTCGAGCCTTTCTCAGTGCCGAATCCCACTGCGATCACCGTTACCCCCGCCTCTGCCGCGTGTGCCGCGGCAGCCGTGATCTCTTCCGCGCTCTCGAACGCCTCGCCGTCGCTCATGATGATCAGCGCGCGATCGCTCGTCGTCTGCGTCGCGACGAGAAGATCGGTGCCCTGACGGATCGCGCGCGACAGCGAGCTTCCTGCCTGACCAACCACCGATGGATCGAGATTATCGAGGAAGAGCTCGAGCGCTCCGCGATCGACGGTGAGCGGGGTGAGGATGTAGCTGCGACCTGCGAACGCGATCAGCCCGACGCGGTCTCCGGTGGAGAGCGCGAGCAGCCGCCGCGCTTCCTCCTTCATACGTTCAAGACGATTCGGACGTGCATCGGTCGCGAGCATGGACAGCGACGCGTCGAGCGCGAGCACCATGTCGACGCCGCTCCCGCGCTCCAGCGTCTGTTCGGTGCCCCAGCGAGGGCCCGCGAAGGCGAAGCCCGCGCAAAGCACGGCGCCGAACTGAAACAGCGCGCGCACGTACGGCGCCCGGGTGGCCGTGGGCGGAACGAGGCGCGCGAGCAGCTCCGTGGAGGCGAGCTTGCGCAGGCGCCGCGAGCGGCGGCGGTACGACCAGAGCACGAGCAGCGCGACGACGAGCGCCAGCGCCGGCGCCGCCCACAGCGCCCACGGCACGTCGAGATACGGAATCACGGGAGCGGCCCCCGCCACACACTGAGTAACGCCTCGAGCGCGATCGCGATCAACGCGACCGCCAGCGGCCACCGATACTCCTCCGTATAGCGCACGTATTGGTGCGCGCGCACCGGCTCCTGCTCGAGCTGATCGATCTGCTGGTAGATGCGCTGCAGCGCGGCCGCATCGACGGCGCGAAAGTATCGACCGCCCGTCGAGGTCGCGACATCGCGGAGCAAACCCTCATCGATCTCGACGGGCCGATACTCGTAACGCATCCCCATGAGCCCGCGTCCGACAGGCACCGGCGCCATGCCGATCGTCCCCGCGCCAATCGTGTAGATCTTCACGCCCACTGCGGCCGCCGCCTGCGCCGCCGTGCGCGGATCGATCGCGCCGCGATTGTTCTCGCCATCGGTCAACAGAATCAACACGCGTGAGTGCCCCGGAGCGCTGCGCAACCGATTGGCGGCCGTCGCGATCGCGGTGCCGATCGCCGTACCGTCCTCGAGCTGTCCCGCCTGGAGATTGTCGACGGCGGCGAGCAGCACCGGATAATCGACGGTCAGCGGCACCTGCGTGAGCGCCTCGCCGGCGAAGGCCACGAGCCCGATGCGATCGCTGTGTCGGCCGAGGATGAACTGCTTGACCTTGTCCTTCGCGACCTCGAGGCGGTTCTGCGGCTGGAAGTCTTCGGAGAGCATCGAGCTGGAGAGATCGATCGCGATGACGATGTTGATCCCTTCGCTGTCGACGTTCTCCGTGTGCGCGCCCGAGCGCGGGCGAGCGAGTGCGACGATGAGGCCGGCGAGGAGGAGGATGCGGAGGGTGCCGAGTAGTCGGCGCGTGAAGGCGCCGCCGCGGCGTCCCCGCGCGAGCACATCGGCGCGCGAGAAGACGATCGCGGGCGCGCGGCGGCCCCGGCGCCAGAGCCACCAGAGCGGAATGAGCAGGAGAAGCAGCAGCACGTAGGGCGACGCGAAGTCGATGGCGGGGATGTCGATGAGATCCACTACGCCGCCTTCCCGGATTTGCTTGCCGTCTGCGCCCGATGGAGCACGGCCTCCTCGACCGAGTCGACAATGCCGCGCGTCTCCCCCGCAAGCTCGCGTGCCCTGTTCGCGGTGACGGGACGGTCGGCGTACTTGATCAGATCCGCGGCGGCGAGCACGGGCACGAGGCGCGGGAGCGGGACCGGCGCATCGGCGCGCAGCGCGGAGAGCAGCTCCGTGGACGTGAGCGAGCGCGAGGCGTCGGGGATACGCGCAGCGAGATACTCGCGCAGCACGTCGACATGGAGCGCGACGTAGCGGCCGCGCTCACCCGCGTCGATGAGCGCGAGCTCCTCGATGCGCGCGAAGTCGCGCTTCGCGTTTGCGAGCGCGCCCGTGCCCACGTGCACCGCGCGCGGCCGCTGCCGCAGTCGGCGCCGGAGCAGCCAGAGGAGCATCGCGACGAGCAGCAGTGCGCCGACGATCCACGGCCAGAGGACGGGCGGCGCGAGCATGACGTCGCGCGCGGGCTTCGGTACGCGTCCCGTCGAATCCGTGGGCCGCACGCTCCTCACGACGAGCGCGATTGGAGGAACGTCGTAGCGGCGATCGACCCCCGCCGCCGAGACGACCAGGCTGCCGAGCACGACGCGCTGTGCGCCGGTGGTCCAGGCGACGAGCCGGTAGGTCGCGGTGCGCTCGACCGCCGTGCTATCGGAGCTCACCTGCTCGCGCCGCGGATCGACGGCCTCGACGGCGACGCCGCTGTCCGGCCCGACGGGAAAGCCGATCTCCGCACCCTTCGGCGCGCGCACCCGCACGCGGACGAGAAAGTGCTCGCCGACGGTGACGGTGTCGGGCGACACGCTGACGCCCATCTGGACGGCGGACAGCTGCGTCGTCGCAATCGGCTCCGGTACGCCTTGCAGCAGCGCCAGCACCCCAATCGCGAGCGCGATCATCGCCGCCGCCGGATGCTGCGCCGTCGGAAGAATCTGAGCAGCGGCTCGACGTAGCTCCTGTCCGTGCGCACCGCGATCTCGTCGATCGCCAGCCGGCGCAGGAGCTGCGTGCGCGCCGCGCGCTCGATGCGGAGCGCCTCGTCGTATCCCGCGCGCACGCGTGCATCGCTCGTGTTCACCTCGACCGTCGCGCCGGTCTCGGGATTGGAGAAGCGCGCGAGGCCGATGTCCGGCAGCGAGAGCTCGCGCGGATCCTCGACCGTCACCGCGACGAGATCGTGTCGCTGCGCCAGGAGCTTCAGCGGACGCTCGGCGCCTGCGTCGACAAAATCGGAGAGCAGAAACACGATCGCGCGATTCGGCAGCATCTTCATCAGATAGTCGACCGCACCACCGATGTCGGTGCCCTGCCCCTTGGGCTCGAGCAACAGCAGATCGCGGATGACTCGCATCGCGTGCCGGCGTCCCTTTCGCGGCGGCACGACGTGCTCGATGCGATCGGTGAACATGAGCGTACCGACGCGGTCGTTGTTGCGGATCGCACTCATCGCGAGGACGGCGGAAAGCTCCGTGGTGAGCTCGCTCTTGAATCGCGACACGGTGCCGAAGCGCTGCGACCCCGAGAGATCGGCGGCGAGCATCACCGTCAACTCGCGTTCCTCGATGTAGCGCTTGACGTAGGGGTGCCGCATGCGCGCGGTCACATTCCAGTCGATCGACCGCACCTCATCGCCCGCCTGATACTCGCGGACCTCGGCGAACTCCATTCCCTGTCCCTTGAACACGGAGTGGTACTCGCCGCTGAACACCGTATTGACGAGACCGCGCGTGCGCAGCTCGAGCAGCCGCACCTGCCGCAGCATCTCGGGCGAGACCACCGCCCCCATCAGGGTGCCTCGATCGCCGCCAGCACGCGCGTCACGATCGCGTCGCTCGTGACTTCTTCCGCTTCCGCCTCGTACGTCGTGAGCACGCGGTGCCGCAGCACGTCCGGGGCGATCGCCTTTACATCGTCCGGCGTGACGAAGGCGCGCCCGCGCAGAAACGCGTGCGCGCGCGCGGCCTGCGCGAGAAAGATCGTCGCTCGCGGGCTCGCGCCGTACTCGATCAGTGGCGCGAGCTCTTTGAGCCCGGCGTCCGCCGGCGAACGCGTCGCGTGTACGATGTCGACGATGTAGTCGACGATGCGGTCGTCGAGGTAGAGCTCCGTGATGCGCTTGCGCGCCTCGAGAATCGCCTGCGGACTCGCCGCGTGCTCGATCGGGATCGCCTGCCCGCCCGCCATGCGCCGCATGATCTCCTTCTCCTCGGCGCGCGTCGGATATCCAACGTGCAGCTTCAACATGAAGCGGTCGACCTGGGCCTCGGGAAGGGCGTACGTCCCTTCCTGCTCGATCGGATTCTGCGTCGCGAGCACGAGGAACGGCTCGTCGAGGACGTACGTCGTGCTCCCGATCGTCACCTGCTTTTCCTGCATTGCTTCGAGCAGCGCCGCCTGCACCTTCGCGGGCGCGCGGTTGATCTCGTCGGCGAGAATGATGTTCGCGAAGATCGGTCCCTTCTTCGCGCGGAACTCGCCGGTTTGCTGATCGAAGATCTGCGTACCGAGCACGTCGGCCGGGAGCAGATCCGGTGTGAACTGGATACGCTGGAAGCTCGTGTCGATCGTTTCGGCGAGCGTCTTCACCGTGAGCGTCTTCGCGAGACCGGGGACGCCCTCGAGCAGCACGTGGCCGCCGGTGAGCAGGCCAATGAGCAGCCGCTCGACCATGTAGTCCTGACCGACGACGCGGCGGGCGACCTGTTCGATGATCGCCTGCACCATCAGTGTGTCGGCCGATGCAACCGCGCGCGCGGGCGCTCCCTCGGATCCAGTTGTCATTATCTAAGTATGGCTAGCGTGCGGATTCCGTGAGCGCGGTGATGATCTCGTGCTCGCGATTCGACAGCGGACGCGACTCTCCGCTGGGGAGCGAGCCGAGCTTCACCGGGCCGTAGCGCACGCGCACGAGCCGCTGGACGAAGAGGTCGAGCGCCTGGCAGAAGCGCCGCACCTCGTGATTCTTTCCCTCGGCAATCGTGATCTCGAGCTCCCAGTGTCCGCGCCCGATCGATGTCGCCTTGATGTCGTTCGGGATCACGACGCCATCGTCGAGCTGCACGCCGAGTCGCGCACTGCGCACGGCGGCGGCCGCATCGCCGCGAACCGTCGCGAGGTACGTGCGCTCGATCTCGCCGCTCGGATGGGTGAGCGCATTCGCGCCGATGCCGTCAGTCGTGAACAGCAGCACGCCCTCGGTGAGATAGTCGAGGCGGCCGACGTACGTGAGCCCGGGGATCTTCGGGAGCAGATCGAAGACCGTCTCGCGCCCTTCGGGATCGCTCTTCGTGGTCAGCACGCCGGGCGGCTTGTTGAGCACGAGCCACTGCTCGATGCGCGGGGCCTTCACGATCGTACCATCCACCGCGATCTTGTCGCGATTCGGATCGACGACCTGCCCGAGCTGCGCGAGCGTTCCATTCACCGTCACGCGTCCGGCCGAGACGAGATCCTCCGACTTCCGGCGCGATGCGACGCCCGCGCGCGCGAGCGCGCGCTGGATGCGCATCGTGGAATCGATGGTCATAGTGCGCGCGGCTGGGCGCGGAGCGCGACCGCGAGCTCATCGGCGCGAGGGAGCTCGCCGAGGTGGCGCAGCGCGAACTGCTCGAGGAAGACAGGCGTCGTGCCATAGAGGAGCGGACGTCCCAATCCCTCAGCGCGGCCGACTACGTCGATGAGTCCGCGCTCGAGCAGCGTGCGGAGCATACCCCCTACGGCGACGCCGCGAATCTCCTCGATCTCGGCGCGGCCGATCGGCTGGCGATAGGCGACGATCGCGAGCGTCTCGAGCGCGGCGGCAGAGAGGCGCGCAGGCCGCGTCGCAAGCTGCGCGCGCTCGATCGTCTCCGTGTACTCGGGGCGCGTCAGGATCTGCCATCCCCCGCCGAGCTCCACGAGCTCGATGCCGTGCCCTTCGGTGTCGTACCGCTCGCGCATCTCGGTGAGCGCCCCCGTGAGCTCGTCGGCCGATGCAGTGGGATCGAGCGCGGCCAGCTCGATCGCGGGAAGAGGACGTCCGCTCGCGAAGAGCGCGGCCTCAAGCAGCTTCGCTAGCGGCGTCACGCAGGATCTCCACATTCGCAAAGGGACGCAGCTGCACGAGCCGGAGCTCGCTGCGGCGGGCAAGCTCGAGCAGTGCGAGCAGCGCTGAAAGGATCTGCCACGGCGCAGCGTCGGCGGCAACGACATCGCGCCACCACGCATGGCCGCGATGGGCGAGCACGGAGAGAATGGTGTCGATCGCGCCGTCGACGTCGAGCGCGCGCGAGATGACCTCGTGCATGAGCGGCTCGCGCGAGATGCGAAGGACGCGATCGACCGCAGCGAGCAGCTCGGGGAGCGACAGCACGAGCGGCGCGAGCGGTGCGGCGGCAGGTGTGGGAAGATAGCCGCGCGAAAATCGGTCGCGGCGGTCGTCGCCGCGATGCTGCAGGATGTCGACGACCTCGCGCATCTGTTGATACTCGAGCAACCGGCGTACGAGCTCCGCACGCGGATCGTCCCACTCTTCGTCGTCACCGCGCCGCGGGAGCAGCATCTGCACCTTGATGCGGAGCAGCGACGCGGCCATCTCGAGATACTCGGCGGCCTCGCCGAGTCCGAGCGAGTGGATGCGGAGGAGAAACTGCGCGCAGATGCGCGCGATCGGGATGTCGGCGATCTCGACCTGCTCTTCGCGAATCAGCGTGAGCAGGAGATCGAGCGGACCCGAGAAGTGCTCGAGCTCGACGACGAAGGGCGCGGCGCCGGAGTCGAGCGGGGCGAGCATGGTGCTCGCGAGCATGGTGCTCATCGGAGACTCTGCGCGTAAGTGAGCGAGGGATGCACCATGACGTCGCGCAACGGGCACTTCGGCGAGATCGGCACGTCGAAAGCTCCGCCGGCAACGGGGTCCGGAGTGAGAGAGCGGAGGGGCGTCGGCGCGTAAGGTAGCGGGGCCGTGCAAGCGTGTCAAAGTTGTGTGGCGCCTTGACATAAGCGCTCGCGCGACCCTATTTTTCGGGTTCCAATCGAGCCCACTGTTCATACGCATCTGGAGAGTTCTGTGCCGAATATCGCCTCCGCGAAAAAGAACATGCGGAAGTCCCGCGCCGCCGCCATTCGCAACCGTGCCCAGCGCTCTGCGCTTCGGACTGCGCTCAAGAATGCCGTCGCGACAGATGCGACTCCGGAAGTGAAGACGCTCGCCGTGGTGCTACTCGACCGCGCCGCGCGGAAGGGGCTGATCCACAAGAACGCGGCCGCTCGTCGGAAGAGCCGCCTCGCCAAGCCGGTCGTCGCTGCGTAATCGCGCGAGTCGGAGATGAACGAAGGGCCGGGATACTTTCCCGGCCCTTTTGCTTTTGGAAGCTTCGGCGAGCGCCGGTCTACAGGGCCGCGAGCTCCGCGCCGCATCGCTCGCAATACCACTCCGTCGGGTAATTGAGCGTGCCGCACTCCTGGCACTTGAGCGTCTTCACCTGCTCCGGCGGCGACTCCTTCAGATAGGACGGCACACTCTCGCGACTTCCGGCCTGCGGAAAGCGCGGCTCTACACGCGGCGGCGCCGGCGCGTCGGGCATGATCAGCGGAAGCCCGCTCGCAACGACCGGGGCCGGCTTCGATTCACGCTGCTTCACCGGCGGAGACATCGGCATCGTCACCATCGGTTCCGGCGGTGTCGGCGCGGCGGGCTCCGGCGCGTGCTGGCGCGTCGGATTCACGATGTTGTGCTCGCCCGTATTGCGATCGACCATCGTCTTGAGAAACTCGAGATCGTCGAACGGATTCTGCTCACTCACCTTCTCCGCCGGACGCGGCGCGGAGTTTCTCGGCGGCACCGATGCGGTCTTGGCGTCGAGCGCGTTTTCGAAGGACAGATCCCAATCGGAAGGGGTCGGTGCGGGAGGCGCATCCGGGTTCGGGGCCGTCGGCGGGGCGCCGGAGTCGACGAGTCGGATGTGCGGCGGCGCCGGCGCAGCAGATTCCTCGCGCTGCGACTCGGCGGTCGCGGCCGACACGGGGAGCGGCGCGGTGCCGACATCGAGCAGATGGCGCAGCTGCGACAGCTCGGCCTGCACGTGCGCGCGCTCCTCACTCAAGCCCGCAATCGCGCCGCTCGTGCGTTCGGTGACCTCAGTGAAGTGCTCGGGCGCAAGCTCGCCGACCGTGGCGCGCAGCTCCGCCTCCGCAGCCTCATCGCGATGCGTGGCCTCTTCGCTATCGAGCGCCGTGAGCCGACCGATCAGCGTGCTCTCGAGCTCCTGCAACGCCGTGCGGTGTGTGCGCAGCTCTTCGACGACGTGCTGTAGCCGCGCGCCGTAGTCGCCGTGCACGCGCGTGTAGATGTGCACCGGGGTCGTCGCGCGCTTCGCCTCCAACGCGGCCAGCCACGCCTCGAAGCGTTGCCGCTCCTCGTAGAGCGCCGTGACCTGCTCGAATTGGGTTTGCGTTGCCGCCTTCGCCATGCCTCGCTCCATGCGTTCCAGCACAATGGCAGCCGCCGCTCCTGTTACCTCATCGCCGAATTTCACACAACGGCAGCAAGGTGACCGGTCGCGCCAGCCAAGTGTAACATTCCTTTAACCTTGACCGCTACCTCAGACACACGGTAACGGCCCCCGTTTGCTCGCGGGCCCGATACCTCACTTTAGCGCGGTAGCGCTTCGTTTGCGCGATGAACCACCACTCCGCCTACTAGAGTGTATCGGGCGCGTCCGCGGAGCGCCTTTCCCGTATACGGTGTGTTGCGACCCTTCGAGAGAAATGTGGTGGGATCAACCTGCCATGGAAACTTTGGATCGAACACGGTCACATCGCCGATGGAGCCCGACGCGAGGGTGCCACCCGGAAGTCCGAAGAGGCGCGCGGGTCGCGTCGACATGCGATCCACCAGAGTCTTGAAGTCGATCATGCCGCTGTCGACGAGTTCCGTCACCACGAGTGCGAGCGCGGTCTCGAGCCCGACGATGCCGAACGGCGCATCGGCGAACTCGCGGTCCTTGGCATCGTAGTGGTGCGGCGCGTGATCCGTCGCGACGAGGTCGATGGTGCCGTCGCGCAGCGCTTCCTGCAACACGGCGACGTCCTCCGCGGTGCGCAGCGGCGGATTCATCTTCGCCGCGGTGCGATAGCCCTCGACCGCGCTCTCCGTAAGCGTGAGATGATGCGGCGTGACCTCCGCCGTCACGTTGATCCCGCGCTCCTTCCCCCAGCGAATGAGCTCGACACTTCCCTTCGTGCTCATATGCGCCAGATGCACATGCCCGCCGGTGCGACGCGCGAGGAGAATGTCGCGGATCACCATGATCTCCTCGGCCTCGGACGGAATCCCCTTGAGCCCGAGTCGCGCGCTCACGATTCCTTCGTTCATCGAGCCGCCGTGCGCGAGCGTGAGCTCCTCGCAGTGATCGATCACGGGAATGCCGAACGTCTGTGCGTACTCGAGCGCGGTGCGCATCAGGTGCGCGCTCACGACCGGACGTCCATCGTCGCTCACCGCGACCGCGCCAGCGGCGACCATCTCGCCGAACTCCGCGAGCGACTCGCCCTTCTGCCCGACGGAGATCGCGCCGATCGGATGCACGCGCGCCCCTGAGACACGACTCGCCTGGCGAATGATGAAGCCGACGGCGGCCTGGTTGTCCGTCACCGGCTCGGTATTCGGCATCGCGCAGATCGCGGTGAAGCCGCCGGCCGCCGCCGCGCGCGCGCCGGTCGCGATCGTCTCGACATCTTCGCGTCCCGGCTCGCGGAGATGACAGTGCACATCGATGAATCCCGGCGCGACGAACGCGCCCGAGCAATTGAGACGCTCGGCGCCATCCGGGTGTCCGAGGTTGCGGCCGATCGCCTCGACCTTCCCGTCGCGCAGCAGCACGTCGGCGACTTCGTCGCGGCCGGTGGCCGGATCGAGCACGTGTCCGCCTTCGAGTAGCACATCGCGAGTGGACTTCGGCATCAGTGCTCGCCTCCGCCCTTCGCGGCTTCCGCCAGCTCGGGCTTTCCGCCGGCGAGCAGATAGAGCACGGCCATGCGCACCGCCACGCCGTTCGTCACCTGATTGAGAATCACGCTGTGCGGCCCATCGGCCACATCCGAGTCGATCTCGACCCCGCGGTTCATCGGGCCCGGGTGCATGATGAGCACCTCGTGGTTCGCGCGCTCGAGCCGCTCGCGCGTGACACCGAAGACGCGATTGTATTCGCGGAGCGACGGGATGTAGCCGCTCGTCATCCGTTCCAGCTGCAGCCGCAGGATGTTGAGTGCTTGCGCCCATTCGATCGCCTCCTCGACGCGCGGAAAGACCGTCACGCCGAAATCCGCGATCGCATGCGGCAGCAGCGACTTTGGCCCGCACACCGCCACCTCGGCACCCATCTTCTTCAGCCCCCAGATGTTCGAGCGTGCGACGCGCGAGTGCAGGACGTCGCCGACGATGCACACGCGCAGCCCCTCGAGCGACCCGAAGTGGTCGCGCAGCGTGAGGAGATCGAGGAGCCCCTGCGTCGGATGCTCGTGCGTGCCGTCGCCCGCGTTGATGACGTTGCTTTCGATCCTGTCCGCGAGAAAGGCGGCGGCACCCGATGCGCCATGACGAATCACGACCATGTCGATGCGCATCGCCTCGAGATTGCGCGCCGTGTCGACGAGCGTCTCGCCCTTGCTCACGCTCGATCCCGACGACGCCACCGACACCGTGTCCGCCGACAGCCGCTTTTCGGCAAACTCGAACGAGATGCGCGTGCGCGTCGAAGCCTCGAAGAAGAGATTGACGATCGTCTGACCACGCAGCGCCGGCACCTTCTTGATCGCCCGCTCGCTGATCTCCTTGAACGGCACCGCGGTGTCGAGCACGAGCGTGATCTGCTCGGGAGTGAGCGACTCGAGATCGAGCAGGTCCTTCCCGAGCGCGCTGCTCACGAGCGCTCCGCGCGCACGACGACGACCGCATCGCGACCGTCGAGCTCCTCGACGAGGACGTCGACACGATCCTTCGCATCGATCGAGAGCTTCTTGCCGATTATATCCGCGTGGATCGGCAGCTCGCGGCCGCCGCGATCGACGAGCACCGCGAGCGACACGCGCGACGGACGACCGAAGTCCGCGAGCTCGTCGAGCGCGGCGCGCACTGTGCGTCCCGTGTAGAGCACATCGTCGACGATCACGACGCGCTTCCCGTCGAGATTCCAGGGAAGATCGGTAGGGCCGACGACGGGGCGCGGGCCAACGGTCTGCAGGTCGTCGCGGTAGAGCGTGATGTCGAGGGCGCCGCGCGGAACCGAGACGTGCTCGCGCTCCTGAATCGTGCGAACGATGCGGTCCGCGAGCTGAACGCCGCGGCGCTGAATGCCGACGACGATGAGATCGGCGGTTCCGTCGTTCAGCTCGACGATCTCTTCGGCCATGCGGCGGAGCGTCCGGTCAACCGCGCGTGCATCGAGCAAGGTAGAATTGTCGGTTGTCATGCTTTCGAGTTTACGACCATGTGCCACAACGACTTACGAAGTCACATTCTGCGAATCGTGCGGTTTTCACACGGGGCTGCGCCCTCCTCCTCCGTTGCACATCGCCCGTTCACTGCCCCGGCTGCCGGGAATCTAATGCGCCCAGCTTCTCCGCGCCGGGACCCGGCGACGCCAGCACTTCCCGGATCTACGCGCGACTACCGTGGAGTAGCGTGAGCGTGAATCTACTTCCCACCCCCGGCGTGCTGCTGACCGCGATGTCGCCGCCCATACCGCGTGCCAGCTCCCGGCTGATCGCGAGCCCGAGCCCGGTGCCCTCGTGGGTGCGTGTCAGTGGTGCATCGAGTTGCACGAACGGCTCGAACACGCGATCGAGCTTTTGCGCCGATATACCGATTCCCGTGTCTGCCACCGAGATGGAGACCAGCGACTGCGGTGTCTCAGCCGCGCAGCTGATCTCGATTGCTCCGCCAGCATTGGTGAACTTGACCGCGTTGCTGAGAAGATTGAGCACGATCTGCTCGGTCTTCTCACGGTCCGCACGAACGGTCATGGTTCGATCGAACATTGTTTGCGCGAGCGAGAGCTCTTTCGCCCGCATCTGTGGTGCGATGAGCGCCTCGCAGGTCGTCAACACCTCCTCCATCGACACATCGGCCAGTTCGAAGTGCACCGCACCAGCGTCGACCTTTGCGTAGCTCAACACGCCGTTGATGAGGCCGAGAAGGTGCCGCTGGCTCCTCTTAATGCGTGCCAGATCGGAGCGCTGCTCCTCCGTCACGGGGCCGCGAATACCCATCTCGATCAGCTCCGCATAGCCTCCGATGGCGTTCAGGGGCGTGCGGAGCTCGTGCGACATCATCGTGAGAAAATCACTCTTCGCGCGATTGGCGGCGTCCGCAATCGCCCGCGCACTTTCCGCATCCGCGCGCGCCAGGCTTTCCGCGCGGTACAGGTGCTCCCGCTCCGCCTCGAATTCCACGCGCCTGGTCACGTCTTGCAGCGTTCCGACGATGCGCTCGGCGATGCCCATCGAATCTCTGAGCACTCTCCCATTTGCGGACATCCATCGCGTTTCACCTGCGAGATCGATAAGCCGGAATTGCGCAAGGAAGTGATCGCCGCTTGTGCCGCCGTTATCGAGGAGCTTCCGTACGCTCTCTCGATCCTCGGCGTGCACGCGTCCTAACCATTCATCGCGCGTCAACACCGCCTCCGTCGCAGCGCCGCCGAAGATTTCATTGGCGCGAGTGGAGTGCCACCACGAGCTCGACGGAAAGTTGTAGCTCCACGCTCCCAGGTCGGCACCATCGATCGCCGCCTCGAGGCGCGCCGCGCTCTCCGCTGCCGCGCGTTGGGAAGTGCGCAGCGCGATCTCCGTGGTGGCCGATTCCGCGAGGCTGGTCAGAAGCGCGATTTCCTTTTCGGTCCAGTCTCGGGGGACTGTGTCGATGACGCAGAAACTTCCGAGCACGGATCCATCTGGCGTGAGGAGAGGAATGCCCGCATATGCCACCACGCCGAGCTCCCGAACCGCCAGATTATCTCGCACGAGCGGGTCGACTCGCGCATCGGAGATGATCAGCGGTGCGCGCGTTTCCACCACGTGCTGGCAAAATGAGTGTGATAGTGGCGTCTGGCGCCGACTCGCCCACGGTTCCGGAAGGCCGAGGCAACCGACAAATACCTGGCGATCCACGTCGACGATCGAGACGAGTGCGACCGGCACACGGAGCACAGTCGCCGTAAGCCGCGTGAGGCGATCGAAGCCGGGTTCGGGAGCACCATAAAGCAACCCGGTGCGTGCAAGCGCCGCGATGCGGGCTGGATCAAGAACGGCTGCCGATACATGGTGCACATCGGACACTACATTCGCTCCCATCACGTAAACGTCATTCGCGTCAGCGCCGCCCGCAACCACAGCTAGCGAATTTCGCGCGTTGCGCACTGGATCGGTCGAGTCGCTCCTCTCGCGCATCGAAGATCGAACGAGCCGACGGGCGATGCGAGGGCGAGTGCCCTCCGATATGACTCGAGAGCGAAGGTGCGAGTATTGCGAACGGCGATGCCATGGGTCATTTGCTGAAGCATCTCATCGACCAATACGGCTACGCACTCGTGGTGGGCCTCGTCCTGGCCGAGGGCGTGGGCCTTCCGCTCCCGGGCGAGACCGCGCTCGTCACTGCCGCCGCCTTCGCCGCGCAGAGTCACCGCCTTTCCATCGTCGGGGTGATCCTCGCTTCCATCGTGGGAGCCACCGCGGGCGGATGCGGAGGCTACTGGATCGGGAGCGCGGGCGGGCTCCCCTTTCTCCAGCACCATGGCCGCCACATCGGGATCACGAAAGAGCGTATCGCGAGAGCGCGAACGTTCTTTACCGAACACGGTCCGAAGGCCGTATTCGCCGCCCGATTCATCGCGATTCTCCGCACCTTCGCAGGCATTCTCGCGGGCGTCACGAAGATGCGCTTTGGGGTATTCTTCCTCTGGAACGCGCTCGGCGCGATCGTCTGGTCGGTGCTCTTCGGCGCCCTCGGCTATGAGTTCGGCAACAACCTTCCGTGGCTCGAGCATGTGATAGGAAGGACCAGCCTCATAGCGCTCGCCGTGGTCGTCATCGTTGGCCTGATTGTCTGGCACCGCCGCAAGCGCAAGAAGGGCGGCTCGAAAACGAAGTAGTCTCCCCACTCTTCCGCGACTCCATGCTTTGCTGCGCATACGCGTTCGTACTCTCGATCGGAGCGAGCTTCGCGCTCGCGGTGAGTAGCGCGCCCGCGGCGCGTGCGCGGCCGTGTCCATGATCGCGATGCTTCGCGGGCGCGCGGCGCGCCTGCTGATCGCACTGGTTTGGGCGAACGTCGCCATCTGGGCCTGGGCACTCAGCGCCTTCCACGCGTACCCGCTGCTGCTCGGCACGGCGCTCCTTGCGTACGGCCTCGGCCTCCGCCACGCGATCGACGCGGATCACATCGCGGCGATCGACAACGTCACGCGCAAGCTGATGGCCGAGGGGAAGCGGCCGCTGGGCGTCGGCTTTTTCTTCTCGCTCGGACATTCGACCGTGGTGGTGCTCGCGTCCGTCGCGATCGCGGTGACGGCGAACGCGCTCACTCGGCAGTTCGCGGCCTTTCACGCGATCGGGAGCATGGTCGGCACGTTGGTGTCAGCGCTCTTCCTGCTCGTCATCGCGATCATCAACGTCTTCATCCTCGTCTCCGTGTACCGCGCGTTTCATCGCGTGCGGGCGGGCGGCCGCTACGTGGAGGAGGATCTCGACGTACTGCTCAGCGGCGGCGGATTGCTCGCGCGCATCTTCCGTCCGCTCTTCGGGATGATCCGCGAAAGCTGGCACATGTATCCGCTCGGTTTCCTCTTCGGCCTCGGCTTCGACACGGCGACCGAGATCGGACTGCTCGGGATCTCGGCGGCGGAAGCATCGAAGGGGATGCCGATCTGGTCGATTATGGTATTCGCTGCGCTGTTCACCGTGGGCATGTCGCTCGTCGATACGCTCGACAGCGTGATGATGGCGAGTGCCTACGGATGGGCGTTCGTGAAGCCGATTCGCAAGCTGTACTACAACATGACGATCACCTTCGTCTCGGTGATCGTCGCGCTGCTGGTCGGCGGCATCGAGGCGCTCGGGCTGCTGGGCGACCGGCTGCACGCGGGCGGTGCGTTCTGGGATGTGATCGCTGCACTCAACCGGAACTTTGGGAGCATCGGCTATCTCATCATCGGGATATTCGTCGCGAGCTGGATCTTCGCGGCGGCGATCTACCGCCTGAAGGACTACGATTCGCTCGAAGTGGGCGAGTCGGCCGCCCAATAGGCGCCACAGTCGTCGAATTCGAACGCAAGATTTGGGAAGCCGCCGTTTTCGGCGCACGGTAGACTCGTCGATGCGAGGCAGCGAGCCGCCGCCCGTGGCTCGAGGCATTCACCCAGGCCATCGAATTCCGTGTCTACCACACCGAGCGACCACGTCACGATCGATCCCGCAATTCTCTACTTCGGAACTCCGGTAGTGCTCGTGAGTACGACCAATCCGGACGGCACCGCGAATCTCGCGCCGATGTCGAGCGCATGGTGGCTTGGCCGCAGCTGCATGCTCGGCTTCGGAGCGCGGTCGCACTCGCCCGCGAATATCCAGCGCACGGGCGAGTGCGTGCTCAACCTGCCGTCGGTGCATCAGGTTGCGGCGGTGAATCGTCTCGCGCGAACGACCGGGAGCGATCCGGTACCGCCACACAAGGTTGCGATGGGCTATCGACATGAGGCCGACAAGTTCGACGTCGCGGGGCTCACGGCGATCGAGTCGGAGTGCGTCGCGCCGCCGCGAGTGGTCGAGTGTCCCGTGCATCTCGAGGCGGTGCTCGAGGCCGTGCACCCGCTCGCCGTCCGCGACTCCGATCGCCGGGGAGGACTCGTGGCGCTCGAGATGCGGATCGTGCGCGTGCACGTGAGCGAGTCGATTCGCATGACGGGTCACGACGATCGCATCGATCCGGCGCGCTGGCGTCCGCTGATCATGAGCTTTCAGCAGTTCTTCGGACTCGGCGACGCGGTGCACGAGTCGACCCTCGCGCGCATCCCCGAGTCTTCGTATCGGCCGAAGCGGGCGCGCGCGACCACCGGAGCGGCAGCATGACGCGCGAAACAGAGGACTCGCGCTGGAACGCCGTCGTCGCGAGGGATCGCGCGCAGGATGGCGAATTCGTCTACGCCGTGGCGACGACGGGCGTGTATTGCAGGCCGAGTTGCGCATCGCGACGTGCGCTTCGCAAGAACGTCTCGTTCTTCGCCGATCCCGGCGCGGCTGAACAGGCTGGCTTCCGGGCATGTCTGCGTTGCGAGCCACGCGCTTCCGCGAGCGCGGCCGAGCGCGTCATCACGAGGGCGCTCGCGTACGTCGAGGCGCACCTCGATGAGCCGCACACGCTCACCGACATCGCGCGCGCCGCAGGGATGAGCGCGACGCATCTCCAGCGCACGTTCAAGCGCGTCGTCGGCGTGTCGCCACGGCAGTACGCGGCAGCGTTGCGCGGCGACCGGCTCAAATCGCATCTGCGCGCCGGCGCGACGGTGAGCCGCGCGACGTTCGATGCGGGGTACGGCGCGAGTAGCCGCGCGTATGAGGCGGCGGCGATGCAGCTCGGGATGACGCCCGGCGCGTACCGGCGCGGCGGTGCGGGCGTGCAGATCCGCTACATGACCGCGCCGACCGCAGTCGGGCGACTGCTCGTCGCGGCCACCGACCGTGGTGTGTGCGCCGTCACGCTCGGCGACGACGATCCCACTCTCGAAAATGCCTTGAATTCAGAGTATCCTCGCGCGACGCGCACGCGTGTGCGCGGCGGCAAGGGGAACGACGATCTCCGCGGCTGGCTCGCCGACGTCGCCGCGCACCTCGAGGGCGCGGAGGCTGAGCTCGCGATTCTCCTCGATGTCGCGGGCACGCCGTTCCAGCAACGGGTCTGGGGCGCGCTGCAGCGCATCCCGTACGGCGAGACGCGCTCGTACTCCCAGGTGGCCGTGTCGATCGCGGCACCGTCGGCCGCGCGCGCAGTCGCGAGCGCGTGCGCGAACAATCGAGTGTCGATCGTGATCCCCTGCCATCGCGTCGTGCGCCAAAGCGGCGCGCTGGGCGGCTACCGGTGGGGGACAGAGCGAAAGGAGCGACTGCTCACACGCGAGCACGCGTTCGCGGCGAAGCGCGTGAGCTGAGCGAGCATTCCACGCGACTCAGGCTGTCCGCCCCCACGATGCGAGCTTGCGCGCGGCCTGCACGCGCCTTGCCGCATCGATCCGCGGCCCGTGCGCCGAGAGGAGATCGCTGCGCGAGATGATCCCGATCAGCGCGTGCGGCGCCGCTCGCTCCACCACGGGCAACCGTCCCACCTCCTCCCTCACCATCTGGTCGGCGGCGTCGCGCAGCGTGCTGTCATCGAAGACGACGATGGGCGGCCGCCGGATCGCCTGCAGGACGGACGCGGCTCCGTCGCGCACCTGATCGAACAGCTCCCGCCGCATCAACACGCCGAGCACTCTCCCGTTGTCGCTCAGCACCGGGAAGCCCTGGTGCGTCGCATTCATCGGCGTGGCGGAGATCGATGCGCGTGCCTGCGCGATCGTGTCGCTCGCGCGCAGCGTCACCACCTCGGGCGTCGCCACGTCGCGCACGAGCACCTGGCCGAGGAAGTCGACGGCATAGTCGGTACGCAGACTCGCGCCGCGCCGCGCCAGCTTCTCCGTCATGATCGAGTGGCGATTGAGGAGCAGCGCGACGAGATAGGAAGCGGTACAACCCGCGAGCAGCGGAAGCAGTCCGAGTGGTTGTCGCGTGGTCTCGAAGGCGAACACCACCGACGTGAGCAGCGCGTGCGACGCGCCTGCGAAGATCGCCGCCATCCCGACGAGCCCCGCGACGTGCGCGTCGACGCCGAGCCACGGAGCGAGCGCCGCGCACTGCTCGCCGATCCACGCGCCGAGTCCCGCGCCGATCGTGAAGAGAGGCGCGAGCGTGCCGCCCGACGTTCCGCTGCCGAGGTAGACCGCCCAGGAGATGAACTTGAGCGCCACGAGTACGAGCAGCGCGCGTCCGACGATCGCGCCCGAGAGGAGATCAGTGATGTTCTCGTAACCGACCCCGAGCGTGCGCGGAGAGAGGATGCCGACGACGCCGACGACGACGGCGCCGAATGCAGGGAACCACATCCAGTGGATGTGTAGATGCTCGCCCGCCTTCTCGAAAAAGTCCTCGATACCGTAGCAGAACTTCGTGACGCCGACCGCGCAGACGCCGATGAGCAACCCGAGCACCGCGTACGCGGCGAGCGCCATTCCGCTCGGCTGCGCCAGCGGCGCGATGGCGAAGATCGGCGCGGTGCCGGTGAACGCGGCGCGAATCGCCGTTGCAACGGCTGCCGCGAGGGCGACGGGAATGAGCGAGCGCGGTCGATATTCGAAGAGCAGCAGCTCGATCGCGAGGAGCACGGCGCTCACCGGACTTCCGAACGTCGCCGCCATACCGGCGGCCGCGCCGGCGGCGAGAAGCGTTTTGCGCTCGTCAGCCGTAACGTGGACCACCTGCCCCATCAATGAGCCCAGCGCGCCGCCGGTCGCGATGATGGGACCTTCGGCGCCGAATGGACCGCCGGTGCCGATCGCGATCGCGGCTGAGATGGGTTTCAGAAAGAGAACCCGTGCCGGGATGCGACTCTCACCGTAGAGCACGCGCTCCATCACTTCCGGAATTCCGTGTCCTCGAATCGCTGCCGATCCGTAGCGCGCCATCAGACCGACGACGATCGCGCCGCCAACGGGGATGGCCAAGATGAGCAGCGGATTATGCGTGCCGAAGCGCGGCGACGTGAATTCCGCGGAGAGGCGACCGTAGAAGGTGGCATTGGTCACGAGACCGATGAGGTGGATGAGCAGCTGTGCGGCCAGCGCCGCACCGATTGCTACCGCCACGGCAGCGGCGCTGATGCCGATCGTGCGCCGGTCGAGCACTGAATATTCCGGCGGAGCACGCATGGAGCCGAGGAGCTCGGCAGTGCGCTCGATCACATCCTCGAGTCCTGGAGCCACCGGAACAGCACCTGGCTCGATGGGTAGCTCTCTATCAGACGGGTTAGTCATGCGGCAGGCGCCTTACCGCGCTGTGCATGTAATTGTGCGGATAGCTTGTGATCATTTCCGGCTGAGAAATTGAAAGAATCGCGCATCATTCCGTTGATGGCTGGTGTCCTAAATCGTCCCCTGTCGGGGCCCGAACATGAATACTATCATTGGGCACTCGATGATCGCCTGGAGTGCACCGCTGCTCGGCATGCTCGTACTCTCACACTCCGACTACCCTCGCGCCTCATGAGCGTACGGCCATTGATTGCGGAACCCCTCGGCACACCCCCGCGTCCGATCTCGGTTGCGCCGCGTGCCAAAGCTGCGCGACGTGCCGAGGGAATGCGCGTGTATCGCGCGCTTCGCGACGCGATCAACGAGGGGCGCCTCGCGCCGGATACGCGGCTGATCGAGGACCAGCTGGCCGTGCAGTTCCGGGTGAGTCGAACGCCGATCCGCGACGCGATCCAGCGGCTACAGCAGGAGGGGTACGTCGTCACTCCCGACGGCTTTCGACACGCGCGGCCCGTCGTTGCGCCTCTCGTCGACAGCGACGCGGATGAGCTCTGCTCCCTTGTCGCACTGCACGAAGGACATGCGGCAGCGGCGGCGGCGCAGCTGCCGACGGATCGGCGCCTGGAGCTCGTGGTCGAGCTGATCGCGCTCAACGAAGCCATGCGTCGCGAGGGGGCGCTCATCTCGCCATCGCACGATCGCCTGCGCGACATCGATGCCGCGTTCCATCATGCCTGCACGCATGCCGCCGCGGGTCCGCGATTGCTGGCGCTACTCGACGTCATCAAGCCGCAGGCCGAGCGCTACAACCGCGTGTACGCGACGCTGCTGCTGCCGAACCGCATCGCGGATGCGGCGGCCGAGCACGATGCGATCGTGCGCGCGCTGCGTGCGGGTGATCCGGAGGCGGCACGGCGCGCGGTGGAGACGAATTACGGCCATGGCGCGGCCGAGCTCTCCCACGCGATGGACGCGCCCGTCTCGCGCGATGAGTCTGCCGGCGAGCGGCTCTCCGCATCGCTGACGCTCTCGAAAAAGCGGAACGGCAGCAAGTAGCCGTCGCTCGCACCTCCTTACAATCGAGTCACCAGCGCGTATCGTTGCTGACGCCGCGAGATCTTCCTCGCCGCGTCCGGTACAACTCGTCGCGCCCGCAGGAGGTCGTGTACATGCGTCGCACTCTGCTCGGTGGTTCCCTGCTCCTCGTGTGCATCGCTGCGCATCCCGCTGTCGCGCGCGCGCAGCACGAAGACCTCTCCGCCGCCAAGCCCGGACGCTCGCCATCGCAGGCGATTGACTCCGAGTACACCAGGAAAATCCACGAATATACAACCGAGCCGTTCTTTCTTTCGCCACTGATCGACTACATGCCGGCGTCGGCCACCGTGCCGACGCCCAAGGCAATTCTCGGCGACATCGCCGGCGCCCCGACGAAGCTCCCGTATTCGAAAGAGGTGTACGACTACATGCGGTTGCTCGCGAAGTCGAGCCCTCGCGTACGCGTGTATACGATCGGCCACTCCGAGGAGGGGCGCGAGATGATCGCGGTCGCCGTCGCATCGGAGGAGCTGCTCAAGGATCTCGACGCGAATCACGATCGCCTCGCGAAGCTCGCGGACCCGCGGCTCATCGGCATGGATGACGCGAAGGCGCAGCCGCTCATCGATGCGTCGGCTCCGATCTACTACATCACCGGGACGATTCACTCGCCCGAGACCGGCGCGCCCACGGCGCTGATGGAGCTCGCGTACCGTCTTGCCGTCGACGAGAGCCCGTACATTCGCCACATCCGCGACCACGTGATCACGCTCATCACGCCGGTGGTCGAGGTGGACGGCCGGGATCGCGAGGTCGACGTCGTGAAGTGGCACTTCGCCCACCCGGGGGAGACGTATCCGAATCTGATCTACTGGGGCCATTACGTCGCGCACGACAACAATCGCGACCAGATGGCGATGACGCTCAAGCTGTCGCAGAACGTGCTCAACACGCTGGTCGACTGGAAGGCGCAGCTGTTGCACGACCTGCACGAGTCGGTGGCGTATCTCTACGACAACACCGACAGCGACGGCGCGTACAACCCGTGGTACGATCCGCTGCTCATCAACGAGTGGCACATGCTCGCCTGGAATAACGTGCAGGAGATGCAGCGCTACGGGATGCCGGGCGTCTACACGCACGGACAGTTCGACAACTGGTCGCCGGGCTATCTCGAGTCCCTTGCGGCGACGCACAACAGCGTCAACCGCCTGTACGAGACGTTCGGCAATGGCGGCACTCCGGAGACGATGGAGCGCACGCTGGGCCCGAGCGAGACATCGCGCACGTGGTGGCGCCAGGATCCGCCGCTGCCGCGCGTGATGTGGTCGCTGCGGAACAACAACAACTACGAGCAAACGGGGCTGCTGCTCTCGCTCAACTACTTCGCGACGAACCGCCGGCTCTTCCTCCAGAACTTTTACCAGAAGAGCAAGCGCTCGATCCTGAAGGCGCACACTGAGGGTCCGGCCGCGTACGTACTCAGCGCCGACGACCCGCGGCTTGGCGCGCAGGCGGACCTCGTGCGCGTGCTGCAGCTACAGCGCGTCGAGATCTCGCGCACGACGGCGCCGATGACGGTGCAGGTGCCGGCGCGCCATGCGGCAGTGCGTCGCGGTGCGGGGGACAGCGCGGCCGCGCCGGCCGCGCCGGCCATCGATGCGAAGAGCGAATCGCGCGTCTTCCCCGCGGGGAGCTACATCATCCGCATGGATCAGCCGTATTCGCGCATCGCCGACGCGCTGCTCGACTACGAGTACTACAGCCCCAATGATCCGCAGAAGACGCCGTACGATGACACGGGGTGGACCTTCCCCGAACTCTTCGCGACGAGCGCCGTGCGCGTCACCGACCCGAAGGTGCTCGACGCGCCGATGGAAATGTTGAAGGACACCGCGCGCGCGCCTGGAGGCGTGAGCGGCGCCGGGGCGGTGTTCGCGATCAACCACAACGGCGACAACGCGCTCGCCACGCTGCGCTATCGCTTCAAGGCCGGCGACTTCCAGGTGGCCGAGGAGCCGTTCACGGCGGGCGGCGTGCGCTTCAATCGCGGATCGTTCATCATCCGCAGAGTCGCAAAGGACGATCTCGACAAGGCCACGAAGGAGCTCGGCCTGCGCGCGTATGCGCTCGCGGCGGAGCCACAGGTCAAGCTCCATCCCGCACGTGCGGCACGCGTCGCGATCCTCCACACGTGGACCGGCACGCAGACCGAGGGATGGTGGCGGCAGGCGTTCGACGTCCTCCACATCCCTTACGACTACATCAGCGTGCAGGATGTCGCGAAGTCACCGAACCTCAATCTCAAGTACGATGTCATCGTCTTCCCACCCGCGGGCGGCAGCGTGTCGTCGATCGTCGAGGGGATGCCGATGTGGCGCAACGCGATGCCGT
>JBDTJH010000231.1:0-5548 GCA_039935955.1 Gemmatimonadaceae bacterium
GCGCGACGAATAGAGCAGTCGCGCGGGGAGCGCGCGTCGTACCGTCTCGCTGGCCATGTCGCGGTGTCGTAGCATCGCCATGAGCGGGACGATCCCCGACCCGCCGCCGACGAGCAGCAGCGGCCCGCCATCGCCGACGCTCCACGCGAAGTGCCCGCCAATCGGCCCGCGCAGCTCGAGCGGATCGCCGATCCGAAGGTCGCCCACGAGATACGACGACACCTCGCCGTCCTCGAGCCGCTCGACGGTGAGCGAGAGCCGAGACGATTCGGGTGGCGACGCGATCGAGTAGCTGCGCTCCGTCTGGTATCCGTCATCGGATGTGAGGCGCACGTCGACGTGCTGCCCCGCGCGATGACCAGGCCAATCGGCGACGTCGAGGATGAGCGTGTGGACGCGCGGCGTCTCGACGATGATCTCGGCGACGGTCCCGACGCGCCACGCAATGGGTCGCGGTAGAGAGCCCGACTCCACTACGAACGATCTGCGGTCGCGCGGATCATTCGTCGCCTGTGTACCGCTGCTCCTTCCAGGGATCGCCGCGCATGTGGTAGCCGAGCGCTTCCCAGAAGCCGGGCTCGTCGTGATCGTGAAAGTGGATCTCGCGCACCCACTTTGCACTCTTCCAGAAGTAGAGATGCGGCACGAGCAGTCGCACCGGACCGCCGTGCTCCGGCGGGAGCGGCTTGCCATCGAAGCCAGAGGCGAGCCACGCCTTGCCCCCCGTCACATCGGCAAGTGGGAGATTCGTCGTGTAGCCGCCGTCGCACACCGCGACGATGAACGCATCCGCACGCACTCCCTTTGCTGCGGCCGCGGCGATGAACGTGTCGACGGAGACGCCGGTCCACACGGTGTCGAACTTCGACCACTTGGTGACGCAGTGGATGTCACGCGTGATCGTCTCGTGCGGGAGCGCCTCGAACTCCGTCCAACCCCACTTCGCCGCGGCGCCATCGGCGCCTGCGAGCCTGAAGTCCCACTTTGCCGGCGGGGTGTGCGGAGTCGGCCCGGCGGAAAGCACGGGGAAGTCGTGCGTCTCGTACTGTCCGGGCGGCAGCTTGAGCGCGGTGCCGGCGTCCGGACGGCGGCCGTGGAAGCCGCGAGAGATCGGTGATGTCATGAGGCCAGGGCGCCGGCTCCGTGCTCGTGTTCGCCCGCTGACGCAAACAGCGACGCATGCTCACCGCGCACGAGCCGCTCGATCATCCCGACCGCTTCGTCGATCGTCGTCTTACCGGTGTTGATCTGGACGTCGTAGAGGAGCGGATCGTGGAGATCGCGATGGAAGTAGCGCTGGACGTAGCGGCGGCGCACGTCGTCCATCTCGCGCGCCTTCATCGCCGCGGTGGGCGCGTCCCAGTCGAAGCGGGCGCGCAGCCGCGCTACGCGCGACTCCATCGGCGCGACGAGTCGTACGTGCAGCGCATCGGAGCGGCTGGCGAACATGCACTGCGTTCCGAAGCCAACGACGATCAGGGGAAGCGACTGCGCTGCCTCCGTGATCGACTCGAGCGCCGCCTCGGCGATGGCATCGATGCGCATCAGACTCGAAGTGTCGAACCACGGAGCCTCTGGCGGCGCGACGAGCAGCGCGGCGGAGATGCGGGCGAGCAGCGTGGGCGAGTGTTCGCGCAGCCGCGCGACGGCAGACTCGTCGATATTGAGACGTTTGGCGCAACGACAGACGACTTCGTCGTCGAGCACGGGCCAGTTGAGTCGCTCGCCCAGCAGGCGGGCGAGATCGCTGCCGCCCGCGCCGAACTCGCGCGAGACTGTAATGAGCTCAGGGTGTGCGCTGGTCATCGTCCGAACCCTCCGCGGCTGGCGGGAATGCTTTCGCGACTTCCATCTCAAGCATAACGCGCGCCGGCACCAGAGCGGAAGACGCAACCAGGCAGAGAGCGCTAGCCCTCCCGAAGGGCCTCCGATGGCTGAATCATGGCCGCACGACGAGCCGGGATCCAGCTCGCCACGAGCACGGCGAGCACGAGCACGGCGAGGATCGCGGAGAAGGTGAGCGGGTCGGTTGGGACGATCTCGAAGAGCAGCGAGCGGAGGACGCGCGTGGCGGCGAGTGCGGCGACGAGTCCGATCACGCCGCCGACGAGCGCAAGCGCGAGGCCGCGCTGGAGGATCATCCGCACGAGGGCGTCGCGCGATGCGCCGAGCGCGACGCGAATGCCGATCTCGCGCGTGCGCTGCGCGACGCCGAAGGAGATGACGCCGTACGTGCCCATCGTCGCGAGCGCGAGGGCGACGAGACCGAAGAGTGCGAGGATCATCGTGCTGAAGCGTGCGTATCGCATCGCATCCGCCACGCGATCCTGCATCGTGCGCACCTCGTATACGGGCGATGATGGGAGTAGCTCCTGTACGAGCCGGCGTGCGGGCGTAGTGAGCGCGCTAGCTTGTCCGGCGGAGCGGAGCATCAGCATCATACGTCCATGCGAAGACTGGAAGTAAGAGATGTAGACGTCGGCCGTTGCGGCGGAATCGAGTGTGCCGAAGCGCACGTCGCCGACTACGCCAACGACGTATGCGGTGTCCTTCCAGAAGCCGCCCTGGCCGACGCTCACGGGCTTCCCGATCGGATCCTGTCCCGGCCAAAACTTTCGCGCCGCGAACGCGTTAACGAGTACGACTTTCTGTACTCCGACGCGATCAGCGCGGGTGAAAAAGCGTCCGCGGACGAGTGGAACGCGCATCACCGACATCCATGAAGGCGTAATCCAGTGCACGCCGACGATGGGCTCGGTTCCCGGCGCCGGCGCAGGCTGATCGCGAAAGAGCATCGCTGTGCCGTTGCACCCTCCGCTGAGTGGAGGGCAGTCGATGAGCGCCGACCCCGTCGCGCCGGGGAGCGAGGCGGTCCGCTGGAGCACCTCATCGTAGAAGCCCGGGAGTGAGTCCCGCCCGTAGCCCTCCGGGGTGTCGAAGCGCATGGTGAGAGTGTGTGAAGCATCGAAGCCCGGATTCACGTGCAGGAGCCTGTCGAGGCTTCTCAGCATGAGCCCCGAACCTGCGAGCAGAATGACTGCGACTGCAATCTCCAGCGTCGCGAGGACGTTGCGGCTCGTGAGAATTCGCTTCGAGCCGTCGCCGCCGCCCACTTCCTCCTTGAGCGCGCCAGTTAACGAGCTCTGAGTGGATTGCAGCGCGGGGACGAGCCCGAACACGATGCCCGTCACGATCGCGAGCGCCGCGGCAAAGACGAGCGCTTCGCCATCGAGACGAATATCGGTGAATCCTACTGCACCAAGTCCGGCGAGGTTCTGCACGCGCAGCGACTTCGCCGGATCGAGCGCTGCGAGGAGGTGTACTCCCCACCAGGCGATCGTCATTCCAGCGAGTCCGCCGATGATCGAGAGCATCACGCTCTCGGTCAGCAGCTGCCGGATGAGACGTGCGCGCCCCGCGCCCACCGCGAGGCGCACGGCGATCTCGCGACGGCGCCCCGAAGCACGAACGAGAAAAAGGTTAGCGACGTTGGCGCAGGCGATGAGAAGCACGAGCCCAACCGCGGCGAGAAGGACGAGCAGCGACTTGCGGACCACGGGATCGACTCGCGTCGCGTCCAGCTCCCTCGCGGCTGCGCCCCAGTGCTCCGTACCTACCTCGCGATTCGGGTACGCGTGATCGACGATGACACCAAGCCGCGGCGCCTCCATCCTGGCATGCGCCGTCGTAACTCCGGGGGCGAGTCGCGCGACGAGTGTGAACGAATGCATCCACGCTTCGTTCATTTCCTCCGCGGAATTCGACATCAAATTCGTCCACAGCTCGGCGCGTCCGGACAATCCACGGAAGCCGCGGGGGAGCACCCCGACGATCGTGTACGGCTTTGCCTCGACGTCGATGGTCTTGCCGAGCACTTTGGGGTCCGCGTTGTATTTGCGCTGCCACAGCTCGTCCGAGAGAAGTGCGACTCGGGGCGCGTCAGGATGAAGATCTTCGTCTGCGGCGAAGTTGCGGCCGAGCGCGGGACGAACGTTGAGTGTAGGGAGGTACCGCGCGCCCGCGGTCTCGGTGCGCAAGCGCTCGATATCGCCGCTGCTCCCGATCGTATTCTCATCCTCGGCGTAAAGCGCGACATCGGAAAATAGATTCTGCGTCTCACGGAACGTCGTGAACTTCGGATAGGACCAGACCATGTCCGTGTTCGCCAGCTCCTCGCCTCGTGCGGGTACGGTGAGGCTTACCGTCATCAGCCGCTCGGGGTGCGGAAAGGGAAGCGGCCGGAGGAGGAGCGCGTTGACCGCGCTGAAGATCGCGGTGTTCGCGCCGATGCCGATCGCGAGCGTCAGCACCGCGACGGCGGTGAAGGTCGGCGCGCGCCGGAAAGTGCGGAGCGCAAAGCGCGCGTCCTGCGCGAGCGTGTCGAGGAAGGAGATGCCGGCCATGGCGCGCGTTTCCTCGGTGAGTGCGGTGACGTTGCCGAAGCGGCGGCGGGCGGCGTCGCGCGCATCGGCGGCGGAGAGCTCGCCATGTGCGGCGTGCTCGCGCTGCATTGCGTCGAGCGAGAGATGGAAGTGCATCTCTTCGTCGAGCTCGCGGGCGTACTGACGCGTGCCGGTGAGCGCGCGCAGCTTGTGCCGGAGGCCGTCGAAAAATGACATGTGCGTCAGGCGTTCTTCATGACGCGGTGGATCGCGAGGAGCGCGCGCTCGAAGCTCGAGATCTCCTTGCCGAGCTGCTTGCGACCGGACGCGGTGATGGTGTAGTAGCGCGCCTTGCGACCGGTGGGCGATTCGCCCCACTTCGACGTCACCCAGCCTTTCTTCTGCAGGCGCTCGAGTGCGGGATAGAGCGAGCCCTGCTCGATGGACAGCGCATCCTCGGAGAGCTTCTCGATGTGCTGCGCGATCGCGTAGCCGTGTTGCGGCTGCAGCGTGAGCGTTTGGAGGATGAGCATGTCGAGCGTGCCCTTCAACAGCTCGCTCTTGGACGGACTGGACGCTTGTGCCACCCTGGGCGATCCTTGCGGGCAGCGGCCCGCCGACAGGTAGAAGTCCTACACGTTACGTGTAGTTATTCTACCTATCGCTGCCTCGCGCGCGCAAGAGGGCGCGCGGCGGGGCCTCCGTCAGGGGCCGACGCTACTCGCCGCCATTCAGCTTGCCGCCCGGATTGCCGTGCTTGTGCTTCTTGGCATCGTCGGAGAGGCGATTCTTGTCGCTCGCCTTGTCCGCATCGTCGTGCTGAACGCGATTCTCGACGAGGCGATGCTTCCCCGTGTGCAACTCGCCCTTGAGCTCCTTGTCGTGTGCGTCCTTCACTTCAGCATCCGGCACCTCGCGCGGGCCCGCAGCGTCGTGCTCTTCCTTCGTGTGCGAGTGCGCCTGCTCGGCGATCGCGGCCTGCGTTTTGGGGCCGTGGGTGGAGCTGGGCGTCGACGAATGGCTGTTCTTGCTGTTGCTCATGGGTCATCCGGGAAATGGGTAGGTCGGGAGCGTGCAAGAAGTGTACGTCGCCGAACGCTATCGGATTTGTTCTTCCTCATTCGACGAGCTGGCCAACGGCGTTGGCTCCCGATCCGGACCGCGCA
>JBDTJH010000232.1:0-5825 GCA_039935955.1 Gemmatimonadaceae bacterium
AACAGATATACCCGACGTGGACCGGCGGGGTCCGCCACGAGCTCGATGGGCGAAGAGGGACTCGAACCCCCGACATCCTGCGTGTAAGGCAGGCGCTCTAACCAACTGAGCTATTCGCCCCGGACCACCGCAAACGCAGAACAGGGCCGCCAACGAGCGCGCCACGCGTTCGCGATGCTGCTGCGCATTCGTGGCGACACGGAGCGACGACCTTACTTCAGTATGGCGATTGGCACCAGCACGCAATAACCGAGCACGAGCAGGATCGGGGCGATCGTTTCGCCTCCGCGGATCAGATCCGCGTACCCGGCGGCCAGCGCGAGCAACGCAAGTCCCCACCACAGGTAAGGACGCGCGCGGGAAGTGACGTTGGATTCCTGAGGGGGCATTCGTGTAGTGTAGGGCGACCGCAACATGGTGTCAAGAAAGTCGGACTGTTTCGTCGTCTCAGGTAGAGCCATCACTGTCCGACCGATCAGGTGCCTCCGCGGGCGCAGTCAGCGCGGCGGAGAGCAGCGCATCGAGAGCGCTCGCGCGCGCCACCCGCTCGCTCTCCGCTTCGCCGGCTCGCAACGCCGTCATCCGGCGCGCGTCGCGCCGGCGACGCGTCCAGAGCAGCGGCAGCAGGAGGAAGGCGAGGAGCAGCGCGAGCAGCGACAGATTCGCGAGCACCGCGAGCACGCCGTATCGCCGCATCGTGCGCGACCGCCAGTCGGACTCGAAGGTGCTCTGCGTAAGACCGAAGGCCTTGCGCATTGCCACGTCCATCGAGCCACTCTGCTTCCAGTACTCGAAGAAGAGCGACAGTCCGCGTTGCGAGTCGAGCGCCGCCATGTCGTTCACTGCGCGATAGGCCAGCGCGTACGCGCCGGACGCGCGCGAGGCGCCGCCGTGAAAGCCATCCTCGAGCGAGTCCAGCGACGCGGGGATGCCGTGCAACACGAGCCCGATGTTGGCCGAGAGCACCTCGTCGCGCGACCACTCGCCCGCGGCGTAGCCCGCGTAGCCCTCGTCGAACCATCGCGGCGGAAGCGCGCCGAGCTCCTCGTGCAGTGCGAGGTGCGCGAGCTCGTGGCGCAGCACGGAGCGCGGATCGCCGGCGTCCGAGCCCGCGCCACTTCCCTGCATCACGATCCGATGCTCGTCGGGAATCGCGATCGCGGCGCCCCAGTCGGGCGCGCCGGCGCCGGTCCACTCGCGGAAGCGGCGCGCGTCGGGCGCGATCGCGATGAGCGCGCGTTGGCGTGGACGCGGCAATCCAGGAAAAGTGTCGTTGCGCTGCGCCTCGGCGAGCAGCGTGCGCGCAAGCGGAAGATCGGAGGGAAAGGCGACAATGGTGAAGCGCCCGCCATCCAGTCGTTGGGCGTCGGCGAGTTGTGCCGCTGCCTGCGCGAGCATTTGTGCGCGTGATCTGTTCGCGCCGAGCAGGAGCAGCGGTGTCGCGAGCGCGAGTCGCGCTAGGCGTTTCGTGCGGGAGCCCCGCCCTCTTCGACGTGCTTCAACATCTCCCCGCAGCGCTTGCCCCATGGATTGAACTTGTTGGCCGCGAGCCCGTCACGCCACACCTGCTTCGCCTCCTCGCGCTTGCCGTCGAACCAGAGCGAGCGGCCGAGCTCGTAGTACGCCTCGATCAAGTTCGGCCCAAGCGCGAGCGTCTTCCGGAAGAACGTCTGCGCATCCTCATACATCTCGCGCTCGCCGTAGACGAGGCCGAGATAGAAGTGCGCGTAGAGCGTCGCTTTCCGGTCGTTATCCAGCCGGATCGCCTTCGACAGATGCTCGATGGCCTCGCCGAAGATGCGCTTCTTGAGGCAGATGTAACCCAGGTTGATGCGCGCGAGCGAGTTCGTCGGCTGCCGCATCAGCACCTTCTGGAAGTTGAGCAACGCCTCGTCGTACTTCTCCTGGAGCATCTGCGCCCATCCGAGCAGCGACTCGGTCTGCGGATCATTCGGCGACAGCTCGAGCGCGCGCTTGAGGGCCCGCTCCGCGCCCTCATGATCGCCGAGCGAGATGAGGCTCCACCCCTTCTCCACGAAGGTCGACGCGCCGATGTGGTCGGCCACCATTACCGGACGATCGGTGCCGAACTCCGGCGCGATCGACGGCGCGGAGCTCTGCTGCACCTGCTTCCACTTCTCGACCAGCTTCTTGATGTCTTCGCGCAGCACACCCAGCTGGCTGAGTTCGAGTTCGACCTGCTTGAAGAGCGCGATGATCTCACCCTTGATCTCATCGCGCTCGGTTGCGGCCGTCGCAGCCTCGAGACGCGCCTCGATGGCCGCATAGCGCGCGCGGAACGTCGCGGCGTCCGTTTCAGCCATGCGACGCCGTCGTGGGTGTCAGCTCGAGGAGCTCGGAGGAGGTAAGTACGTGCGCCACGTCGAGAAAGATGATGACCGAACCCTCACCGAACACGAGGCCCCGCAGATATTCTGCGTGCAACCCGCGGAAGAGCGGCGGCGGCGACTCGATGTCCCCCGGCGACACGGACATCACCTCGTGCACCGAATCCACCGTGACGCCGAGCAGATCGTCGCCGACCGCGAGCACCAGGATGCGATGTTCGGGGCGCGGAGACAAGCGCGGCATGCCGAATCGCGTGCGCAGATCGATCAGCGGGACGACCCGGCCGCCGTGCTCGATGACGCCGTCGATCCACGCCGGAAGATTGGGCAGCACCACGGGCGCCGCGTAGCGTAGCACGCGCTCGACGGCAAAGATGTCGACGGCGAACTGCTCGTCGCCGAGCCGAAAGGTGACGAGCTGCTGTGGCGCGACGGGAGCGCTCACGTGCGCTCCCCCAGAGCACGCACGGCGATGCGCACGATTTCCCGCGCACTCAGCACCGCGACGAGTCGCGCGCCGGCGTGCACGACGCCGCGGACGACTCCGTCGCCGCGCATCGAATCCATCGGTCGCTGCATCGTCGTCAGATCCGCCATGATCACATCCTCGACTTCATCCACCACCAGGCCAACGTGCCGATCGCCGTCGCGCACGATCACGAGCACTTCGTCGCCCGCGCCGCGTCCCTCGACCTCGAGAATGCGGCTCGCGGCAAACACCGGAATCGCAGCGCCGCGGTCCGTCAGCATGCCCAGCAATGAGACGGGTGCGTCGGGGAGCGGCGCGAGCGCCGGGAGCTCGAGGGCCTCCACCGCCGCCGTGAGCTCGAGCGCGAAGAATTCGGCGCCCTGCCGCAGGAGGAGCAGCTCGGTGAGGATCGCGGCGGGTATTCCCGCCTTTGCGATCATGGACGGCTCCCGTCCCCGTACATGGACCGGTCGCCTTGCGCTGCGGTCACATTCGCGCCTGCGCGCACCATGGCGGCGAGGGCGGCGGCGATCAGTGCCAGGGGAAGGACGATCGTGGCGCCCCCCGCTCCGGCCGCCGCCTGCGGCATCCCGAAGATGATCGAGCTCTCCTTGTCCTGGGCGACACCCGCGCCGCCCGCATCGCGGATCGCGCGCAACCCGGCCGCGCCGTCGCGCCCCATCCCGGTGAGCACCACACCGATCGCCGCCGCTCCGGCCGACTCCGCGACGGATCGGAAGAGCGGGTCGGCCGATGGTCGCACCCCCCACACCGGTGGCGAGTCGTCGAGCATGATCACGCGTGCGCGCCCGACGCGCTGAACGCGCATGTGCATTCCGCCGGGTGCGATGTAGACGTGTCCCGGCGCCATGGTCTCGCCGTGCGCCGCCTCGCGCACCGTGAGCGCGCTCAGCGAGTCGAGTCGCTCGGCCAGCGTCTTCGTGAAGCCGGGAGGCATGTGCTGCACGATCAACACCGAAGCATCGAGCTGCGCGGGCAGCGCGGGGACGAGCTCCGCCAGCGCGCGCGGGCCGCCGGTGGAAGCGGCGATCGCGATCACGACTCGGGCGGGTCCCTCGTGCGGGTCTGCGCGCGGCAGCGCGCGCGTGGGGTGAAGGGCGGAGTCGTGCACGCTTGCGCGATTCACCTGCGCCGCCGCGCGCAGCGCGACGAGCAGCTCGTCGCGGATAGTGACGAGATCCAGGCTGATCGGCCCCGAGGGCTTGCGCACGAACTCCACCGCGCCGCGCTCGAGCGCGCGTAGCGCGAGCTCGTCGCCGGCGCCCGATGCCGCGGTGAGCATGACGACCGGGCGCGGTGCCTCGCGCATGATTCGCTCGAGCGCGCCGAGGCCGTCGAGCTCGGGCATCTCGATGTCGAGCGTGACGATGTCCGGCTGCAGCGCCTGCACTTTCTGCAGCGCGTCGATGCCGTGTCGCGCGGTGCCGATCACCCGGAACTCATCCGATCCCTCAATGAGCTCAGTGACGAGCTTCCGCATGAAGGCGCTGTCGTCGACGACGAGGACCGTCGGCAGGCGGCTAGAGGACGACACAGCCCTTCCTCATCGACTTGACCTCGAAGCGTCCATCGCAGCCGTGCAGAAAGACGCTGCGTCCGTGTCCGCCACCGACATCTTCGCCCAGCACGCGGATGCCATGGCTCGCGAGCGCGATGCGCGTCGCGATGAGATTCCGCTCGCCGATCGCAGGGCCGCCCTGCGTGAGCAGCGATGTGAACATGCTGGCGCCGCCGGCAAGCTTGGCGACGATGTACGCATCCTTGGCGCCGAGCGCGCGCATGCGCTCGAGCAGGAGCGGCACCGCGGTCGCGGCGAACTTCGCACGATTGTCGCGATCGCGCGCGAGCGCCTCGCTCGGGAGCAGAATGTGCGCGAGCCCCGCGATGTGCGCGCGGGCATCATACAGCGCGATCGCGATGCACGAGCCGAGTCCGAGCGTGGAGAGCAGCACATCTCCCTGCCCGACCGCGGCATCCGCGACGCGCACGCTGATCTCCTTCACAGGCGCCGGAAGAGACGTTCGCGCGAGTCCACCGGCGCGAAGTGTGCGCGCGCGGGTCCGAAGAGCGTCTCCACCCGGCCGAGCACGAGGAAGCCGCCCGGCAGCAGCGCCTCGGCGAACTTCTGGAAGAGCGCCTCCTGCGTCGCGCGATCGAAGTATATGACCACGTTGCGGCAGCAGATCAGATGCTGCGGATCGGGGAACGGCTCGCGCAGCAGATCGAACCTTCGGAACTGCACGCGTGCGCGCACATCCGAGTGGATGCGGTAGGGCGACTGCATCGAGAAGTACAGCTGCCGCAGCTCTTGCGGCGTGTCCGAGAGCGTCGGCTCGAGATATACCGCTCGCTCGGCCGCCGCGAGACTCGCGCGATCGACATCGGTGCCGAGCACCTCGACGCGATCGAAGCGTCGTCCCTCGGCGCTGGCGTAGCGGTGCATCAGCATCGCCAGCGAGTATGCCTCCTCGCCCGACGCGCACCCCGCGCTCCAGAGTCGCAGTTGCGGCTCGACGCGTGCGAAGAGCGCCGGCACGAGCTCGCGCGCGATCGCCGCGAACGTCTCGGGATTTCGGAAGAATTTGGTGACGTTGATCGTGAGCGCGTCGAGGAGCAACTCGTACTCGTGTGCGTCGCGGTCGAGGACGCGGCCGTAGTCCTCGAAGGTGTGCACGCCGCGCGCGCGCATGCGCACGGCGATGCGGCGGCGGACGCACTTCTCCTTGTAGCTCGCGCATCCGAAGCCGCGCTCGCGCGTGATCTTCCCCGCGAGCGCGAGGTAGCCGTCGTCCTCCACCGGCACATCGCTCATGATGCGCCGGTGCGCGCCAGCTCGAGATTGGTGCGAAGGATTTCGTTCTCGGGGTTGAGCGCGAGCGAGCGCTCCCAGTACGCGAGCGCCTGCTCCTTCTCCTGCCACTTGAAGCGGATGTTGCCGAGCTTGAAGTAGACGTCGTCGCCGAGCGCGGGGTTGATCTTGATCGCGC
>JBDTJH010000233.1:0-6326 GCA_039935955.1 Gemmatimonadaceae bacterium
GTTGCCGATGAAGACGATGTCGCGGTTGAGCGGAATGCCGCTCCGCTTCAGCGCAATCATCGCCATCAGTTGCGCGATGGCCTGTCCCTTCATGTCGAGCGTGCCGCGCCCCCAGATGTAGCCGTCCTTCACGATCCCGGCGAAGGGATCGACGGACCAGAACGCCGGCGCCACGGGAACGACGTCCATGTGGCTGACGAGCGCCACCGCCTTCTTCGAACCGTTCCCCTTGAGCCGCGCGTACAGATTCGCACGGTTCGCTCCCATCGCCGTCGTGTCGTAGATGGTCGCTTCGATTCCCTCGCGGTCGAGGATCTTCTTGAGGAAGTGCGCCGCGTCGAGCTCGTTTCCCGGCGGATCCGTCGTGTTGACCTTGATGTAGTCGGACAGGTTGCGAAGCGACTCATCGTTGAGGGCGCTCCAATCGAGGGCCTGCGCGCGCGCGCCGGAAGCGAGGGTGAGCAGAACGAAAGAGAGCAGGGCGGCGGTGCGGCGCATGTACCAGGCCTGATAAAGGGTCTGCGTATGAGAACAGCCGGGCGACCATTGCGCAATCACCTTGCGCACCGTCGCATCCCGGCGCCCGCTATGTTTCACCATCCGCCTGTCCGTCCGGCAGGCATTCTCGATCAAATATTCGGAGGCGACGCCAGCATGCGCCGCACCATGTGCAAGTCGAAGGTTCATCGCGGCGTCCTCACCGGCGCCGATCTGCACTACGAAGGAAGCCTCACGCTCGATTCCGTGCTGATGGAAGCGGCGGACATCCTTCCCTTCGAGAAAGTGCAGGTAGTCAACGTCAACAACGGCTCGCGCCTCGAGACCTACGTCATCGAGGGTGAGCGCAACAGCGGCACCATTCAGCTCAACGGTGCCGCCGCGCGGCTCGGCGCCGCCGGCGATCATGTCATCGTGATCAGCTACGCGGACTACGAGGAGAGCGAACTCGTGAAGTTCACGCCGAAGCTCGTATTCGTGGATGAGAAAAATCGCATCGTCCGCGAGAAAATCCGCCGCGCCCGGTAGTCACGCCAGGGCAATCGCGCGGCACCCTGCTCGCTAACCGTTGACCGACGGCGACGGGAGCAATTCCTCGATCCGCGCGCACAGCACATCGAGATCCACGGGCTTCCGGAAAAAGCCCTTCCCGCCCTCCGCGCGCACCGTCGCCGGCAGCGTGAGATCCGTGCTCCCGCTCATCACGAGTATCGGGATCGTTGATGTGCGCGCGGACGCCTGCAGTCGGGTGAGCGCGCCGAGCCCGGTACGCGCCGGCATGTTGACGTCGAGCAGGATCACGTCGGGCTGCTGCTGCACCGCGAACATGAACGCCTGCATTGCGTCGCGCGCGAGCACGATGGCGTAGCCGCGCGCCTTGAGCGCGCCGCTCACCGCTGCAGCGACGACCGGATCATCATCGGCGATCAAAACCTTGTGGTCCACCATTAGGCGAATCTCATGCAGAGATGCGGGCACGAGGTAAGCATTGGATGCTGCTCGTGGTACACGCTCCTCTCATGATAGTAGTCACATGCCGATAAATACAGCGTACGACGACTTGAGCGGTGCCGGCACCACAGCCGTGGGCGATGCGGACGCGCTCCTCCGTCTCGAGCGGTTCGGTGGACTCAAGCTTCGCAACGAGCTCACGACACTATTCCTACAGGAAGCACCGGCCCGAATCGCTTCGGCTCGCGCCGCGCTCGCCGGCGGCGACATCGAGGCGATTCGAGGCATGGCGCACATGCTCAAGTCCAGCGCAGGACAGATGGGAGCTCTTCGCGTGCAAATCATCTGCGAGCGTCTCGAGAGTCCGGATCTACCGCCCGACCTTGCGCGCGCTCTCTCCGATCTCGACGACGAAGTCGCCCGTTACAGCGGCTGGCTCGATACAGCCTTTCTTCCACCGGCATCGCCATGAAACGGATCATGATCATCGAGGACAACGTCGACAACCGACTCCTCCTCGGCGCGATACTCGGCGACGCTTTCACGGTCACCGAGCACGCGAACGGTCCCGAAGGACTTGCGTCGCTCGCGGCCGAGCAGCCGGAGATCGTGCTCCTCGACATCTCGCTTCCCGGCATGGATGGCGTCGAGGTGCTGCGCCACGTTCGCGCCAATCCCGACTTTCGACATCTCCCCGTAATCGCGTTCACCGCGCACGCGATGAGCAGCGACCGCAGCAAGTACCTCGCGCACGGCTTCGACGACTACATCACCAAGCCCATCGTCGACGAGACGATTTTGCTCGGGTCGATCAATCGCCTGCTCGACCGTGTCGCGGTCTGAGGCACTGACGTGAAAGTCCTCGTTGCCGACGACAGTATGCTGATCCGTCGCCTCATCGAGGCGGCCATCACCGATCGCGGACACGAGCCAATCGCCGTCGCGGATGGCGCGGAAGCGTGGAAGGCGTTCGAGAGCGAGCATCCGCCACTCGTCATCCTCGACTGGCAGATGCCGGAGCTCGATGGACTAGAGGTTTGCCGCCGCATCCGCAGCTCCGAATGGGCACGCGATACCTTCGTGCTCGTCGTCACGGGCCGTATCGAAGGCGACGATGTCGTGAATGCGCTCGATGCTGGCGCCGACGACTATCTCTTCAAGCCCTTCACTCCATCGTCGATCACCGCGCGGCTCGAAATCGCGGAACGCCGCATCGGCGCGAATCAGGCGCGCTGGGCGGCGGAGGAAGCACTCGCGAACGCGCAATGGATGGCGGGGATCGGCCAGACCGCGCTCGCCCTCCAGCACGAAGTGAACAATCCGCTCGCCGCGCTTCTGGGCAACGTCCAGCTCATGCTGATGGATGACGACCTCGCAGCCGACGTACGCGAGCTCGGCGAAGACATGCTCGCGCAGGCGCGCCGCGTCGCCAACGTCGTGAAACGGCTGTCACAGCTCGAGGAGCCAAGGACCGTCGAGTATCTATCGGGCGCGACGATGCTCGACCTCTCGGAGCGCGGCACGCGGTAGCCGTAACCGCCCGCTTCGGCGGACGTGCATTTCGCCCAATCCTCGCCAATCGCGAGGGCGCTCCATCGGAAGAAAGTTCCGTCCAGCGCTCGTATCTTGTTGCATTACAGAGAGTTCGACGACTGGAATGAATTGGCATGGGGCTCGCTTTTCTCCTCTGCGAATCACTCACTCTTGCCGGACTTTCGTACGAAAATCCTTACTATCGAACAAGCCAACGGCGAGATCCTGCTCTGGCAGAGCCGGATCCGTCTCGGCTTCGCGCTTCTCATTGCATCGCTCGGTACCGCGCTCCTCGCGTCCGATGCAGTGTCGCGCATCTCGTCGTCGAGCGTCGCGGCGCTCGTCGCGTACGTGCTCGTGACGGTGCTGCTCACGATGCTCGTGCGGCGCACCGGCGAGGCGACGCAGGGCGTCGTCCTCGCTATCGTCGCTGCGGACATTCTCTTCGTCTTCGCGATCACGGGAGTCGCGACGCCACCAGAGTATTATGGTCGATCGCTGCTCCTCGGCTTTGCGATTCTACATCTCGCCGAGTTCTACTTCGGTCGCAAGATCGCTTGGGGGGCGCTCGCGGCCATCGTGCTTGGCTATCTCGGCATGATCCGCAACGTCACCGGCGACGGCAAAGCGCTCGGCTGGCCGCAGGAACTCGCCTCGCTCGCGGTGTTCGTGCTCGCCGCGTCGTCGTTCATCATCCACTACGGTTCGTTCAAGGAGCGCCTGCATCGCATCGCGACGCTGTTCGAGCGCGCGCAGGAAGGCGACTTCAGCGAGGAGTTCGATCTCGCGCACGAGAAGCGTCCCGATGGCGTGACGATGGTCGGACGAGCGTACAACCGCGTGCGCGCACAGCTCGCGAATCTCGTCCTCACCGATCCACTCAGCGGATGCCTCAACCGCCGCGGACTCGAACAGCAGCTCAAGCGCGAGCTCGCGCGCGCGGCGCGCACGGGGAAGGATGTCGCGCTTCTCGCGCTCGACGTCGACTACTTCAAGGACATCAACGACAGCTGGGGCCATCAGGCTGGCGACACGGTCATCCAGGAAGTGGGCGAGCTGCTACGCTCGATCGCGCGCGGCGGCGACTGTGTCGCGCGCACGGGCGGCGACGAGTTCACGCTGTTACTCCCCGAGACCTCGGCCGCGGGCGCCTTCCGTCTCGCGACGCGTGTGCGCGAGGCCGTCGCGCTGCATCGCTTTCCGGGCGTCTCGAAGCTCGCGGTGTCGGTGAGCATCGGCCTGGTTGCCGATCGCGTGCACGATGAGAACATCCTGCACGACCTGCACTCCCGCGCCGACGAAGCGCTCTACGCCGCGAAGGATGCGGGGCGCGACCGCGTCAGCATCTGGACGCCGAATCTGCGCGCGCTCGCGGTCACACGCGCGTCGCAGCAGATCGCGCGAGCGGGCTAGCTCTTCGCTTCCTCGCGCGGTAGCGGTACGTCCATCATCCCTTCGCTCACCATCACGGCGCTTCCGCCCACGCGCACCGCACTCACTTCGCCATCCGCCTTGTCCACCTCGAGGTGGATCAAGCTCGGCCGCTTGATCTCGAATCCCTGCTCGACGAGATAGCTGAAGCTTCCACTCGCCGCGCCCTCGCGCGCGCCGAGATATCCGCCGAGCGCCGCGGCCGCCGAACCCGTGGCCGGATCCTCGATGATTCCCTGGCCCGGAACGAACACGCGCGCGCGGATCACACCGTCGCGCTCCGCGTCGCGCGCGAACACCATGATGTCCGGCGCCCAATACGACTTGAGCGCCGAGTCCCACTGATCCATGCGTACGCGCGCGCGCCGAACGGCGTCGAGATCGCGTAGCGGCACGAGGAGAAAGGGGAAGCCGCACGAGATCGCCTGTGGTGCGGTCATCCCGCCAAGGATGTCCGACGGGTCGAGCGAGAGCGCCTCCGCGAGATGCGTGCGGCCCGGAGGCGGTGGTCCGGTCTCCGGAAGCTTCGCGACGGAGAGCTGCGCGAATTCGGGCTTCTTGAATGTGCCACGGACGACCACCGGCACGGGGCCCACGCCCTCCTCGAGCACGATGCGCGATTCGCCATCGAGCGGAATCTCGCCAAGCGCGGCGAGTGCGAACGCGCAGCCGACGGTGGGATGCCCGGCGAAGGGCATCTCGAACACGGGCGTGAAAATGCGCACCTTCCGCGTGTGCCTCGCATCCGCAGGCGGATAGACGAACACCGTTTCCGAAAGATTGAGCTCGAGCGCGATGCTCTGCAGCGCCGCATCCGGAATCTTCGATGCGTCCGGGAATACCGCGAGTGGATTGCCGCCGAAGATCCGATCCGTAAACACATCCAGCGTGTAGAATCGCGCCCGCACCGAGCGGGGTATACTCGTCGCCACCGGCTACTCTGCCCCCATGAACGGGTACCGGAAATCGTGAGGCGGCACGAAGGTCTCCTTCACGCTCCGCGCGCTGACCCAGCGCGCGAGATTCAGCATCGAGCCAGCCTTGTCGTTCGTTCCGGATGCGCGCGCGCCGCCGAACGGCTGCTGTCCGACGACCGCGCCCGTGCACTTGTCGTTGATGTAGAAGTTTCCCGCCGCGTCGCGCAGCGTGACCATCGCCTGCTGCACCGCTGAACGGTCGCGTGCGAAGATCGATCCCGTGAGCGCGTACGGTGACGTCGCATTCACCGTGTCGAGAATCTCGGCGAACTTCGCATCGGGATACACGAACGCGGTGACGACGGGTCCGAAGATCTCCTCGCACATCAGACGATAGCCCGCGTCCTTCGCCTCGACGAAGGTCGGGTCGATGAAGTAGCCAGTCTCGCCGCGCGCGGTACCGCCCGCGATGATCTTCGCATTCTTCTTCGCATCGTCGAGATAGCCGCTGATCTTGTCGAAGGCCCGCTTGTCGATCACGGCGCCCATGAAGTTCCGGAAGTCGCGCACGTCTCCGACTTTGATCTCGGCCATCATCGCAACCACGCGGTCGCGAACCTCTCCCCACAGCGACTTCGGGATGTAGACGCGGCTAGCGGCCGAGCATTTCTGCCCCTGATACTCGAAGCCTCCGCGGATGATCGCGACCGCGAACGCCTCCGCATCCGCGCTCGGATGCGCGACCATGAAGTCCTTGCCGCCCGTCTCGCCGACGATGCGCGGATACGTGCGGTAGTTGGCTGTGTTCGCACCGATCTGCTTCCACATCATGTTGAAAACGTTCGTGCTCCCCGTGAAGTGCAGCCCCGCGAAGTCGCGATGCGAGAGCGCCGCGTTCGAGATCGCGGCCGGATCACCCGGGAGAAAGTTGACCACGCCAGGCGGCAGTCCGGCCTCCTTCAGAATCTCCATGATGTAGTGCGCGCTCAGCATCGC
>JBDTJH010000234.1:0-2554 GCA_039935955.1 Gemmatimonadaceae bacterium
CTGACTGGAGAGGATGAGCGAGGGCCACAGCGCGGTAAACAGCGCCGCCACCGCTGCAGTTGTACGCCCGAAGAGTGCGTTCCCGAGCAGCCAGACGGCGGCGACCGTCGCGACACCGAAGAGCATGGATGGCAGGCGGAGAAGCCACTCATGCGCGTCCATGTGCAGCACGATGCCGAGATGGGCGATGACATATTGCGTGACCACATGGTCGCGCTCCACCTCGCGCGCATCGAGGATGGCCCCGTAGGGATGCGAGGCGACGGAGTACGTGATCGTCTCATCGAGCCACAAGCTGAAATGCCCGAGGTGATAGGCGCGTAACCCGAACGCGATCCCGATCACCACGACCATCCCCAGCAGTTGCCCGGTGCGCGACGCGACCCACCTTCGCTGGTCGCCACTATATGGCCGCATCGCGCTTTCCGTCATGGCTGGCCTGGCGAAGATGCTCAGATTCCCCTCCCGGTCGTCGCTGATTCCACCGGCACAACCCACCGACAAATTATACCGTAGGTCGCGATCATGGGACAAACGGCGCATTGCCTCATCAGAAATCTTACTATCGGGGAGTCGTTGCCTCATGAGTAAATCTTACCCATGCCCCTTCGCTGGGAGTATGGGAGGAAGACGAGGCAATGATGAGTATGACCAGCAAACGCGAACTCCTGACCGTCGTCTCACCGCGCTACGTCACGGCGACGGGTGCGGAGAAGCAACGCATCCTCGCCGAGTTCGTCGCGACCACCGGCTATCACCGCAAATATGCGCTGACCCTCTTGAACCATCCGCCGCGTTCTCGTTCCCGTCCGGTCACACGACCACGCGCGAAGACCTACACGCCTGCCGTCCAGCGTGCGCTCGTCCGCCTTTGGGAGATCGCCGACCGGATCTGCAGTAAACGGCTCGTGCCAGGCGTGCCAGATTTGCTCGACGCGCTCGAACGACATAGCGAACTGACGCTTGATCCGCCAACCCGTGCCTTGCTCCTCTCGCTCAGTCCGGCGACGGCGGATCGCCTGCTCGCGCCCACCCGCCGCGCCGCCCTGCCACGCGGGCGGACGACGACCAAACCGGGCTCGCTGCTCAAGCACCAAATCCCGATTCGTACTTCCGCCGACTGGGACGACGACCGGCCCGGTTTCCTCGAAATCGATTTGGTCGCTCATGGCGGAGAAAGCGCGAGCGGCGAGTATGTACACTCGCTCGTGCTGACGGACATCGCCACGCAGTGGACCGAGTGCGTGGCGCTCCCGAACCGGGGAGAGCAGGCAGTCGGCGCGGCGATTGCCCACGCCCGCACGCTGTTGCCCGTACCCATGCGCGGTCTCGATTCGGACAATGGCGGCGAGTTCATCAATCATCATCTCTATCGCTATTGTGAACGCGAGGAGATCGCCTTCACCCGTTGTCGTCCCTATAAGAAGAACGATCAATGTCATGTTGAACAGAAGAATTATTCGATCGTTCGACAGACCATCGGCTATGATCGCTATGAAGGTGCCGCCGCATGCGTTGCGTTGGCAACGGTCTATACCGCGCTGCGTCGGTACACGAACTTCTTCCAGCCGTCGGTGCAACTCGTCGGTAAGGAGCGGGAAGGCGGGAAAATGATCAAGCGCTATGATGTCGCGCAGACACCGTATCAGCGGATGCTGACCGCACCGACGGTGAAGAAAGACGTGAAAGAGCGGTTGCGCGACGAATACCTCACCCTCAATCCGGCGGCGTTACGACGGCAGATTGAGGCAGCACAGGACGCGCTCTGGCGGCTAGCCAGAGTAAGAAACATTGGTGAGGCAACGACCCTGCAAGAGTAAGATTTATTCGTGAGGCAACACGCGCGGGGAAGTGCGAAGTGCGATGTTCGATGACCCGATCACATCGGACTCCGCACTCCGCACTTAATCGCAAGGAGTGTCGCCATGAGTCAGCAGACCGTTTCCGAGGAGCAATTCGCGGGGTGCCTGCTCGGTCTCGCGTGCGGAGACGCGCTTGGCGCGACGCTGGAATTCCTGTCCCGCGATGAGATACGTGCGCGGTACGGGCAACTGCGCGACATCGTTGGTGGCGGCTGGCTTCGTCTCACGCCCGGTGAGGTGACGGACGATACCCAGATGGCGACCTGCATCGCCGAGAGCATCGTCGCGACGGGTACGGTGGACGCCGACGACATCGCGCGCCGCTTCGTGGATTGGCTACATTCCGAGCCGCCGGACATTGGTACGACGACGCGCCGCGCCCTGATGTACCTCGACTGCGGGTTATCGTGGCAGGAAGCGGGCGAGCGCACCTACCGCGAGGCGGGGGGACAGGGGATCGGCAACGCGGGCGTCATGCGGTGCGCGCCCATTGGTCTCTTTCGCTGCAACGACCTCGACCGCCTGATTGCCGATTCCCGACTCTCGTCCGCAATTACGCACGCCGATCCGCTGGCGCAGTGGGCGGCAGTCGCCGTCAATGTTGCGCTGCGCGAACTCCTTCTGAACGGGCAGCAACCGGACTTCCTGGAGCGCATCGCCGCAGTGATCGAGGAGCGGGCAGTTGCTCAGGC
>JBDTJH010000235.1:0-10729 GCA_039935955.1 Gemmatimonadaceae bacterium
GCGAGACGATGATTCGCGGCGCTCGCCGCGATACTCGGACGTGCACCAATTGTCATCTGGGCGGCGCGCCGATTCCCGGCCTGAGAGGCACGACCGTCAGGGACAATCGTCGGAAGCCGAATCTCAATGGCTACCCGTCGCTCACGCCGATTCCGGAGGTCGGAACGCCCACATGGGAATTCGTCGACCGTCTAAGGTCGGCCACCAAAATGAAGGTATTGATCAAAGGGATCGTGACGCGCGAGGATGCGGAGCTCGCGTTGCAGCACGGCGTGGATGGACTCTTCGTCTCGAATCACGGCGGGCGGGCGGACAATACCCTTCGCGCTACTATCACCTCGCTTCCGGAAGTCGTCGCCGGCGTGGCGGGTAAGATACCGATCATTTGCGACGGGGGATTTCGTCGCGGCACCGACATCTTCAAGGCGATGGCCCTGGGCGCATCGTCCATTGGTATCGGCCGCCCCTATATCTGGGGACTCGGCGCCTTCGGCCAGGAGGGTGTCGAGATGGTGCTCACCCTGTTGCGTGGTGAGTTGGAGCTGGTAATGAAGCAAATGGGAACGACGTCCATTGCCGCGATTACTTCGAGCTACGTGGTGCCGCGTTGACATGGTTCCGCGTTGACATGGTTCCGCGGCACATCGCGCGCGCACTTTCTTGCGCGCCTCACCCAGCTGTGTCCAGAGCTCATCGTCCCCACGCCGCAGCGCGGTCGCTGATCACGATCGCGCCGACTCGCCGAACTCACATTGCTCCGGCAGCGTATTCTGTTGCCCTGCCCAGCCCATGCGGCCATCCTTCCCACATGGCTGACCCACTCATCATCGCCCGCGCGGGCGACACCGACCTCGCGCTCCTCCCCGCCATGGGGAACCGTCACGGCCTCATCACCGGCGCCACTGGTACGGGCAAGACCGTGACGCTGCAGGTGATAGCCGAGCACTTCTCGCGCATTGGGGTGCCCGTGTTCGTTGCGGATGTGAAGGGCGACTTGAGCGGCATCGCGAAGGCAGGCACGATGAACGACAAGCTCGCCGCGCGACTCAAGACGCTCGGCCTTCCCGAGCCGAAGTGGGGCGCATGCCCCGCGACGTTCTGGGACGTGTTCGGTGAGCAGGGACATCCCGTGCGCGCTACGATCAGCGACATGGGCCCGCTCCTGCTCGGCCGCCTGCTGAATCTGAACGAGACGCAGCAAGGCGTGCTGGCGATCGTCTTTCAGGTCGCCGACGATAATGGGCTGCTGCTGCTCAACCTCGCAGACCTACGCGCGATGCTCCAGTTTATCGGCGACAACGCGTCGCAGCTGACCACCAAGTATGGCAACGTCTCGGCCGCGAGCGTCGGTGCGATACAGCGTGGGCTGCTGCAGATCGAGCAGCAGGGCGGCGCGCATTTTTTCGGCGAACCGATGCTCAACATCGACGATCTGATACAGACCGTCGACGGACAGGGCGTCGTGAACATCATGGTAGCCGACAAGCTGATGAACAGCCCGCGACTGTATGCGTGCTTTCTTCTGTGGCTGCTGTCCGAGCTGTTCGAGCACCTTCCCGAAGTGGGAGATCCGGAGAAACCCAAGCTCGTGTTCTTCTTCGACGAAGCGCATCTGTTGTTCACCGATGCGCCGGCGCCGCTGATGGAGAGGGTCGAGCAGGTGGTGCGCTTGATCCGGTCGAAGGGCGTCGGAGTGTTCTTCATCACGCAGAACCCCATCGACGTTCCCGACAAGGTCCTCGGCCAGCTCGGCAATCGTGTGCAGCACGCGCTGCGCGCATTCACTCCGCGCGATCAGCAGGCGGTGAAGACGACGGCGGACACGATGCGCCCGAATCCGAAGCTCGACATCCAGAAGGTGATTCTCGAACTCAGCGTCGGCGAAGCGCTCGTCTCGTTTCTCGATGCGAAGGGCACACCGACTGTGACCGAGCGCGCGTGGGTCTACGCGCCAGGCTCGCAGATCGGGCCGATCACGCCGGAAGAACGCAAGGCACTCATCGCGAGCTCAGTGGTCGCGGGCGTCTACGAGAAGGAGGTCGACCGCGAGTCGGCGCAGGAGATGCTGCAGGCGCGCGCGAATGCGGCGACCGCGCCGGGTGCCGCTCCTGCGCCGAGTGCTGGCGGAGGGCCGTTCGCCGCGCCCGCGCCGAATGCGCCGAATGCGCCGAGCGCCATCAGCGGCGCGCTGAGTGGACTGGGCGGGCTGATATTTGGATCGACGGGCCCACGAGGCGGCAAGCACGATGGGCTCGTGGATCTCATGGCGAAGAGCGCGGCACGAAGCGCCGGCACCGCGCTCTCGCGCTCGATCTTGCGTGGCGTTCTTGGGTCGCTGACGAAGCGTTAGGTCGGAGTTCGCACTAGCGCTTGACCCACTCATCCAGCGACACCCGCCAGATATTCGCGAGACCGTTGTTCCAAAGCTCCATCGCCTCGAGCCCCTTCTCGCTCGCAGTCCGATCCGGATTTATCGGTAGCGGCACAACACGTGAGCTCGAGAAATAAAGAATTCGATGATCGGGGCTCAACCTCGCCTCGATGTTCCCCGTCGCCGGTGGGCTGACGACCGCGCCCATGTATGTGGGGGTGCTCCATGCGCCATTCTGTCGTAACGCGATGAACAACGAGGTTCCGTTCCCAGGCATCCGTCCTGACGAGAACACCATGAACGATTCGTCAGGCGCGACTACCGGATCGAAATCGCCAACGCTGTCGCTCGCGCTCACCGGCACGGCCACTGGAGCTTGATACGCGCTCGCAGTTGATTGCGCGCGGAAGATGTGGAAGCGCGTCTTCGCGCCAGTCGGCCGCATGAAGTAGAGGCTGCCATCGCCCGCGAGCGCGGGCGAGAAGATCGACGAGTTGCTGTTGATCACATCGGGCAACCGATGCGGAGTGCCCCATCCATTCGCTGTTCGATCGACGCGCCAGAGGTTGCCGCCCTTCCCCGGCTGCGACGCGCCGTTGTAGAATGCGTCGAGGACCTTGCCGCCCTCCACCGCCGGACGATTCGACGCGAAGATCAAATATGATCCGTCCACCGCCATCGCAGGCTCGAGATCGCGCCACACTCCCGAGAACGAAGCGATCTCCGGCTTCGACCATCGTCCGTGCGACAGATGCGAGACGACGATCGTCGACTGCTCACTGTTCGCGCGCGTGAAGACAACGGTTTGGCCATCGGACGTGAATGCAGGCGACAGATCATTTGCCGCCCCGGAGATGATTCCCGGCGCAAAGACCTCGGGCACGGCCTGCTGCGCTGACAGCTCTCTCGCGTGTACGAGGAGCAACGAGACCAGAAGGACTACGAAGGCGTTTGTCACTTTGTAGACGTTTGGGACATGAGCTGTGCGAATGGTCATAGACGAGCTAGCGTCAGCGCACACATATGAGTGTGGACATCAGGCTCTTCTCGCGCTTAGAATGGTGACGCCGTCCACAGGAACTGTTCAGGTCCAAGTAGACCATGGTGTGACGGACCATCGTCGCGCTCAACCCGCCGGGGTCCACCGCCGTGCCCATCTCCGCCCCGAAACTCCGCACCGCCGCCGCGAGCGACTCCGACGCGATCGCCGCGCTTCTGACCGAGCTCGGCCATCCTGCTCAGGCCGCAGACATCCCCGCGCGTCTCTCCGCGCTCAGTCGCGACGGCGGTGCCGCGATCGTCGCCGTCGATGGCGACGACCATCCCCTCGGCCTCATCTGCCTCGCGCGCATCACCAATGTCCACAGCACCGGCCCGATCGCCTACATCACCACACTTGTCACCGCGTCCGCCGCACGCCGTCGCGGGATCGGGAAGCTGCTTGTCGCGCGCGCGTTCGAGTGGGCGCGCGAGACCAAATGCTCACGCCTTTCGGTCACCAGTGCCGAGCGTCGCGCGGATGCGCACGCATTCTATCCGAAGTGTGGTCTGCCGTACACGGGACGCCGATTCGCCATCGATCTCGCGACCGCGAAGTCGCCCGCGTAGGCGATTACGATTTCAGCCGCGTGAAGCTCTGCACCAGCGACGACTGCCACGTCTTCCCGCCGTCGGCCGAGTACGAGGACTCCGTGCGGAACGACGTCGCCGTGATGTCGGAGTAGATGAGTCGCACGAACACAGGCCTCCCGTCGACCGTATCCTGATTGTAGAACACGCCGCGACCGTTCGTGAACTCGCCGACCAATGGTGCGTCGAGCGTCGCGGTCTTCGCGCTTCCCCAGTAGATGCTCCATTGATGCGTCTGCGCATTGTACATCCGCAGCATCAGCCCGTCGAAGTGCGGTGTGGGCCGATCGTTCGCGAGCTGCGCGAGACTCGCGCGGCCGTCCCACACCTTCTGTACTATATGAGTGTAGCCCTCGGGGCTCACCCAACTCGTGTCGCTCGACAGCGGATGCACGCGCCGCCGCACCCTGATCGCCCACGTGCCGAGTTCGAAGTCGAAGTCGCGCTGTCCATCGCGCGCGGCGAGCGTCGAGTCGGTCGCGGGCGCGATCGCGGGCGTGGTCGCCGGCGACCGCTGCACCTGCGGCGACGCCGCAATCATCATCGTCGCCGCAATCGTCCAGATCATCACAGTCAACTCTTCTTCGCCGTCGGCGGAAGGATCCCGTTCAGCCGCAGATATCCCGCCTGCTGACTATAGTGATCCGACCAGTCCTCCACCAATCCGATGAGGGCGCCCACTCGCAGCGACGGTCCACCGTAGTAGCTCACCGTGTCCGTGAGCTGCGCATCGGTGACCTTCGCGATCGCCGCCGCGCAGAAGTCGAAACTGCTCTTGAGCGCCGCAACCTGCGCCTCCTTCGACGCCGTCTCGCTCACCTTCGGATGCTCCATCGGCTTGTCGCCCGCGATCGCGCTGCACGTGACCATGTTGTCGCCGGCGATGTGCACGATGATCTTCCCAAACGTCCACTGCCCAGGCGTCGGCCTGAAGCCATACTTGTCCGCCGGCATCGCCTCGGCCGCCGCGAGCAGGTTCTTGCTCTCATTCGTCGCGAAGCCGCGGAAGCGGTTGACGATGGGATTTGCCTGCGCACGCATCGCGGGCGCGGCGGCGAGCGTGATCATCAGGCACACTGCGGTCATCGATTTCGACATCACTGCACTCCGTATAAAGTAGTCCGGTCGCCACCGGAATCGCCCAAGTGTAATTTCCTGTTCGCGCGCCGGCCAAGAGCCAAACTCCAATATTTCACCAGCACCGTTTACCAACTCACCCCATGTATCGTACCCGCCAGCAGGACCTTCCGCTCCGGGGCAGCCCGACGTGAACGTGAGCGCCACTTTTATCCAGGAGAATCTCGACACGTGACGAGCTATGGAGGTTGGCGCGCCACTCCACCATCTTCCACGATACCCCCGCTCGCGCGCGATCCCCGCACTCCCTACCAGTGATCGACGACACCCTCCGCACTGCGCTCGCCGATCGCTACCGCGTCGAGCGTGAGCTGGGTGCGGGCGGCATGGCGACGGTGTATTTGGCCGAGGATCTGAAGCATCGCCGGAGGGTCGCGCTCAAGCTGCTCCGCCCCGAGCTCACAGCACAGCTCGGCCCCGAGCGCTTCCTCCAGGAGATCGCGCTTACCGCATCGCTGCAGCATCCGCACATCCTTCCGCTCTTCGACAGCGGCTCGATCGACGGACAGCTCTTCTACGTGATGCCGTACGTCGACGGCGAGACGCTGCGCGAGCGCATCGCGCGCGGCCCGATCCCGATGGACGAATCGCTCGACATCCTTCGCGACGTCGCGCGCGCCCTCGCCTACGCGCACGCGCAGGGCGTCGTGCATCGCGACATCAAGCCGGACAACGTCCTCCTCTCCTCCGGCACCGCCGTCGTCAGCGACTTCGGCATCGCGAAGGCTCTGAGCGCGTCGCGCGATCCCGACGAGCAGTCGGGCTTCACACTCACGCGCGCCGGCACATCGCTTGGCACTCCCGCGTACATGTCGCCCGAGCAGGCGATTGGCGATGTCGTCGATGCGCGTACGGATATCTATGCGTGGGGAGTCATCGCGTACGAGCTGCTCGCGGGCGCCCACCCGTTCGCATCACACACCACCGCGCAGCGACTGATCGCCGCGCAGCTGAGCGAGATGCCGACGCCCCTCGCGGTGAAGAATCCTTCAGTGCCGTCCGGAGTGTCGACGCTCGTGATGGAATGTCTCGCGAAGGAGGCTGCGGCGCGCCCGGCGAACGGCGGTGAGCTACTCTCGCGACTCTCGGCCGCGTCCACGTCTGCGAAGATCGTTTCGAAGACCCGCGTCTGGCCGCTCATAGCCGCGGCCGCGCTGTTGGTCGTCGGAGTCGCTGCAATTCTGGTCACGCGCCGCAGCACCGTCCCCGCATCCGCGCGCTCGATAGTCGTCGTCCCCTTCGACAATCTCGGCAATCCCTCCGATGCGTACTTCGCCGAGGGGATGAGCGACGAGATCGCTGACCAGTTGGCGCGTCTCCCGGGCCTTCAAGTGATCGGCCGCGAAGGCGTGAAGCGCTTCGCCGGCTCGCAGGAGTCGCCACGCGAGATCGCACGCGAGCTCGGCGCAGCATACGTCCTCAGCGGAACGGTGAGGTGGGCGCGCCAGACGACGAGCAACGGAGATCTCAACGGCGCGACGCGCGTGCGCATCGTGCCGACACTACTCAACGTGGCGACCGGAACGCAGGCGTGGGGACAGCCGTACGAGGAACCGCTCACCGATGTATTCAAGGTGCAGACGAGCGTGGCCGAGCGGGTTGCGACTGCGCTGTCGGTCACGCTTGGCGACACCGCGCGCGCAGCGCTGCATCACGAGGAGAACACGAATCCCGATGCGCGCGATGCGCAGCTGCTCGGTCGTTTTCTGCTGCGCCAGCGCGGGTATACCAATCTCCGTGAGGCGGCAGATGCCTTTCAGCGCGCCATCGCGCACGATTCGAATTACGCGCGCGCGTGGGCAGGCTTGTCCGAGGCGGAGGGGCTGATTCCGCCGTACAGCGATACGGTGCTGGATGATTCGGCCTTTCGCGCGCGGTCACGCGCCGCGGCGGAACGTGCAATGTCGCTCGACAGCATGCTCCCCGAGTCGCAAATCGCGCTCGCGCGTGCGCTCGCGACGGACTTTCGTTTTCGTGAGGCGCTCCCGCGCGTGCGGAAAGCGATCGCGCTCGATCCGAATGCGACGCTCGCGTACGCGCTCGAGAACGAGATCCTGACCGCGCTTGGGCGCACGGCCGAAGCAGATTCCGCCGTTCGTCGCGCGTTCGCGCTCGATAGTCTGTCGACGCTTGTGCTCAACCTCTACTCCGTTTCGATTCTGAACTCGGGGCACCTGGATAGCGCGATCAAGTATTCCGAGCGTGCGGTCGCACTTGCGCCGAAGATCAATCTCTGGAAACGCAGTCTCGCGTTGGTCTACGCGCTGAACGGCCGCTACGACGACGCCGTGCGCATGTGCCAGGCGACCGGAGATTCACCGACGATGTGCACGGGTGCGTATGGTGCATTCTCCAACGACCCTGCGCGTCGCGCGGCGGCACGCCAGGCACTGGCCGCCATGGGGCGAATGCCGGGCGTAACCGGAGCGCCAGGCTATGCGGCGCTCGCCTATGCGAGCCTTGGCATGCCGGACTCAGTGTTCTCGCGTCTCGCTGTCGCCATTGCGCGGCGCGACGACGTCCTGGAGCATACGATCGCGGCTCCGCCGTTCGCGCCGTATCACAAGGATCCGCGCTGGGACGCGATCATCGGCGCGATGCAGCGGCGATGATTCGGCGTAGCACCCGCGCTCTGCTTGTGACGGTTGCTTCCCTCGCGGGTGTCGTGTTCGTTGCGTCCTGCTCGCGCGATGCTCGCGATCGTGATGAGTCCTATGAAGTCACAGCCAGCTTTCCACACGATTCCGATGCGTATACGCAGGGACTCGTCTTCGCGGACAGCATTCTCTACGAGAGCACCGGCCGGTATGGCCACTCCGAGCTGCGGCGTGTGGATCTCCGCACGGGTCGCGTGCTAGCCGCGCGCGCAATCGCCGCGAACCGCTTCGGCGAAGGTCTCGCACTGATGCGAGGACGACTCTACCAGCTCACGTGGAAGGCAGGCATCGCGTACACGTACGATGCGGCCACGCTTGCTCCGCTCGACTCCTTTCACTATGCGGGCGAGGGCTGGGGGCTTGCGACCGACGGGACATCGTTGATCATGAGCGACGGCTCGGATTCACTTCGCATCCTTTCGCCGGTCGATTTCGCGCTGCAGCGCGTCGTCCACGTTCGATACGCGGGTGCACCACTTTTTCAGATAAACGAGCTCGAGTACGCTGATGGATCTGTCCTCGCCAACGTCTATCAGTCCAGCTGGATCATGCGAATCGATCCGGCCACGGGACTCGTTCGCAGCGCGATTTCCTTTGCCAACCTCTATCCTGATCGTCCCGCGACCGCGGAGGTCATGAACGGCATCGCGCTCGCTCCCGATGGACGACAGCTCCTGCTCACGGGCAAGATGTGGCCACGCCTCTTCGAGGTTCGACTCCTACCGCCGCCCGCTCAGTGATCGACGACGCCCTCCGCACCGCACACGCCGATCGCTACCGTGTGCGACGCGCTGTCGAGCATGACGTGCCCGCGCTTCTCACGCTCATGCGCCAACTCGCGGAGTTCGAGGGCTACGACGCGGACTTCGCGGTCACCGAGGAGACGCTGCTCGCGCAGGGATTCGCGCGCGACACACCCGAATTCCACGCGCTCGTCGCGGAGGATGATGCAGCGACGACGGGGTTGATCGGGATGCTCGTCTACTACCTCATCCCGTTCACCTTCCGCGCGCGGCCGACGCTCTTCATCAAGGAGCTCTACGTCGCCGAGTCGGGGCGCGGGCGCGGCGTGGGCGAGGCGCTCATGCGCGCGGCAGCGAAGGCCGCGGTCGAGCGCAACTGCGCGGCGATCAAGTGGCAGGTCGCGGAGTGGAACGCGAGCGCGCGCAACTTTTACGAGAAACTCGGCGCGCGATCGGATCCGATGTGGGTGGACTATTCGCTCAGCGAGAGTGCGCTGCGCGCGCTCGCGGACCGCTAGCCGTTGGCGATCGTGCGAGACTACCGCCAGGTGGGCCAGAGCTCGGCGACGATCGTGTGCGCCTGCACGCCATCCATGATCGCAGCGATCGACGGCACGGCGACATCCGGCGCGAGCACCGCGTCGCCGATGACGAGTGTCGGCTTCGTGCCGACGCGAAAGCGGGCACCGTTCGACGCGCGACTGAACGGCTGCATCAACGTCGCGACGCTTGACATGCCGGTCGCCCAGAAATCGACGGCGAGGACTTCGCCGGATGGAGTGTTGTCCATGCGTCGCCATGCGCCTTCGCGCGCGAATGCCCACGCGGCGACGTGAATCTTGGCCTCGCGCATCGCGATCTTTCCCGCGACGATGGCCTCCTCCTGCGTGTCGGCCTCGAAGCGCGTCATGCGGCGATCGCCGTCGTCGTCCTCGAGCACGGCGAGAGGACAGAGCCGCTCATCGGACTCGGCGTCCGAGAGGCTCCAGGTTGCGTGCGCGAGAACGAATCCCGCGAGGGAGAGCGCGCGCTGCGGGAGTGCCATCATGACTCGCAAGAATGCACCGCCCGAGCGGCGGCGGCAACATCCAGGAGTACAGGTGCGACAGCGGCCACGTTTACGACATGGAGATTCATTCGCGCCTGCCGTTCCGGACGCCGGCGTTTCGTGATACATCTGGGGTTCACGACACAGCACAGTCCGGAGGATCCGTGATCTCGTATTCCATACTCGCGTGCACGCTGAATTGACTTCGCGAGAGATCGTGCTCACGCTGCTCGCCACGCCCCTCGCACTTTACCGGCTGCCGCCTGGCGAGGCCGTTCCCGAGTGGACCTCGCAAGCGCGCGACTTTCTCACGATCTCTCGTACACCGACCGAGCTCTCGATCGTCGCCGACGAGGACGCACTTCCGGAGGAGCTCACCGCGCAGCGCGGATATCGCGCGTTCCGTGTGAGCGGTCCATTGCCGTTGGACCTGATCGGTATTATCGCCGTGATCGCATCCCCGCTGGCTGCTGCCGCAGTGCCAATCTTCCCAATCGCGACCTACGATACGGACTACGTTTTGGTCCCTGGAAGCGCGGTCGCGACGGCGATCGCCGCGCTCGAGACAGCTGGCCATCGCATCGTCGTCGAAGGCGGAAGCAGCGCAGCTCGCCTGACATGAGTCTTCGACGCTTGGCTTCACTGCTCGTCGCGTTCCCACTTCTCGCATCGTGCGGCTCGCATCCCCTACAGAGCGCGTCGGTCGCGCCGGCCGAGAGCACATCGTATCCGCACGCCAGCGAGCCGATCGGCACCGTGCGACAGATGTACGACGGCGCACTCACGTCGGAGATGGCGGTCAACACCTTCCGCAACATCGACCGCCTCTTCCCGACGCGCATCGTGCCGCACGGCACGCATCCGAAGCCGCTTCCGCCGTCAGCGACGCTGCTCGGCGATGTCCGCTTCGCAGACGGCGACAAGAGCTACGATCTCGAGCAATACCTCGACCTCAATCGCGTCGCCGGCATCCTCGTTCTCCACGACGGCCGCATCGCGCTGGAGCGCTATCGCTACGGCAACACCGAGCGCACGCGCTGGATGTCGATGTCGGTCGCGAAGTCGATCACGTCGACACTCGTCGGCGCCGCCATCGCACAGGGGCGCATCGCGTCGCTGAACGATCCCGTCACGAAGTACGTCG
>JBDTJH010000236.1:0-26563 GCA_039935955.1 Gemmatimonadaceae bacterium
TTCATTGCCTGGGATCCGATGGCCGGCGCGATCAAGTGGAGCATCAAGGAGAACCTGGCGGCGTACGGCGGCGCGATGACCACCGGCGGCGGACTGGTTTTCTACGGCACGATGGAAGGCTGGCTGAAGGCGGTCGATGCGAAGACGGGCACGGTGCTCTGGCAGTTCAAGACGCCGTCCGGCATCATCGGCAACCCGATGACCTACGTCGGTCCTGATGGCAAGCAGTACGTAGCGATCCTCTCCGGTATCGGAGGCTGGGCCGGCATCGGCGTCGCCGCCGGCATCGGCGCTGAAGATCCGACCGCCGGTCTCGGCGCGCTCGGTGCCTTTGGTGACGCGGGCAGCTACTCGAACCAGGGTGGTGTGCTCACCGTGTTCGCGCTCGACGGAATGCACAAGAAGTAACTTTGCCTGGCTGTACCACGAATAAAAAACCCGGTGTCGAAGCTTGCTTCGGCACCGGGTTTGTTCGTACCCTCCGGGAACTCGAATCAGCAGCGATCGTATGAAATGGATGCACACGAGATCCGGAGCAGTCATGAAGGGATCGGCAGCGGTTGCACTTGCCTTCGTTCTCGGATTCGCCGGTAAGGCCGCGGCACAGGGAACGAACGAGCCGGTGATCCTTCTCAGCCCGGACAGCATGTGGAAGCAGAAGCACAACCTCCGGGTCTGTGCCGATCCGCAGAACATGCCCTTCACCAACCAAAAGCGTGAAGGATTCGACAACAAGATCGCCGACCTCATCGCTCACGAGCTCGGAGACAGCGTATCCTATGCGTGGTGGCCGAGCAGGCGCGGCTATCTGCGCAACACGCTGAGTGCTGGAACGTGCGACGTGGTGATCGGCGTGCCGGCCGGATTCGATCCCGTCGCAACCTCGAAGCCGTACTACCGCTCCACGTATTACATAGTGAGCCGCACCGACAGGAAGCTCGGGATCACCTCGCTCGACGATCCCCGTCTCAAGAAGCTTCGAGTGGGCGTGAATCTGTTGGACGGGGACTATACGAATACGCCGCCGGCGCATGCATTGAGCGCGCACGGGATCACGGGAGTCGGCGTCGTTGGCTTTCCCGGCTTCTACGACGACGAACATCACCCGGGCGAGATCATCGACTCGCTCGCCAAGGGGAACATCGACGTGGCGCTCGTCTGGGGACCGCTCGCGGGGTGGTTCGCCAAGCAGTCCGGCGTTCCGATGACCTTGACGGCGCTTCCCGATTCCGACAGCGTAGATCTGCCGTTCGCCTATTCGGTAGCGATCGGCACGCGGCGCGCAGATCGCGAGCTGCGATCGTTGATCGATGAGATACTGGTACGAAAGAAACCCGAGATCGACAAAATTCTCACGGAATACAACGTGCCTACAATAGGCACCACGCGCTGAGCGACCATCCGTTACGGCAATGTACAGGAGCAAAATAGTATGTCGATGAAGCTTTCTCTCGAGCTCTCCGTTTCTCCTTCCGTCTCGCTGCTCGGGCGCGTCATTCTCGTGGGGAGCGTACTCGGCTTTGCCACAGCGTGCTCGCACCGGGACGCGGCAAAGACCGACACAACCGTCGTCGCCTCGGCTGACTCGGCGACGAGCTCGACTTCTACGGTCGCCGCCACTCAGCCCGCGACGCCGGTCGAGAGCGTGTCGACGGGCGAGACGACGATCTCGGCAGAGTCGAAGTCGAATCCGTCGGTTGCGGCGACGAACGTGACGACGGGCGCGGCAAAGGTGACGGCGAAGCCGGCGGCGCCGGCGATGTCACACAAGGTTCACACCGCCGCTGCACCGAAGGCTGCGGCGCCACCGATGGCGAAGCCTGTGGCAGCCACGGCGCCACCGATGGCGACCGCTGCCGCATCGGATACGGGGCAGAAGACCGCCACTGCGGATACCACGAAACAGGCGGCTGCCACGGACACCGCGAAGGCTGCTGCCGGCGCCAGCGGCGCGGATCATCTTGCGGTCTCTCCGCAGGAATACGAAGGGTGGAAGATGTTTGCCGTCTATTGCTATCGCTGCCATGGCGTCGACGCGATGGGAGGCGGCATCGCGCCGAATCTCCGCCACTCCGTGAGCTCCGAAGGGAACGTAACGCACGATGTCTTCGTCACAACCGTCACTTATGGACGCACGGCGCTCGGCATGCCGACGTGGAGGGCACTGCTGTCGCCCGAGCAAATCGAAGATCTCTGGCTGTACGTCAACGCGCGCAGCTCGGGCCGGCTCTATCCGGGACGCCCGCACATGGCGTCGGGTGCGAATCCGTAGGGAATCGCGAAGGGTGTGATGCAGAGAGGGCGACCTGGAAACGGATCGCCCTCTCTGCATCTGCGCGTGCGAGATACCTCTACGTAAGCAGTTGCACCAGCCTGGAGTTCGGATAGCGCTCGCGCAATATCGCATCGACTCCCCACGTGCGTCCCGCGCGCGCGAAGAGGAAGGTGAGCATCATCGCGCCCAGCATGATGTGGAAGCCCTGCTGTCCGGAGCTCTGCTGCTGCACGGCCATTCCGTAGAAGATCACCTGCAGCAGGCCGAAGACGGCGCCAAGTGGGGTGAGCAGTCCGAAGAGGAGCGAGATGCCGACGCCGACTTCGCCGATGGCGGTGAGGGTCGCGAAGACGTGCGAGTTCGGAAGGACGGTGTCGAGCAGGAAGCTCTTGTACCAGGGGAACGGATTGTCCGCCGCGTACTTCGCAATGAGCTTGGGCATCACGCCCTGCCAGCGAGCGGTCGCTGCGGGTACGGGGAAGAAGCCGCCGGCGAGTACGATCGTGATCTTCGTCAGGATGCTCTTCCCAAACCAGACTCCGACGACCATGCGTTGTGCTGCGATCCATTTCTGTGGCGCGCGCATCGTTGAAAAGTCGGGCATCATATCCTCGAAGAACGTGATCGTCGCCGAACGTCGCGACGCAAAGCAGTCAGGCGCGCACCGACTGGAGATCGCATACGCTCACGCGCGCGCCGGTCCCCGAGAATTGATTGACGTACACGGCTCCGCTCCCGTTGAGGAGCGTACGCGTCTTGAAGGCGAGCGCGGAGGCGGCATCACCGCCGTCTACTATTCCGTAGACGGCGGGGCCCCACGAACTCTGTCCTACACCGGCAGCTCCCCACTCGCTCATCTTCCCGATCAGCTCGGTAGAGGGTCCCGTCGCGAAAGCCCCACCCTGCGCCGCCGCGAACCAGCCACCGTTGATCTGCTGGATCTCCGTAAGGGCGCCGCCGAAGGCTCGCAGATCGCCGTCTACGAGCGCGGGAAGCAGCGACATGACCAGGAGGTGGGAGACGCGCTCCACCTCGCGCAGGGGCGGCGACGGGAGCTCCCTGAAGGCTTGTACTTCCCTCTCGCCGCTCATACCCTCGGCGCTCCGCGGAACGACGAGCACGCAACGCCAGGAGTCGGGGATTGCGATCCGCGCGAGCATCGGTGCCATGCGGTCGACGCTCTCGCGACGTCCGCCCTCGACGATGAAGCCGCCGCCGTCGAAGAGCCAGCTGCCGATCGCCGAGCGGCGCGCGCGTCCGACTGCGGCCACGAGCGCGGGTGTGCTTGTGTCGCGCTCGTAGAGCTCGGCGATCCCGCGAGCGACCGCGAGCGCGAGCTGGGTGCCGGAGCCGAGTCCGGCGTGACCGGGAATCGCATGACGGATCAATATTCGCGCGCCGCTACTAATTCCCTGCGACGCGAGATAGCGCGTCGCGAACTCCGCAGCGCGATCCGACTCGGCGCCCTGCGCCTCCACCGCATCCGCGCGCTCGACCTCGATCAGGAGCGAGGGGTCGAAGATTCCCGCGCCGATCCCGCCGAAGTGGCGGCCGAGCGAGCCGCGGATGTCGAGCATGCCGAAGTGAAGGCGCGCGGGCGCCTCGACGCGGATGGTCGCGTGCATCGCGTGACCGTCAGCCACCGGCGCCCTGCGCGGCCGCGATGGCGGCGAGCTTGTTCTCGATGTGATCGGTAAGCAACGCCATGGCCTCGTGCTCGCGATCGCCAGCGGTCTTGTCGACGATGATCTGCAATCGCGCGACGTCCGCGCGAATCTCGACGGCCGCAAGGAGGTGTGTTCGCGTGGCAACGATCGCGGTCTCGAGGACGGCGTTGCGGGCGCGGTTGAAGCCGATGAACTCGCGGCGCGCGCCGCTGTGTACGACGGCGGTATCGATGCGCGAGCGCGGCGGCGTCGCGTCGATGTGACGCACCTCGAGCTCGCGCCACGAGCAGGCGGCCTCGAGCACCACCCCGCGCACGCGCACCGCGGGGACGGCGGGATATTGCGGGCTCGAGATCGCGGCGCGCGCAAAGAGCATGATGTCGTCGGTGAGATTGACGACGGCGGCGCCGGTATCGCGGAGGTTGCGAAAGGTCGTCGTCTCGAGGAACGGCTTGACGACGATCCGATCGTCGCCCCATTCGACGCCCATCGGCGCGAAGTTCACGATGCCGGCTTCGTCCATCGTCGTGATGATCGCCTCGACGATCATGCGCCACACTCCTCACGTACGAGCGCGGCGTAGGCGTCGATGAGGCGCTGTGTGATCGAGCCGCAGCGGCCCGTGCCGATGGCGGTGGTCGCGATGCGCACGAGCGGCGCGATCTCGCGGATCGAGCTCGTGAGAAAGAGCTCGCTCGCCATTGCCAGCTCCGGCTCGGCCATCTCGCGCTCCATCGTGTTGATCGCGAGCGCGTGAGCGAGTTCGAGGACCGCGGCGCGCGTGATTCCCGGCAGCACGCCGCACGAGACGGGCGGCGTGACGAGCGTGCCATCGATCACCGCGAAGATGTTGCTCGCGGTCGCCTCGGAGACGTGGCCGGCGGTGTCGAGAAAGATCGCGTCATCAGCGCCGGCAGCCCTGGCCTGCGCGAGCGCGAGTACGGACTCGGTGTAGGAGAGCGACTTGATCCCCGAGGTGCGCGCGTACTCGTTGCGGCGCCCGCTCGCCATCGCAGCGACGATGGGGCGCGGAGCGCTGGGTGGCGCGAGCGGAGCGATCGCCAGCGCGACGGTGGGCGCTGGATGCGGAGGCGGCGCGAGCCCCGGCGGCGCGGGACCGCGCGTGACGGTGAGACGGACGCTTGCATGCGCGTAGCCCGCGGCGTGAGCGGCGCGTGCAGACACGGCGACGTGATCGCGGAGCGCTGGTGGGATCGGGATGCCGAGGATGCGCGCGCCGATGCAGAGGCGATCGAGATGCGCGTCGAGGCGGAAGACGCTGCCGTTCGTCATGCGCATCGTCTCGAAGAGCCCATCGGCGAGCGTGAAGCCGCGGTCGAGCGGCGAGAGCTGCGGCTCGTCGACCGAGCGCTCGACACCATTGAGCCACAAGATCATCGCACGAGCTCGACGGGCGGCACCGTCGACTTCATCGAGGCGCTCGGCGCGAAGGCGAGATCGGCGCGATCCGGGAGCGCGCGCTCGATGTCGCGATCGCCGTGCAGGAAGTGGTCGATCAGCCAGTAGCCGTGCTCCGTGAGCGCCGACTCCGGGTGGAACTGCACACCAACGACGGGATCGGTGCGATGCGCGACAGCCATGATCTCGCCGTCCTCCGATGTCGCGGTGACGCGGAGTGTCGGTGGGAGTGAGTCCGGCGCAATGACGAGCGAGTGGTAGCGCGTCGCAACGAATGGCGACGGAACTCCCGCGAAGAGATCGCTGCCGTCGTGATGGATGCGTGACGTCTTCCCATGCATCGGCTTGCGGGCGCGCACCACCTCGGCTCCGTACGCGGTGCCGATTGCCTGGTGGCCGAGGCAGACGCCGAGGATGGGGACGGTGGGGCCGAGCTCGCGGATGACGCTTACGGAGATGCCGGCCTCGGCGGGCGAGCATGGGCCGGGTGAGACGATGATGTGCGTGGGGGCGAGCTCGCGGATCTCGTCGATGGAGATCGCGTCGTTCCTGACGACCACGGGATGCTCGCCGAGCTCACGCACGTAGCGCGAGAGGTTGTAGACGAACGAGTCATAGTTGTCGAGGAGGAGAATCACGCCGTACTTGGTCAGCGTTAGGCCGAGAGCGCCCGAATCAGTGCGCGAGCCTTATCGAAGGTCTCGCGATATTCCTGCTCGGGATCGGAGTCGGCGACGATGCCGCCGCCTGCGGAAAAGTATACCCGTCCGTGGACAGCCTGATAGGTGCGGATGACGATGCTTGTGTCCATGACGCCGGTGACGGAGACATAGCCGATCGAGCCGCAGTAGACGCCGCGGCGCGAGGGCTCGAGCTCGGCGATGATCTCCATCGCGCGGACTTTTGGCGCGCCGGTGATCGAGCCGCCGGGGAAGGTGGCGGAGAGGAGGTCGAGGGCGTCGCGTCCGGGCTCGAGGATGCCGGTGACGGTGGAGACGAGGTGGTGGACGGTGGCGTAGCGCTCGAGGGCGAAGAGCTCGGGAACGCGGACGCTGCCCGGGAGCGAAACGCGAGAGAGGTCGTTCCGCATGAGGTCGACGATCATCAGATTCTCGGCGCGGTCCTTCTCGCTCTCCTGGAGGGCGCGGCCGAGTGCGGCGTCGTGCGCGGGGTAGACGCCGCGGGGGCGGGTGCCCTTGATCGGGCGGGCTTCGATTTGGCGCGCGGTGTCGAGGCGGAGGAAGCGCTCGGGCGACGCACTGGCGACGGTGACGGCGCCGAACTCGAGGAAGGCGGCGAAGGGGGCGGGGTCGATGCCCCGGAGTCGCTGGTAGAGCGCCCATGGAGCTTCAGTGAGCGGCGCCTCGAAGCGCTGGGAGAGATTCGCCTGGAAGATGTCGCCGGCGACTATGTATTCGCGCACGCGAGTAAGGGCGTCAAGGTAACCGCGGTGCGTGAAGGACGAGCGGAGATCGAGGTGGGGCGGGAGATCGGTGTCGGAGACGGGGTAGGAGGGCGCGGGGTCGAGCGGGGCGCCGTGGGAGTGTGCGCTGGAGAGCGGGAGGAGGGTTTTTATCTCAGTATTAAGAGAATAGGAATTCAGGCGGTCTAAAACGCCTCTCATTCGCTTCTCACAGTACTGAGATTTCTCCGCGTCCATTTTCGGCAGCCCGGTGGAAATGATCCAGGCTCGGCGCTCGAGATGATCCCACGCGATCACCCAGTCGTAGAGCGGAAAGATCACATCGGGGATCGCGAGGTCATCCCAGCGCGGCGACGGAAGGCGCTCGAGCACGGCGCCCCAGTCGTACGCGAGATAGCCGGCTGCGCCGCCCTGGAATGGCGGGAGATCGGGAATCGCATCGGCGTGATGCGACGCGAGCAGCTCGCGCACCGCGGCCATCGCGTGCGTCGCGACGGGTGTCTCGGTGCCGGTGCGCGTATCAAGCACGGACGCGTGCGCGCCCTTGCCGTGCACGACGAGCGCCGGGTCGGCGGCGAGGAAGGAGTATCGTCCCAGGCGCTCGGCGTCGCGCGCGCTGTCGAGGAAGAGGAGGTACGGGAGCCCCCGGAAGCACGCGCACGTCTCGATCGGATCGGGAACGGGGATCAGCTCCTCGACCAGGGGCGCGCTCATGTGGCGGGGGGATCGCCCGGCGCATCGGACTTCGCCGCCGCACGCGCCGCGGCACGCTGCGAGCGCTGCGTCAGCTTCACGTGCTCCGACTTCAAGTCGTCCGCCGGCGTCAGGTAGCCCCACGACAGCGAGCCTTCCTGCCGGTACGTCTTGCCCAGCGTGATTGCCAACTTCGCCTTCGCGAGCTCCTTCCCCAGATAAAACGCGTGCGTCGCTTCCTCGACGCCGAGCTGAAGGAAGATCTCCTGGATGTCCGTGCCGCGCACGAAGAGGTCGCGGTTGAGCACCGTGATCGTGTCGCGATCGGTGAAGATGCGGAAGTTGGGATCGGTGATCTGCTGCTGGAGCTTGCGTAGCTCCGCCTCGGAGTACTCGAGGATCTTCGGATCCTTGATGGTGACGAGGCGATTGTCGACACGCTTGGGCGGGACCTTGTTCGTGATCGAGTGATGCATGAGACGGCGCGCGATGTCGATCTCGCGCACCGAGCCGTGCGCCCACGGAATGACCTCCGTCGTGAGCACGGCGCGAACGCCGAGCTCCTGGCAGATGGCGATGAGAAGCGCGTTGACGCCGGTGGAGTCTGCCGCGGTGAGCTCGGTGATGTTGCCGATCCCCATCATCATCTCGGCGTGCGGCCAGCGCCGCCGCGCCTCGGCGTAGCGCTCGAGCGACGCCATGAAGCCGAAGCCGATCGGCTCGAGGATCGGGTCGATGAGATACGGGATCTTCAGCTCGTCAAGGCGCTCGAGGGTAGGCGCGATGGTTTCGATCTGCTCGCCGAGGTTCGGGAGCGCGACGACGCGCACGTTGCGCCCGGCGAGCTCGGGCGCGAGGTGGAGATTGCTGCCGTTGATGCTGAGCACGAGCGTGGCGCCCGCGTCGACCGCGGTGCGGATCTCGTCGGCATTGAAGGTGTCGATGCTCACGCGGATCCCTGCGGCCACGAGCTCTCGCACGACATCGCCGAGCTCGGGGAAAGCGAGTCCGGGCGTGCAACCGATGTCGATGTAGTCGGCGCCGGCATCGCGGAAGCGCATCGCCTCGCGGACGATCTCGGCACGCGTGAGTCGCGGCGCGTTGTTGACCTCGGCGAGGATCTCGATATCCCACGCGCCGTAGTCCTCGCGCGCCGTGGCCTGACCGAAGTACTCCGGAATCTCGCGCACATCCTTCGGACCCTTCTCGACGCGCACGGAGAAGCGGTCGGCGATCGACTGCGTCGCACCCTCGCAGAGGCCGGGGATCAGCACGAGATCGGTGCCTGCGGGGACCGCGAGATGCTTCGCGATCCAGTCTGTGGTCATCAGCGCGGCGACGGTGATCGGCAGCATCGCGACGTCGGAGGCGAACGGCGCCTTCATCGATGCGAGTATGCTGCGCAGCGCCGGCTCCGCGAGCTTCCCGGTGACGAAGAGAACGCGCGACGGCGCTGCGACTACGGCCACTTACTTCGGATCGCCGCCCCGAACGAACTTGTTCGGCGTTCCCTCGAGGCCCGTGGTGCGCCCTGCGTCGGGGCGCCAGAGTGCAGCGTCCTCGATCTTGCGCGCGAGCTCGAAGTCCTTGTCGGTGATGCCACCGGCGGAATGCGTCTGCAGCTTCACGCCGACCTTCGCCCACGTCACCGTGAGATCGGGATGATGGAACGCCGCCTCGGCGACGTAGGCGATCGCGTTGACGAGCATGAGCGTCGTCGGCCAGCCGTCCGTCTTATACTGCCGACGGATCCACTTGTCCTCGTAATACCACCCGGGCAGCGATTGCAGCTTGTCCGCGATCTGCTCTTCCGTGTACGTCGGATCCTTTCTCACCATTATCGTTCGCTCCTCACAGGTAATGCTTCACATTACCACGCCGCCGCCGATCATCAGCATCTGCCCCGTCAGAAACGATGATCCCGGCGAGGCGAGAAACACCGCCGCGCGCGCGACGTCTTCGGGCGTTCCCCAGCGCTTGAGCGGCGTGGACTCGACGACGTTGCGATAGTAGGCGGGATCCATCGTCGTCGCCGCGAATTCCGTTTCGATCCAGCCGGGCGCGAGGATGTTTACGCGGACTTTCGGCGCGACCGATCGCGCGAGCGACTTGCTGAAGCTGAGAATTCCGCCTTTCACCGCGGAGAACAGCTGCGGATTGGCACCTTCGAAGCCGAATAGCACATGATCCCAGCTCATGTTGATGATCACGCCGCCGTCGGGCTGCTGCTGCATCATCTTCGCGGCTTCCCACGAGGCGAGAATAGTGCCTCGCAAATCTACCATGAGCAGCTGGTCGAGCTTCTCCAGGCGTGACTTCTTTGCATCATCGCCGGTGAGGATGTCAGCGCCGGCACTGTTGATCCAGATGTCGACACGCTCGAATTGATCCATTACATCGCGCGCGAGTGTAGATATCGAGTTGGAGTCGGCGAGCTCGAGCTGGAAGACGGCGGAGCGGCGGCCTGCGCGCTCGATCTCCGTCGCGACTTCGGTGGCATCGTGTCGGCCGGTGCGATAGGTGATGGCGACGTCAGCGCCGGCATGGGCGAGCGCGAGCGCAATCGCGCGGCCGATTCCGGTGGATGCACCGGTCACGAGCGCGACCTTGCCGGCGAGAGAAAACACTGCGTCGGGCAACTGGTGGCGCTCCCGAAAATGGTGCTAGCTTACCGGCGGAACTGCACTAATAAGCGCGGGATGCATGGACGGAACAAGGGGGAGTGCATGCGTCTGCTCGTGAGTGTCCGCAACGCGGAGGAGGCGAGGGCCGCGTTGGCGGGTGGTGCGGAGATCATCGACGCGAAGGAGCCCGCGCTCGGCGCTCTGGGCGCGGTGCAGATAGACGTGCTGCGCGAGATCGTCGCGGCAGTCGAAGGAATGCGCCTCGTGAGCGCCGCCCTCGGCGACTCCGGTGACTCCGATGCGTTGGCATTCGCCGCTCGCGAGGCTGCGGAGGCCGGGGCGATGTTCGTTAAGGTGGGCTTCGCGGATGTGCGCGAGCTCGGCGCCGTGCGCGCTCGGGTCGCACGCGTGATGGACGGCGCGCTGCTGCCATCGTCGCCGTGCGCGGTCGTTGCGGTAGCGTACGCCGATTGGGATGAGTTGGGGGGCGCGGCGCCATCCACCGTGCTGGCGGCGGCGACGGCCGAGGGGGCGATGGGCGTGCTGGTGGATACCGTGCGGAAGGATGGTGCGGGGCTGTTCCGCTGTCTCGGCCGCGCGGCGTTGGGGTCGCTCGTGCGCGAGGCGCGAGAGCGGGCGCTGCTGGTCGCGCTGGCGGGGCGAATCACCCTGGAGGATCTCGGGTTCGCCTACGAGGCGGGAGCGGAGATCGTCGGCGTGCGCGGCGCGGCGTGCGAGGGGGGACGGGAGGGACGCGTGCGCGAGAGCCGGGTGCGCGAGCTGGTAACCGCGCGCGATCGGCTGCGCGTGCATCGCGGCGACTCGATTTCGAGCGCGCGAGATCTCAGTCGGGAAACCAGCTTCCGGTGAGCTGCTCCGGAGTCATGATCGCATACTTCAGCGACGGTGCGCGCGCACGGTCGAAATAGCGATCGACGACGGTAAGGGCATCATGCGCATGGGGCTTGATGAGGATCAGCTGTCGCGCGCCGACCTTCGTCGCGACCCAGGCCGCGATGCTGTCGCTCGTGACGTCCCATGTGTGCGGAAGCGGATCGGCCTCGCGGAGCCAGCGGTAGGGCGCGAGCACCGGAATCTTCCCGCGCACGAGCGCGCGCTCGATCTCTCCGCGCCGATGGACGAGCTCCGCGTTGCGGATGCGCGACACGAGCAGAATGGCGAACTGCTCCATGCCGAGTATGGCCATCCAGTGCGCATCATCGTCGGAGAGGGAGTGATGCGCGTCGACGGCTCGAACGGCGTCGGCGAAAGGGCCTCCGCCGGGGATTACGAGCAGTGCGTGCGTGCGCGCCGCGAGCTCGCAGGCGGTGAGTGTGCGCGCGAGTTCGTCGTCGAGCTCGAGGAGCGCGCCGCCTACCTTGATGACGGCGTCGACGGTGGCAGTCACGAGTGCGCGGCGAGCCAGCGCTCGCACAGGCGCGCAACGGCGAACGCGGTCTCGGCGCCCGATGCGCGCGGCGCGCCAGCGGAGATGAGATCGTCGCTGGCGATGTGGAGTCCGGCGCGGCGTGCGGCCGCGCGGGCGAGGAAGGAACCGTGTCCCGCAATGACGGCTGTGCCGAGTTGCGGATGACGTTCGCGCACGCGCGTGATGGAGGCGGCGATGCGGGCGATCATGGTGTCGGCGACGAAGGCGGCGATGCGGTCGATGTCCGAGTCATCGAGGAGCTCGCGATCGGCGCAGACGACGCGCGCGATGCGCTCGCCCGCGAAGTCGCGAGTGGCGGGGCGGGCGTCCGGCGTCGGCGCGGTGTAGCCCTCCGGCGGGAGTTCCCCGCGCCATACGTAGATGTCGCCCGAGAGCGCGAACGACTCCGCGCTCACGCCGGCGAGCCCGTCGTGCAGCGGCACGCGGTGCGCGATCGCCTCGACCGGTGTGCGAACGGCGCCGAGATAGAGGAGCTCGTCGGAGAGGAGGCGCTCGGGGTCGGTCTTGCCGATCGCGGCGACGAGGCCGGCGGCGATCGGGATGATGTCCGTCGTCGTGGTGCCGACGTCGACGAGAATCGCGTCGGGGACGAGCGAGGCGACGAGGGCTGCCGTCGCGGCCCAGTTCGATGCGGCGACGAGGAGAGGGACCGGGCGCGCATCGGCGAGATCGAGGAGTCGGCCGTCGACCGCGTAGACGAGGATGCGCGCGGCGGGGAAGGCATCCTCGATCGCGTCGAGCACATAGGCGACGCCGTCGCGTTTCGTGCGGAAGAATTGCGACAGCTCGGCCGTCATCGTGACGGCGTGCGTCTCCGTCCCGTCGCCGCCGAGCGCGCTGGCGATGCTGCGGAGCCGCGCGGCGAGCGTGGTTGGCGCGCGCTGGATCTCGAAGGGCTCGTTGCGCGCGGCGAGCGCGGCGTCGCCCGCCACGCGGGCCGCCTTGGTGTTGACTCCACCGATATCCCAGCCGATGATGGTCATATGCTGGAGCATCATACGAGGTTTAATCGATGCGGATAATACCCGTGGTCGATCTTCGCGCGGGGGAGGCCGTGCACGGAACGGGGGGAGACCGGTCGCGCTATGCGCTCGTGGAGTCGACGATCACGCCGACGCAGGGCGACGCGCTCGCGCTCGCACAGGCCTACGCGGCCGTGCTGCGGACGAGCGAGATCTACGTCGCCGATCTCGATGCGATCAGCGGAGGCGCGATGCAGTACGTGATGCACCAGCGGCTGTCGCGCATCTCGCGCAGCTGGATCGATGCCGGGGTGCGGAGCGAGGGCGATGCGTGCGCGCTCATCGATGCGGGGGCGGACCGTGTGGTGGTGGGGCTGGAGACGCTGCCGAGCTTCGATGTGCTGCAATCGATCGTGCGCCGGCTCGGTCCGGATCGGGTGGTGTTCAGTCTCGATCTGCGGAGCGGGACGCCGCTCGCGCACGCGGATCTGCTGCGCGCGATGATGCCGCGGGAGCTTGCGCGACGGGCGGTGGACGCGGGTGCGGAGACCGTGATCGTGCTGGACCTGGCGCGCGTCGGAAGGTCAGGGGGCGCGGACGACGCGATGATGCGCGAGATGCGCGCGGCGTTGCCCGGTGTGGATCTGATCGCGGGAGGTGGAGTGCGCCACCGCGAGGATCTCGACCGGCTCGCCGCCGCCGGGGCGAATGGTGCCTTGGTGGCGACGGCCGTGCACAGCGGAGCTATCGGAAGCGACTGGGCGTGATGCCTAGTGGCGCGTGCTGTCTCCGCGCTGCCGCATGCGGGAGATCCCCGGCATCGACGATATCGAGCCCGATGACGACGATGAGATAGTATCGCTGGGCGTGCTCTTCATCGGCATCGACTTCATGTCCATATCCTTCATGTCCATGTCCTGCATGGCCTCGCGAGCGTCGTGCGGCTTCGACCCGCGCGATGCGCGCATCTCGCTGTACGACGGGAGCGCCTCGATATCGCGCTTGATGTCGGCGTTCGAGAGGTCGAGCACTGGCCACTGCGACATGTCATCGGGGCTGAACGCACCGTTGATGTGACCCATACCGCCCTGAGGGATGTTCTTGCCGGTCGGATTATCATACTCGGCGACGACGCGATACTTGTGGTGTGCCTCGATCGGGAGCGCTTCCTCGTGGAAGCCCCAGATGAAGCGACCGACCTTCGAGATGTCACCCTTGTCATCGCGATCGGACTTGAGGCGGACGAGCACCTTGCCCGTTTCTGCATCCTCGAAGCGGACGGCGACGCCGTAGTCGTGCAAATGTCCGCCGATGCCGATGAGACGACCGTTGAGCGGGAACTCGAACTCATAACTCCGCGTGGACTTGCCGGGCGGTACATCGAAAGTCGTGACGCCGCCGATGTGATTGTTCACGTCGACGTACATCGGCATGACGGGATTCTGCAGCTTGGCTTTCGGGATGTACGGGAGCGTCATCTTGAGGTACGCGTTGTGGATGTCGCGTCCCGAATCGTTGTGCCACATCGCGTAGACGCCAAGGTGCTGACCCTTGGCGAGGGGAACGCCGACGCCTGCGGGAAGGAGAACCGGATCGGTTTCCTTGCCCCAGCCGAAGAGGCGCTCGACCATTTGGTAGACGATCTGGCGGCGATCGAAGTTGACCGCGATCAGATGGTGGATGACGGACTTCGGCAGCACATGGCCGTCTTCGGTCTGCATCGAGAGATTGAAGCCGCGGAGCCCGCCGTCGACTGGCCAGTCAAAGCGCAGCACCTGCGGCGTGCCCATGTGCATCTCCGCCATGTCGGGCGGCATATTGGGAAGATCGTAGGGGCCAGCCGTGACGATGACTTCGCCGCGCGCCGAGTCCACCACAATCGAAATCTGCGGCTCGACGACCGGCTTCCGCGGCGTGTTCGCCGGAGCCAGGAAAGTCGTCGCGAGCAGAAGAGAAACGAACATGTGATCCCTCGAAAGGTCGAGTAGAAAGTCTTCTAGCTGAGTCGCTCGCGGAAGAACGCCGACTGGCCGAAGTTTTCCTCGACCTCGACTTCGATCATCGCGAGCTTGGCAAATTGCTTCCCGCTCAGAGACGCGCGTGCTTTTCCAGCGAGGTATTGCGCCAGCATCTCGACCGTCGTGTTCGGAATCGCGAGCAGCGCGCAGTCGGAGAGCGGAAATACGTATCGCGGCTTGCTCTCGTACGCAACCAGCACGCGATCTGCTTCGGTGGTCACCTGCAGCTTCGGATTCTGGAGCGGGAGTAACACCTTGTGATCGATCTCATCGCACAGGCGCTTCATCAGCTGCTTCACGAACGAGAAGTCAACGACATACCAGCTCTCTTCGTCGATTTCTCCCTCGAGCGTCACCCCGACACGGTAGTTGTGGCCATGCAGTGATTCGCATCGATGCCCGGCGAACGTAATGAAGTGGGCGGCCGCGAAAACCATGTAGTCTTTGGTGACTGTTACTCGAAACGCATTGTCCTTGCTCACCGTTCCCACCCCCCGTTCAGCAGTACGACGAAGACCGAAGCGGCCGTTATGTCCGCAGTTGTACCGGGATTCCTTGAATTACGACTATCTCTGAGCTCGAGGTCAAGCGAGGCCACGGCGCGCCTGCCGGCATCGGAGCGCATTCCGCCGACCGCGCGCACATCGGCCGCGCGCTTTCTCACTTCATTGGCAGCATCCAGGCCCAGCTTTCGGGCAATGAGCGTGTCGGGGGCGTCGGCGAGCAGGGCTAAATAGCACTCTACGATCGCCTCCGGCCAGTCCAGTCCGCTCGCGCGAGCCTTCGTGAGCGCCGGCGCGCCAACGGCGAAGGTGCGGGCGAAGGCGGTCACGTACTCGTGCGCGATATCGTCGCGGTCAGCGGCCAGTTCCATGGCCGCAGCGAGCGTGACCGTGGGCGCGACCGCGATATCCTCCTCGGCGACCTCGCCGAGCCCGCCTGGGCGTGCGAGGCGGATCGCGCTGTACACCGATGCGGCATCGGAGACGGTGGTCGCGCCAATCACCTCGCGCACGCGATCGCGGAGCGCTTTCGGAGCCGACGCGTGCGCGGCGCGCGCGAGCGGTGCGAGGAGGAGCACGAGACCGAGGTTGGTATTCGCGTTCGTCCAGCGGCGGGTGTCATCGATCGCGCGGCGAATGGTCTCGCCCACCGGCTGCGTGCCGGCATCGAGAAATGCCGGCGCGATCGCGGCGGCGCTCGCGAGAAAATCCTCGTAGCGCGTATCGTGGAAGGCGATTCCCGGCGAGACGTTGCCGGGCTTCGGTGCGCTCGCCTCGAGCAGGCAGGCGAGCTGCGCAGCCGCCGCGATCTGTTCGCGAGTCATCTGCGCTCGCGACGTGAGGTGGACACGTAATCGATCAGCGCGCCGGCGACGTCGAACGAGGTCGCCTCCTGCAGACCGCGCCATCCTGGAATGCCGTTCACCTCGAGTACGTAGACGGTGCCGTCGTGCGCGGGAAGCAGATCGACACCCGCGTACTCCGCGCCAACCGCGCGCGCGGCTCTGAGCGCCATCTCGTTCATCTCCTCCGAGAGTGTGATCGCGCGCGCCTCGCCGCCACGCGAGATGTTGGTCCGCCACCCCGGAGATCGTCGCTCGATTGCGGCGACGACGCGGTCGCCGACGACGAACGCGCGGATGTCTCGCCCCGCGTGCGGAATTGCGCGCTGCAGATAGTACACCCCCCGAATCGCCTCCAGCGCGCGGAAGACGCGCCATGCGGTTTCCTCGTCGCTCACGCGTACCATGCCCAGTCCCATGGAGCCGAAGAGCGGCTTGACGATGACGTCGCCCATGGTGCGGAAGGCGGCGGCCGCATCATCCGGCCGTTCGCACACGACCGTTTGGGGCGTCGCGAGCTCGGCACGCTCGAGTAGCGCGGACGTGTAGAACTTGTCCACCGTACGCTCGATCGCGCGGGGAGGATTCACGACAGCGACCCCCCCGTCCTCGAGCCAGTGGAGCGCGTCGATGCGGTAGATAATCTGCTCGAGGGATCCGTTGGGGATGATGCGCGCGAGCACGGCGTCGCAGTCGAAGAGATCGGGAGCATCCGCGCCGAGCTTCGGTGCGCCATCGGCATTCGCGCCGAGCCGCGCGACCAGCGATTCGTAGGGGAGCAGAAAAGGTTGGTGGCCGCGCTCGAGAATTGCGCGCTGCAGCTCGTCGGTGTGCCAGCCGCTGCGCGTGCTGAGGACGGCGATTTTCATGGTGCGAGTACCGCGGAGCGCGGCCATGCGCCCTCGGGACGCATGGCCGTCGATCGCTCTAGCGCGTCTCCTCGCCAGTGAGGACGATCTGCCCACCCGTCGAGAACTTAGAAAGATTGTCGGCGACCGCCTTGAAGCCCGGCGTCGCCATGCCTGCCTTTAGCGCGGCCTCGCTCGGGAACCAGAGCTGTGCCATGCGGTAGTGCGCCGGCTTCGAGCCGTCCGCGTTGGGCGCAAACTTGATGAGCACCGCCTTCGAGAAGCCGATCTCCTTTGCCTTCTCGGTGACCAGCGGCAGGTGCGTCGTGGAATAGTATTTCTCGAACGCAGCCGTGTCCTTGGGCCAGTTGTAGAGCACGACGACCGCAGAAATCGGCGCGTCCGGCGCCATGGCGGCGGGCGCCATCGCGGCGGTAGTGTCCTTCATCGAGCCCATCGCTGAATCGGTGGCGGGCTTGTCGGCAGGCTTGGCGCACGCGAGCGCGAGCATGGCCACGGCAAGTGGTGCAAAGGAACGCATGTCATTTCTCCATTGAGAGTCGTACCCTCAAGTAGCGAGGGCGTGGGAACATAGCACAACGCGACACGAATCGTGACTAGTCGGCTCATTCGTCGAGCAGCGAGCGCCTCAGCACTTCGGAGTTGAGCAGCCCGCCGTGGAACGTCTTTCCCGTCGTCGCGCTCGTGAGCCACACCTCGGCAGGGCTGAACAGCAGCTTGTCGATTTTGTAGAAGTCGCCGTCGTACCGCTTGAACGTCTCGTAGAACGGAGTGCCGTAGTCGGGTGACGATGACGCGGGCATCTTCGCGGCGAGATCGGTGAGCTCGTCGTCCGTCGCATCGATGAGATACGACGTCTGTCCGCCGTACAGGATGCAGTCGTTCGTGCGGCCGATCGCGCGAAGGTCGTTCTTCGCGAGCGTCGGCAGCGGCGCCGTGCCGATGCCGCTCACGACGCGATTCACATCGAAGCCGAGCACCTCCATCTTGTGCAAGCCGGTCTCGAGGATGCGCGCGACAACCTGCACTCCTCCGGCGAGACTCGCAGTGGGTGCAATTGCGAAGGTGAGCTGCGACGGGGCGAGCGACGCCTTCTCCGCTACGAGCGCGACGACTTCCGCGGTGGGAATCGTGCGTCCCTCGAGCACGAGCACGCCGCGTGTGGCGGTCTCCTCGTAGCCGAGCCTCTCGAACAGCTCCTTTTCGACACGCGCGTGTGCGCGCAGCGGGCCGGACGCCATCGCAAAGTATTTGCCTACCGTGAGCGCCCAGCCGGCGTACTGCGATGCCATGCACGACACCGCCGGATGATCCGTCCACACTTCCACGCCGGGGATCGGCATGCCGCCGAGCTCCAGCTGCGCGTAGCGAATGTGTCCGAGTCCGCCCATGCAGAGCTCCGCGAGCGCGATGCCTGCGCCGTAGCCGCCGCGCACGTCGATGCCCGCGTCGATCACACGGGCGCCGGAGGGGAGCGTCTGCACCGAAACACGCATCTCGTCCGCGCGCGCCGCGACATCGTCCGCGATCTTCCACGCGCGCTCGTTCAGCTCCATCGACTTCACTGCGTCGCTTGCCATTCCAGAATTTCTCCCTTGCCGAGCTCGGCGAGGTCGCCGCTGTATCGCTTGAAGAGGCCGTGCAGATGCGCGTCGTCGATACCCAGATCGAAGCGCTTGCGCAGCGAGAGAAGCATGAGTGAGAGGTGCGGCGGTCGATAGGTGCACGCGTATGCGTACGTCGCGGGGACGCGCACCGAGCCCAGCGCAACGATGGTGCCGCGCTTGTTGCCGCCGCCGACATTCTCACCGATCGCTCCCGAGACGATGACGTTCCCGGCGATCATCGCCGTACCCGCGCCCTCGCCGCACGATGCGCAATACAGAATACCGCGCCGCATGCGCGCGCCGGCCTCGCGCCCCGCGCCGCCGCGCACGATGATCTCACCGCCGGTCATCCCTTTCGAGGCGCCCTGCAGCGCGCCGCCCGCGCGATCGCCGACATCACCCGCGATCACGATCGAGCCGCCGGCCATCGCCGTGCCCGCATCGTCGCCGGCGCTTCCCTGCACCGTGATCGCGCCACCGCTCATGCGTACGCCGAGCGCGTTGCCGATCGTGCCGGTGATCGCCAGAGAGCCCACACTCATGAGCGAGCCGACGCCGTGCAGTTGCGCGAGGTCGCCTTCGAGCACGACGCTCGATGAGCGTTCGCCGCTCACAGTGAAGACGTCGCCGAGCGCGACGGCGGTGCGGCCATCCCAGAGCTGGAGCGCGGAGATCTCCCGCGCGTCGAGTGCCGCGAGGCGGTCCGGCGCAATCGCCTCGGCGTCCAGCGGGCGCGCGAGCGGAGCGCGGAGGGCGAGCGTGATGCGGTCGCTCACGCCGGCCCGTCCGTGACGTCGCCGCCCATGATCTTCCGGAGATGAAAGTGGAACGGGCCGAGCTTACCGCCGTAGTTGCCGGCGGTGATCGAGTGCACGCCCGGGCGGCACGCGGCATCGATGCCGGCTTGCATCGCTTTCGCGATCGATGTGAAGTCGAGACCGTCGAGGACGATCTCGAGGACGGAGTTCACGCCCTCGGGTAGCTCGCTCTTCGTGATCGCGCGGAGTGTGGGAGCGAAGGCGTCGTTGGTCGACGCGACCATCGTCTTGTAGCGCTTCGCGCCTATCTTGCTGCCGCTGCGCACGATGCCGCCGGGGAACGGGAGAATCACGCCGGGCATTCCAGCCATCGCCTCGACCGCTGCCTCCGCCGCATCGAGCGCCGCATCCGCGCTCTCGGCGAGGATCAGGAAGTTTCCGCCGCCGACGCCCTTCGCCTTGCCGAACATCTCCTGGATCAGGAACTCGCCCTCCATCACGGGGATGCGCCAATAGCGCTGGCCGTCGATCATCTTGCTCGCCTGGAAGCCATCGCCGAAAGTACGGAGCGGCTTGCCGATCGCGATGCGGTCCGGCGAGTCGGGGAGCCCATCGAAGCACGCGGTGGTCGGACAGGTGAGCACCGTCTGCCCGATGCGCTCGATCACGCGCTTCGGCAGCGAGTCCGAGTCCATCGTGAACAGCAGGACGCTGATCCCCGGGCGCCCATCCGGCGTCTCGCCCGGCGCGAGCTCACGCTCCACCGCCGCCTCGCACTTGCACGCGATGACGGACGTCGCGAAGCCGGTGAGCTTGTTCGCCGATTCGCGCGCCCACTTCTGACTCTTCGCCGTGATGAGAATGCGCACGCCACGCATCCCGAACGCCTCGGCGAAGGTATCGTCGATCTGCACGCCGCGAATATCCATCAGGCGGCTCCCGTCGGCATCGGCGCGTCGCGCAGTCCAGTCACCGGATAGTTCGCGATCTGGATCGCGGAATACGATTGGAAATACTTGCCGAGGTCGCGCAACAGCGATTCATCGTAGCCCGGCTGCACGAAGATCCGCTTGCCTGCGGGCGCGCGTCGCAGCTGCCCCTCTTCGACCACGAGCATCCCGGCCTTCAGCACGAAGCGCGGCGTCGAGAACATCGCGGAATAATTCGCATCACGGCTATAAATCGTGATGTCCGCGTCCGCGCCGACGCCGAGGTGTCCCTTCTGCTTGAGCCCGAGCTGGCGTGCGGGCCCCGCGCGCGTGATGATCGCGATCTCGTTGAGCGTGTACTCGCGTGCGATGCCATCGGTGAGCGCGCTGCCCGCGAGCATCTTCTGATTCACGCTCTTGAGCTTCTCGTCGCGATAGGAACGGTCCATCAGCAGGCGGATGAGATCGGGGTAGCTCATGAACGATCCGCCATTCGGATGGTCGGTGGAGAGCACCATTCGCCACGGATCCGTCGAAAGCAGAAAGAGCTCGAGCCCCACCACCCACTGCAGCGAAGCGACGGCCGCCTTGTCCTTGTATGTGTACGGAACGATACCGCAGCCGGTCTCGAGCTCGATGTCGGCGTTGATCCACTTTCTGCCGGTGCTCGTGTGCAGCAGATACTCGACGGGGCTGTCGGCGGTGAGTGTCGTGGCGTCGCCGAACATCACCTGCCCCACATCGCCCGTGATCTCGGGATGCGAGTTCACGTACTCGGCGACCTGGCGCGCGGCGGAGCTCCACGACTTGCCGCGCTCGCCGCCGTAGCTGTGGAACTGCAGATGCGTGAAGTGCGCGCGACGGCCTTCGAGTGCGCGCATGCTCTCGAGCGTGGTCGCGACATTTCCCGCGACGCCGAGGTTGTTGCAATGGATGTGGACCGGGTGCGGAAGGCCGAGGTCTATGGCGGCGCTCGCGAGCACCTCGAGGATTCTGCGCGGGGTGACGTTCGATACGCCGACGGGATCGTCGATCGTCTTCACCTCGCGCACGTTGCGCTTCCACAGCTCGACGCCGCCAGGATTGACCACCTTGATCGCGTACGCGCCAGTGGATTTCAGGATCCAGGCGGCGTAGTCCTTCGCACGGTCGATCTCGTTCGCGGCGATCTGGCGATGCAGATACTCGTCGTTGCCGAGCAGCGTGAAGAAGCCGCCATCGATGATCGGCGTGTCGTCGAACTCGGCATGTGTCTGCCGCGCGGCCGCCGGCGCGACGGCCGCATCAAAGACCGTGGTGTAGCCGAGTCCCGCGTAGCGATAGCCGGTGGTGAAGGTGCTCGGCACGGTGCCGCCAGTACCGGAGCGTGGGATCGTGCCGTCGTCGAGCGTGGGCGCTGATACGGGGTCGAGCGTGTGCTCCTCGGGGAGGAGACGTCGGCCCATCGACACGCTCGAGGCGGCGACGTGCGCGTGAATGTCGATGCCGCCCGCCATGATGACCATGCCGTCGGCGCGAAGCACGGGCGCATCCGCGGGGAGTGTCGCGACGATGCGTCCGCCCTCGATGCAGATGTCGCGCACGTCGCCGTCGACGCCGTTCGCGGGATCGTGGACCGCGCCGCCCGTGATACGGAGCTGCGTCATGCGTGGCTCCCGTGCGCGGCGATGGCGGCGCCGAGCGCCGTGAGCACCGATGCGGTGTCACGCGGTGTGGGGAGGAGCGCGCGAAGTGGCAGCGGGAGATCGTCGGTGCGGAGGGCGATTCCGGATTCGTGAATCCCCGCGACACCGGTGTCGATCCGAATGCCCGTGCCGAGCGTGCTCTCGCTCGCGCGCGGGCCGATGACGATGGTGCGGACCCCGCGCAGGGCGTCGAGTACGAGCCGCGGGATCGCGGCGGTGCTGCCGATGACGAGCGCCACGTCGATCGCGCCGTGCAAGAGTCGCGGCAGCGACGCGTGCTCGGGCTTGTAGCGCGGATAGCCTGCCGCGAAGTCGATCGCCATCGGGAAGCCGGTCTGCCAGGTGAGCGTCGTGTCGGCGCCATTGCGATTGCCGCCCGCGCGCAGCGTGCAGAGCGAGCCGCGTGTCGTCGCGTTGAGCGACTGCGTGAGCGCGATGAGCGCATCGGCGCGACCGTTCTGAGTCGGCGGCGGCGACTCCGCATCGGTTACCACCACCGCGTACCTCGCGCGATTGAGCCGCGCGGCGAGCTCCGTCACACGCGCGATGAGCGGTGCATCGCCGACCGTTCGGCCCGCGAGTGACGCGCGCAGCGCGGAGAGAAAGAGCGGCTCCTCCTCGGCCGTCATCTGGATGCGAAGGTCGACATCGTCCGGCCCGCGCTGCGCGCCGACATCCACCGCGATGACCGTCCGATCCTTGCGCCCGTTCGGCAGATAGACCCCAACCGGATCCGGCGCGTAGCGGCTCTGGAAGCGCGGATAGCTCACTGCAGGATCGACGGCCCAGAACACCAGGACATCCGCGCGATTCCGGACTTCGCCAAGCGTGGCGCTCGCACGTCCGCGCCGCTGGGCCGCGAGAATGCCCTCACTCGCGGTGGCGGAGGTGGTGGAATCGACGAACGCGCGCAGCTGGTCGGCGACGGCAATCGCCGCGCGCTGCGCCTCGGTGGTAAGATCGGGGGCGAGATAGACGAGCGGCGCGCGCGCGCTGCGCAGCGCGGTCGCGATCTCGCCGAGCACGTCCTCGATTGCGGTCGAGCGTCCGCCCGCGATCGTGCCGGGCACTACGCCATCGCCGAACCAGCGCGCTCCGAGTACGCACGCGTTGCGCGCCTCCGTGATGCGACCACCGTCCACCACGACCGTGATGTCATCGCATGCGCATCCGCATCCGAGACAGACCGCGTTCTCCTCGATCCGCGCGGCTTCGGTCACGCGCTCTTCCGACGCATTCGTCCCTCGACCTCCGCAAACCGTATCCGCGCGCGCCGCAACAGAGCGGCGTAACAGAGAGCGCTCGTGCGCCCACTCGCGAAGATAGTGCATATCGGGCTTCCCTGCGCGATGCGCTCGCGCGGCGCGGGAATGTCGCGTACGTCGTCGTCGTCGAGCCAGCGAGTGGTGTCGCCGAGCACGACAGTCTGCCGAGCGTAGAGCACCGCCTTTCCGTACGCGAGCGCGATGCCATCGCCCGGAGCGGACTGCAGCGTAGGGAGCGCGCCCGTGCATCCCGCCACGTGCGCGAGCCAGATCGACCGTCCCGCCGCGCGCTCGACGAGCTCCATCGATGCCGTCGGCCGCGGGTTCACCTCGAGCACGAACGGCTCATCGCCGCGCGCAATGAAGTCAATTCCGCAGACACCACGGAGCGCGAACTCGCGCGTGACCGACCTCGCGAGCTCGGTGGCGCTCGCGAGCAATGTTGGCCGATGCGGCTCGAGGATGCTCCCGCAGTACGCGAATCCTCGCGCGCCGAACGCCGCATCGCCCGAGAGCTGGCGCGTGAGGCCGAGCGGAAACAGCTCGGCGCCATCCGCGACGAAGATGATCGACCCCGCCGCGCCACGGATGCGCTCCTGTACCACGGACGTGCGCGGCACCGGCATCCCGCGCGTCCACCGCACGATGCCGTGGCCGCCGCCGGAACGCCGCGGCTTGAGCAGCCAACCTGCCGTGCTCACCGCCGCCGGCGCCGACGCGCGTACAGCCGGCGTCTGCACTCCGAGCCTCGGCAGCGCCCGCGCAAGTGCGAGCGGGTCGCGCACGCGGCGAAGAACCGCCGGCACGTTGCCGAGCAGCGTGCGTCCCCGTGCGAGAAGCTCGACGGCATCCGGCGCATTCTCGAAGCTCGATACGTACGCCACCGTGCTCGCATCGATCTCGCGGCTCGCACGCGCGACCGCGCCCTGATCGAAGACTCCGCTGCCGTCGCGCGGAATCGCGACCACATCGGCTATACGACGCAGATCGAGATCTCCATATGCATCGAGCGCGGTCACGCGCACGCCCGCGCGCGCGGCGGACTCCGCGAGTGCGCGAACCGAGACCCCGGCGAGCAGCACCCGCTCGCGCGACGACGCCCTCACAGCCCGAGCCGTCGCAGCGCCGACTCCGCCGTGATGATCTTCAGATGATCGAGCACCGTGCCGCTCGCCTCACGGATCCCCATCACATCGGTGAGCACCGCGTGGCGCCCGCCCGCGAGCCCGTCCGCGATCAGCGCCGCGCCCTGCGCCGCTTCCTTCGCGATCGACGCATAGCCGTGCAGCCGTCGCACGGGCGCAATCGTGCTCAAGCGCAAATGGAGTTCGCGCACCAGGCTCGGCGCCCGCGCCACGCGGCCCGAGAGCAGAATCTCGTGTGGCGCGGGCACAGAAACGCAGAGCGCGGCCACAGCCTTCACCGCGCTTTCGATGAACGCGTTCCAGGCGACGACGTCGTCGCGCGTCTCGCCACTCGACAGCGCCTCGAGCGAGACGTCGCCGCGGCCGACGATACTTTCGACGCCGCCCGTGAACAGCAGTTCCTTCGTGATCGTCCCCGCGAGAAACGCGACCTCGCCATCGAGCGCGCCCGCCGCACGCATCCCGAGTGGCCCCGCACTCCCACCCGCTCCGTCGACGATGCGGCCGTCGTGCGCCGCAATGGCCGCGCTGAACGCTCCGCCAAGCTCGAGCAGGATGAACGACACATCGTTGAGCGCACAGCCGCGCCGCGTCGCCTGCTCGCGAATGCCGAGTGCGGCGGCGCACAGCTTGTCCGCGGTTCCGAGATCGACGCGATTGATCTTCCGGTGCGCGGGAACCGATGCGAGATGAATCACCCCCGGCGTGAACACCACCGGAAGCTCGGCCGCCACCATTGCGGCGGCGAGCGCACGCAGCCCGCCGATGCCGCCCTGCTCACCCGGCGCCGCGAGGTACGCGAGCCGGAGCGCGCGATCGTCCGCCTTCGCGACCGTGGTGAGGGGAAGCCCGTATCCCGACGGCCCAGCGATGAGATCCGCCCCGAGCCCGCGCAGCATCTCCGCAAACCCCGCGGGATCCGCCAGCGCTTCGGCCGTCGGGATCGAGCGGTCGAGCACGAGCGCACCATCATCCAGCGCGCACACATCGATACTGATGGTGCCTGGGTCGATGCCAACGGCGAGCACGCTCGGCTCCCCGCCGCTACTGCATCAGTTCTTTCGCGACGTCCTCGATCGTTTCTGCATCGAGCACGAGGTCGCTGCGCGTGAACAATCGCGCGATGCATTCCTTGTGCAGCTTCATCTTGAAGTTGCCGATGCCGAGCGCGCCGAAGGCGATCGCGCCTTCGCGCGTCTCACCATCATCATTTACTTCGACGCCCTCGATGCCGAGCGGCGGCAGCGCGTTGAGATCGACGACGACCTTGAGCTTCCCGGCCCACGCGGCGTGCGGAATGAGCATCACGCCGGCGGGACCGGCGTTGAGCAGCACCTCGCACCCTTCGACCGCGGCTTGCGCCTGCGACGACTCGCGCAGCGGCACGGAGCGCACATCGCCGCCGAAGCGCGCGCAGATCTCCTTCGACACGCGCTCGCCATCCTCCGGCTTGCGCGAGGTGATCGTGACGTCGGCGCCGGCCTTCGCGAACAGCCCCGCCGCGCGCGTGCCAACGGGTCCCGTTCCCGCGGTCACGACGATCTTGCGCCCCTGCACGCTGCCGCCGAGTGCCTTCGTGATCTTCACGACGGCGGCGACGGCGGTGGTGTTCGAGCCGTTCGAGTCGAGCATCGCGGAGACGCGGAAATTCGCGAAAAACGCCTTCGTCGCAGCGACGAGGAGCTTCTCGCCGGCGGACATGTCGGCGCCGCCGATGAAGATGGCGGTGTTCTTCATGTCCTTCGGGCTGCGCGTGAAGATGCAGCCGTGTACGAGATCGCGGACTTCGCCTTCTGTGACGCCACCCTGGCTCATGATGCGATCCGCACCCGCGTCATACGCCACGACCTGATCGAAGACGCTCGGAAGACGCGAGCTGTCGAGCTGCAGCAAGAGTTTCAGCATGATGACGTCGGAAGGAGGTTGAACGGGAGGCGGCAGGGAAAGCTAATCGGGCAGAAATGCATCGAGGGGCGAGATTCCATCCTCGCCCCTCGATGTGTACCTCGCGGCGCAGAGCGCCACAGGCATTACTTCTTGTCGGCGCCGCCAGCGAACGGATGCGTCGCCGTCTTCGCGGCCGCGATCACGGCGTCGATCTTCGGCTCGTTCTTCATGGCGCGAGCGATCGACTCCTTGGTCGCCTGGTAGTTATAGGCGAAGATCTTCTTGTCGTCTGCGGCATCCCAGTGGATGAATACGCCGACGATGACGACGAGGTCATCGACCTTGTCCTTCGGAATGACGCCGGCTTCGACGGAATCGACGACGGCGCGCGCAACAGCCGCCTGCGCGGGGCCGAACATCTGAACCGCCTGCTTCGCGCCCTTGATCGTGACCTTGTTGAACAGAATCGTGTCGGGCTTGGCCGGGAGGTTCGGAGCAACCACGGCGAGCAGCGTCGTGAAGCCGTCCTTGTTGTTCGTCAG
>JBDTJH010000237.1:0-10221 GCA_039935955.1 Gemmatimonadaceae bacterium
GAAGATCTTCGCCGTCGATGACAAACGCGCCACCCCCGCCGTACGAATGGAAGACGGTCGCGACTACCTGCCGACGAACCGGTGGATCGTCTTCGGCCACCACTTCGCTGCGATCGCCGGACCGGGGCCGCTCGTCGGTCCTACACTCGCCGCGCAATTCGGATTCCTCCCCGGTGCGATCTGGATCATCGCCGGCGTGGTCCTGGGCGGCGCGGTGCAGGATCTCGTCATCCTCCTCGCCTCCGTGCGTCGCGATGGGCGATCGCTCGGTACCATGGCGCGCGACGAGATCGGCCCCGTCGCCGGTACGACGGCACTCGTCGCGATTCTCGGCATCATGATCGTCCTCATCGCGGTGCTCGCGCTGGTCGTCGTGAATGCGCTTGCGGCGAGCCCGTGGGGCGTCGTCACGATCGGGCTCACAATCCCGATCGCGCTATTGATGGGCGTACATCTGCGCTGGGTGCGCCCGGGGCGCGTGCTCGAGGCGAGCGCAATCGGGCTCGTGCTTCTCGTCGCCGCGCTCTTCGCGGGACGATGGGTCGCCGCGCACCCGGACGTCGCCGCGCACTTCACGCTGTCGCGCCAGTCGCTCGCCATCCTGATCATGGTGTACGGCTTCGCGGCGTCCGTACTGCCGGTGTGGCTCCTCCTCGCGCCGCGCGACTATCTCTCCGCGTTCGTGAAGATCGGCGTCGTGCTCGCGCTCGCCGCGGGGATCCTCATCGTGCTCCCGCCCCTTCAGATGCCGGCGCTCACCCGCTTCGCGCACGGGGGCGGGCCGATCTTCGCCGGCACCATCTTCCCCTTCGCCTTCATCACGATCGCGTGCGGAGCGATCTCCGGCTTCCACGCGCTGATCGCCTCGGGCACCACTCCCAAGCTCCTCGCACGTGAAAGCGACGCACTCCTGGTCGGCTACGGCGGGATGTTGATGGAGTCCTTCGTCGCGATCATGGCGCTGATCGCCGCCTGTCTGCTCACCCCCGGCGTCTACTTCGCGATCAACGCGAGCGCAGCATCGCTTGGGCCTACGGTCGAAAGCGCGTCGCACGCAATCGCGCAGTGGGGGTTCACCGTGACTCCGCAGGAGATGCGCGACCTCGCGGCGCGCGTCGGTGAGATCTCGCTTCTCTCGCGCACAGGGGGCGCGCCAAGCCTCGCGGTGGGGATGGCGCAGCTGTTCTCGAACGTGCTGGGCGGCGGCACTGCCATGGCGCTCTGGTACCATTTCGCGATTATGTTCGAGGCGCTCTTCATCCTCACGACCATCGACGCCGGCACCCGCGTCGGCCGTTTCATGCTGCAGGACCTCGGCGGCCTCATATGGAAACCCATCGGTCGTCTCGCCTCGTATCCCGCGACTGTGATTTCCAGCGCAGTATTTGTTGCGATGTGGGGTTATTTCCTCTACCAGGGCGTCACCGATCCGCTCGGCGGGATCAACTCCCTTTGGCCGCTCTTCGGCATCTCCAATCAGCTACTTGCCGCCGTTGCGCTCTGCGTGGGCACGACGGTGATTATCAACATGGATCGCGCGCGGTACGCGTGGGTGACTGTGATGCCGCTCACATGGCTGTCGACGGTGACGTTGACCGCCGGCTTCGAGAAGATCTTCGCGTCCGATCCCGCGCTCGGATTTCTCTCCCACGCGCGTCTGCTGCTGGACGCGGCGCAGAGCGGGAAGCTCCCGTCCGGCGTTGCCAATGCTGCGGCTGCTACGCGGATGGCGCTGAACGATCGACTCGACGCCGGGGTCGCCGCGTTCTTTATTTCGTGTGTAATCGTCGTACTGGTGGCCTCGGTTCGCGAATGGTGGCTCGTGCTGTCTGCCCGGAAGGTCAGAAAATCGACCGAGCACCCGTTCGAGGCCGCTGTAATCGGCGCGACCCACGGGTAGATACAGGGACGGCCTCGTCTTTGAAAAAGTTTGACTTAGTTTTGGCGGGGACCGGCGTTCACCGCTCCATCGTTGAAGCCCTCAGAGTAGCGGAGCAGCATGGACCGAATCCTGGTCACCGGCGGAACCAGCTTTACCGGTCTGCATCTTGTGCGGAGTCTCGTTCGCGAAGGACACGCGGTTCGCGTCATGACACGGACGCTCGAGCGCGCACGAGCGCTCCTTCCCCCCGAAACCGAGATCGTCGCTGGTGAGGTGACGGAGCGGCTCGATGTCGTGCGCGCGATGGAGGGCCGCGAAGTCGTCTACCATCTCGCCGACAGCTCGGGCGCCGGCCGCGTGACCGACGCCCGCGATCACTGGCGCATCAACGTGCAGGGCACGCGGCTCGTGATGCAGGCGGCGATGGAGGCGAACGTTCGGCGCATCGTCCACTGCGGCACCGCGCGCGTGCACGGCGACACGGGCCCCGGCTCGGCGAACGAGGAGTCCGCCTTCCGCCCTACCAACGCATACGAGCTCACGAAGATGCAGGCCGAGCGGCTCGCGCTGCTCTTCGTGAGTGAGTGCGATCTACCGGTCGTGGTCGCGCGCCCCACGTGGACCTACGGCGCGGATGATCGCCGCTTTCGCCGCATGATGGCCTCCGTGCGCCGCGGTCACGTCGTGATTCCCGGCACGCGCACGGCGCGCGTCCATCCGATTCACGTCGAGGATCTCGTGCGCGGCCTCAAGCTGCTCGCCACCCGCGATGCCGCGATTGGCGAGTCGTTCATCCTCGGCGGGCCCGAGCATCTCTCGCTCGACGAGCTGATCACGGTGCTCGCGCGCGCCGTTGGGGTTAAGCGCCCGCAAGTGCACATTCCCGAGCTGTCGACGCGCGCGCTGGTGTGGGCGTCCGAGCGCTTCGGCACATTCGGCGGCGCGATGCGCGGCCGCCTGGAGTTCTTTACGAAGAGTCACGTCTTCGACATCGGGAAAGCGTTGCGCGTGCTCGGCTTCACGCCTCGCGTCTCGGTGTTCGAGGGCGTTGGGCGCACGGTGCTCTGGGAGGAGCGCGTGGCGCTCGTCTCGCGCGAGAAGTACGCGCCACGACGCGCCACGGCGGACGTCGTTGCGCGACCGTCGGGCGAGCTCCGGAAACGCTACGCACTCAGCGACGATGCCCTGATCGTCGGCGCGGTCTCGCGCTTCTTCCCTCTCTCGGGAACGCGGCATCTGCTCGATGCTTTCCCGCGCATACACGCCGCGGTTCCGTCGGCGCGTTTGCTCGTGGTTGGTGAGGGGCCCGAGCGCGAGCTGCTCGAGCGGCAGGCCCTCCGGCTGGGCATCGCCCCGTTCGTGATCTTCGCGGGGATGCGCGAGGATCTTCCCGCGCATCTGCGGCTGTGCGACGTCGCGGTGGTGTCGTCGACGGACGATGGACTCTCACTCGCCGCCATGGAAGCGCTGAGCGCCGGCGTGCCGCTCGTCGCAACGCGTGTGAGCGGCCTCTCGTCCATCGTGCGCGATGGCGAGAACGGTCTGCTCGTGCCGCCGGGCGACGCTGATGCGCTCGCTTCGGCGATCATCCGTGTGCTGCGAAATCCGGTGCTGCGTGGCGAGCTTGCAGCGCGCATCAGCGCTGCCGGACGGGGCGGCGCATTTGACCATTTGGCCGATGCCTCGCCCCGAGTCGCACGCGGCTGAGGCTTGCGAGAGGCGCGTCCGCGTGCTTCTCTAGGATCGTCCCGCGCGCGGCATCTCCGCGCCCATCCGTACGTCCTCAGTCCAGTGCCATGCGCCTTCAACTTCTTGCCGCCGCCCTCGCGGGCAGCGTAGCCACGCTCGGCTCACAGCAGCCGTCCGCTCCATCCGCTTCCGCCCCGGCATCGCGCGGCACCTTCGACTTCTCGATCAAGGGAATCATGCGCGGCCACGATCTCGTCGGCCGCACGCCGACGGATGTTCGCTGGTCGGCGGACAGCCGCTGGATCTACTTCGCGTGGAATCCGCCGGGCACCGATGCGCGCGAGCCGCTGCATGCGTACCGCGTGCGCGCCGAGGCCGGAGCCGTTCCCGAGTCGTTGACGGTCGCACAGATGGACAGCGCCGGCCCGCTCGCGGCGGCCGGAGATCTGTCCACCGACAGGACGATGCGCGCGGTGGAGTGGGGCGGCGACATCTACGTCGCCAATCTGCGCACGGGCGCCCTGCGGCGACTGACGAACACCCTCGCTCGCGAAAGCGAGCCGCACTTCGATCGCGGCTCGAAGCACGTCTACTTCGTGCGCGACGACAACGCGTATTCCTTCGACATGGCGACTGGGGAGGAGAAGCAGCTCACCGACATTCGGCAGGGTCCGAAGCCAAAGGACAAGGACGACGAGAAGCTGACACCGCAGCGCGCCATCCTCGAAGCGCAGCAGCGTGAGCTCCTCGGCGCCGTGCGTGACGAGTGGCACACCGACTCGATGCGGAAGAGCATCAAGGTGCAGCACGATTCGCTCAAGCCCACTACACTCTGGCTACGCAAGGACGAGGTGGTCAGCACCATCTCCGTGTCGCCGACAGCGAACGCGCTCCTGCTCGTGACGACGATCCCCGCCGGCGACAAGCAGCGCACCACGGACATCCCGCACTTCGTCTCGAAGACCGGCTACACCGAGGAGGAGAAGTCGCGGGAGAAGGTGGGGGATGTGCAGGACGGAGGGCGCGTAGCGTACATCCCCCTCACGCGCGGCGATCCGACCTGGCTCGCGCTCATCCCCGGCGATACGACGAACGCGCCGGGGCTCGCGATCGTGGACGGCTGGTCCGACGACGGCTCACTTGCGCTGGTATTCGCGGTGAGCTTCGACTGGAAGACGCGCTACATCTACACGGTCGGCGCAAAGGGCGCGCTCAACGCGCTCGATACGTTGCGCGACAGCGCGTGGGTCGACGGCCCCGCATTCGGACAGGCCGGCTTCCTTGATGGGGGCAAGCGCATCTGGTTCATTTCGGAGGCCGACGGCTACGCGCATCTCTACTCGATGGCCGCGAACGGCGGCGGCAAGAAGCAGCTCACCAAGGGGAAGTGGGAGGTCGATAATGTCGATCTCTCCGCGGACCGGAAGACCTTCTATCTGCACACGAGCGAGGAGTCGCCGTTCGAGGAGCAGTTCTATCGCATGCCGACCGCGGGCGGCGCGCGCACGCAGATCACGAAGACGAGCGGCGGGCACACCGTCGTCGTCTCACCGAACGAGATGCTCCTGGCAGATGTGTACTCGACGTCCAACCGCCCGCCCGAGCTCTTCGTCATGCGCAACCAGCTCGGCGCCGCGGAAGCGCGACTCACGCTGTCGCCGACGGCCGAGTGGTTGAGCTTTCCGTGGCTGGTGCCGGAGATCGTGATGGTGCCGGCGTCGGACGGCGTGCAGGTGCCCGCGCGCATCTATCATCCCGGCGACATGGGTGCGAAGCCGAACGGCGCCGCGGTGATCTTCGTGCATGGTGCGGGCTATTTACACAACGTCAATCACTATTGGTCGTATTATTTTCGCGAGTACATGTTCAACCACTACCTCGCGTCGAAGGGCTACACCGTCCTCGACATCGATTATCGCGGCTCCGCGGGTTACGGGCGCGACTGGCGCACGGCCATCTACCGTCACATGGGCGGACGCGACCTGCAGGACGAGGTCGACGGCTCGAAGTATCTGCACGACAAGTTCGGGATCGATCCAAAGCGCATCGGCATCTACGGGGGCAGCTACGGCGGCTTCATGACGCTCATGGCGATGTTCACGGAGTCGCCGCACTTCGGCGCGGGCGCGGCGATTCGCTCGGTCACCGACTGGGCGCACTACAACCACGGCTACACGTCGCGCATCCTCAACACGCCGGAGCAGGACAGCATGGCGTATCGGCGGTCGTCGCCGATTTACTTTGCCGATGGATTGCATGATCCGCTGTTGATGGTGCACGGAATGGTGGACGACAACGTGCACTTCCAGGACATCGTGCGGCTCACCCAGCGGCTGATCGAGCTCGGGAAGACGGACTGGGATCTCGCGGTGTACCCGGTGGAGCGCCACGACTTCGTGCGCACGTCGAGCTGGCAGGACGAATATCGCCGGATCTATGATCTCTTCGATCGCACGATTGGCCACCCAAAGGAGCCCATGGCGCGTGCGCACTAGCTCGGCCGCGAAGCAGGGCGCCCTCGCCGCGCGTATCGCGCGTGCGGTGAAAGCCGTGCGCGCCGTGGTCGGCGCGCCGGACTATGCGCGCTATCTCGCGCACCAGCGGTCGAAGCATCCGGATGCGACGCCGCTCTCGCGCGAGGAGTTCGCACGAGAGCGGGAGCGCGCACGCTACGAGGGAACCGGCAGCCGCTGCTGCTAGCTACCGCCCCTCCTCGGAAGCGTTACTTCGAGATCGCGATTCCCCACGGCGACTTGCCGACCGGAATGCGCTTGACCACCGTGTTCGTGCTCGCGTCGATCTTGGAGACGTCGTTCGACGGACCGTTCGCCGTGTAGACCCACTTTCCATCCGCCGATATCGCGACGCCCCACGGGCGCTTGCCGACTGGAAATGGCGTTCCTACCGAGTCGTTCTTCGTGTCGATCACCACGGCCGTGCCACCGCGCCCCGTCGTGATGTAGAGATGCTCGCCGTCGGGAGCCATCGCGGTGCCCATCGGCTTCGCGCCCTCGCCAGGGATCGTGAGGTTCTTGATCACCTTGTTCTTCGTCGCATCGACGACCGTCACCGTGCCGCCAACCTCGTTCGTGATGTACGCCTTCTTCCCATCGGGCGTGAACGCGATGCCGCGCGGACGCTTTCCGGTCGGGAAGGTCGCGATGATCTTCTTCGTCTTGAGATCGAGCACAGAGACGGTGCCGCTTCCTTCGTTCGTCGCGTAGAGGACTTTGTTGTCCGGGTGGATCTGAACGCCCTCCGGCTCCGATCCGATAGGCACGGACCCGATGAGCTTCCGCGAGTCGACGTCGATCAGTGTGAGCGATCCGCCATCCTCGTTCGATACGTAGATCGTCTTCCCGTCGCTCGAGATCGCGAACGCTTCGGGATCGATGCCGCCCGGAAGATTCGCCACCTTCTGCCCTGTCGTAAGATCGATCAGCGCGATGCCATCCTTGGTGCGATCCGCGGGCGGCAGCGTCTTCTCGTCGACGCCCGGCCCCGCCTTCGGCGATCCACTCACTGCGACGATCAGCTGCTTTCCGTCGGGGCTCACGCGAACGCCGCGCGGCCGCTGTCCCGGAATGAGCGTGCCCACGACACTGTCCGTCTTCTCGCTGATGACGGTGACATCGTTGCCATCCTCGTTCGACACGTACAGATACGGTCCGCCGCTCGAGAAATCCGTCTGCGCCGGCTTGGGCGCGGCTACGGCCGCCACCGTCGTGTCAGCAGGCGCCTTCTTCTCGCCGTTGCATCCCGCCAACACACCAACTGTAATCGTTGCTGCTATCGCTCTACGCCACATGTGCGCTCTCCTCTGAGTGTTCGAAGGCTACTCCACCGCCGCCAACCCCATGCCCCATCGTGCCAGCGCCGTCGGCAGCGCGCCGTACTGCAACAGCTCCTCGTGAAAGGTCGCGAGCGTGAAGTCTCCCGCGCGCGCCTTTCGCAGATCCTCGCGCAGCGCGAGAATGTCCCGCCGCCCCACCGCGTAGCACAGCTGGTACGTCGGATACGCGCAGTAGCGCTTCGCTTCGGCATCCGCGATCCCGGCGTCGAAGCCGAGCTCGTCGCGCAGGCGCTTCGCCGCATCCTCCATCGACATCCCTTTCGTATGCAGCGACACGTCGAGGATCACGCGGATCGCACGCCACAACAGGTTGTGCGCCTGGAAAAACCGCTCGGCCGCCGAATCCAGAAATCCCATCTCGGCCATGAGCGACTCACAATAGAGCGCCCACCCCTCACGCGCCGCCGGCGTCGACAGCACGCGTCGCGGCACGCTCGGCAACAGGTTCCCGATCGACATCTGCAGATGGTGTCCCGGAATTCCCTCGTGCAGTGCGGTGCTCGGCAGCTCGGCGCGACAGTGTGAGTGCCACGCCTCGCCGGCCTCCGGCAGCGTGACGAGAAAGAGCCCGCGCTGCACGGGATCGAAGGCGCCGGCTCCCTGATACGCCGCGAGCGGAATGAGCGGGCGCAGAAAGTCCGGCGTCGGCACGACGTCGAGCGTTGCGGCGGGCACGGGCATCAGGTCGCGCGAGATGGTGAAGTGCCGCGAAGCGTCCATCGCCTCGCGGTACTCATCCAGCGCGCTCTCGGGACTCGGATTGTCGGTGCGGAGCCTCGCGGCGACCTCCTGCCAGTGCGCATTTGGATCGATCTCCGCCGCGATCAGCTCGAGCTCCGCGATCGCGCTCGCCCGCAGCTTCTCGCCGAAACGCAGGAGCTCGTCCGCATTCTCGGCGATCATGTGCGCCGTGTGCAGCTTGATGTCGAAGAGCTCGCGGCCGATCGCGTAGTGATTGCCCGCGCGCGCCTTCATCTCCTCGAGAGCATCGCCGAATGCCTCGAGCGACTCAACCGCCTGCACCCGCGCGCGCGCGAGGTCGAGGGGATCGAGCATCGAGAGATCGATCGCCGGATCGTCGAGCCCATCCTGGATGAGCGCGATCGCTCCCGGAATCATCGAGGCACCGACGCTCACGAAGATCGCATCCGGCTCGGCGATCACCGCGACTGCCGTCTCCAGAAACGCGGGCAGCGCATCGAGGCGAGCGAGGAGCGCCGTCGCGCGCGCGGTCGCATCGGCCGGCTGACGGGCAAGGAGAATGAAGATTCCATTCACCGCATGCATGAGATGATACGCGGGATCGTGAACGAACTGCCGCTCCCTGCCCAACAGGAACATGTCGTGCCTCAGCGCGTGCAGCACCGCCGTGCGGTCGATCTCCTCGGCCAGCGTGTCCGACTCGGCCTCCTCGATCGCGTTCTCGTAGGCGACCAACGCCGCGAGCTGCTCGCGTACACTCTCGTCGTCGAATGCCGGAAGGAGTCCGTCGAACTCGGACACGCCGTGGAACGTCGCCTCGACGGGATTCAATCGCCACCGCAGGTCGAGATAGCCGCCCATCACGGCGGAGAGCGTCGCCGTCATGCGCGCACAGTCGTGCGCTTGTGATCGGCCACGAGTGCCGAGAGCTCGTCGTCGCGCAGCGTGCGCGTCGCCTTCTTCGCGCAATCGAGGATGTGCCGGCAGAGCCGCTCGTCGCTCGCGTCGTGCCCGTGCGCCTCGAGCCACGAGCGCACGTTCGAGATCCCGGACACATGTCCCACGTCGATGCGCTGCGAGAGACCAAAGTCTCCCGCGGGCACGCCGGAGTAGATGCGATCCGCGAGCCACGCGTCCCCCTTCTTCTGCGCCTTCGCGATCGCTGCCGCATGCACGCCAGTCGCCGTGCGAAACGCATCCTCGCCCACCACCGGGTAGCTCGGAGGTATCGCTACGCCGAGTGCGCGCGAAGCGAGCGCCGTGTACTCCGGAAGCCTGCGCAGATCGTGCTTGTGCGCGCCAAGCAGACGGAGATTGATGAGCAAGAGATCCATCTCCGCGTTGCCGACGCGCTCGCCGATGCCGAGGGCCGTCCCGTGCACGCGGTCGACGCCGGCTTCGATCGCTGCGAAGCAGTTCGCGAGCCCATTGCCGCGGTCGCGATGGCCGTGCCAATCGATCTTTACGGCAATTCCGCTCGGCGCGATGATCTCGTCTCGCACGAAGCGCACGAGCGCGCGCACGCCGTCGGGCGTCGCGTGGCCGACCGTGTCCGCCAGGCAGACGCGCCGCGCACCGCATGCGATCGCGGCGCCATACAGCGCGCGCAGCGTCTCCGGATCCGCGCGGGTGGTGTCCTCGGTCACGAACATCAGCGAGAGCCCTTCGCTCATCGCGAACTTCACCGCGTCCTCGCTCACCTGCACCATCTTCGCGAGCGTCCAATCCTCGGCGTACTGCCGGATCGGCGACGAGCCGATGAACGTCGCCGCCTCGATCGCAAGCCCGCTTTCCTGCGCGATGCGCGCGATCGGCTCGATGTCCGTGGCGAGTGTGCGCGCCGCGCAATTTGCGGAAATTGGCAGCCTCGCGCGCACGATCTCCTTCGCGAGCGCGAGCGTGTCGGCGCGGGTGCGCGGGCCGGCGCCCGGAAGCCCGATGTTCGCCGCCGCGATCCCGAGCTCCGCCATCAGATGCAGTAGTGCTTTCTTGTCTTCGATCGAGGGGTCGAGCACGGAGGGCGACTGAAGCCCGTCGCGGAGCGTCTCGTCGTTGAGCTCTACGCGGCTGTGCGCCCAGTCGAAGCCCGGGACGC
>JBDTJH010000238.1:0-6850 GCA_039935955.1 Gemmatimonadaceae bacterium
AGAGCTGACGGCGAGAATCGAACTCGCAACCGCCTGATTACAAATCAGGTGCTCTGCCAATTGAGCTACGTCAGCGTGAGCTCAAATCAGCGCACGGCGTTTTTGCGCAAGACTCATAGAATAACAACTTCGAGGGGGTGCGTCAAGTTGGAGCGGGGCGCGTATGTCGTGCTACCGCACCTTCTTCCACCGCGTCCCCTGCGGCGTATCCTCGATCGCAATTCCCTTCCCGTCGAGCTCGCCTCGGATAGCGTCCGCAGCGGCAAAATCACGCCTCGCTCGCGCCTCCCTCCTCGCCGTCAGCCGTTCCTCCACCCACATGGCTAACGCACCGTCGACTGCGGCGGGTCCCGGCACGATGTCCAGCACCCCGTTCACCAGCGCAAATGCCTTTCGCGCCGCCTCCAGCCCCGCTACGTCGCCGCCGCCCGCGTCCAGCTCGGCATTGATCATCCGGATGAACTCGAATAGCTCCCCCATCGCCTCGGGCGCGTTCAGATCATCGTTGAACGCGTCCGTCGCGTTCCTTTCGAGCTCTGCCGCGATCGTCACCATTTTCGCCGTTCCCGACGTCGCATTCGCGAGTCGCTCCGCAAAGTCGCCCACGCGTCGCACCGCGTTCGCCGACGCCTCGAGCGAGCCCTCCGCGAGATTCAGCTGCTTGCGGTAGTGCACGGAGAACATGAAATGGCGCACGGCGGCGGCCGAGATCCCCTGCGCGCGCAGATCTTCGACGTTCGCGACGTTGCCGACGCGCTTCGCCATCTTCGCGCCGTCCGTGAGCAGGAACTCCCCGTGGCTCCACATGCGCGCGAAGGGCGCGTCGTTCGCGCCCTCGGACTGCGCGATCTCGTCCTCGTGGTGCGGGAAGATGAGATCGACGCCGCCCGCGTGCAGGTCGAGCGTGTCGCCGAGATATTTCTGCGCCATCGCCGAGCACTCGAGATGCCAGCCGGGACGGCCGCGTCCCCACGGCGAATCCCACGCGGCGCCCGTCCGCTCGTCCTCCGGCTTCGCGGCCTTCCACAGCGCGAAATCGCGGACGTCTTCCTTGTTGTAGTCGTCGGCCGCCACGCGCGCGCCCGCGCGAATCTGCCGCGTGTCGAGGCGCGAGAGCTTGCCGTATCCCGGGAATCGCGCAATGGCGAAGTATACGGAGCCATCCTCCGCCTGGTACGCAAGCCCGCGCGCCATGAGCCGCTCGACCAACGCGATCATCTCGGGGATGTGATCCGTCGCCTTGGGATAGAGCTCGGCCTTTTCGATGCGCAGAAAATCGCGGTCGCGAAAGAAGACCTCGGAGACCGGCTCGGTGACCTCGCGAATCGTCTTTCCCTGCGCCACCGACCGCGCGATGATCTTGTCATCGACATCGGTGAGATTCATTACCTGGTTCACGTCCCATCCGTTGAGACGGAGCACGCGACGCAGCAAATCCTCGAACAGAAAGGTGCGGAAGTTGCCGAGGTGGGCAGGGTTGTACACCGTGGGCCCGCACGTGTACATCCGGACGGTGTTCCCCTCCGCAGGAGCGAATGGCTCGACGCGGCGGGTGAGCGTGTTATAGAGCTGCATGCTCATCCTGAATGCGTGATCGGCGCGCGGTGTGGGCGAAGGCGTGAAGCTACGCGGGGCGGTGCGCATATTCAACGGCGCGACGGTCCGCGAACAATGCAAATATGCGAGCGCGCGCGACTCTGCGGCGCGCCAGAGGAGTGAGTGAAAATGTCTCGAGCGTTCGTGAACGAAGATGCCGGCGGCAGGGACACGCCGCTCCGCAAGTTCGCACTCCCCGATCGCGACGACCCCGGCTACGACGAGGCCGCAGCGCTCGCGCTGCTCGAGGGCGCGGCCGAAGGGGACACCGAGAGCGCCGAGGTGGCGACGGGCTACTACTGGGGCGAGCGCAAGCTGCGTCCATATGTGGAGCGCGCGCTCGTGCGCGCGCGCGAGGCGGGAGAAGAAGCGGCGATCCGCGCGGCGGAGCGCTTTCTGCGCTGAGTGATCGCGCCGTGCGCGAGGGTGACGGCGCGAGTGATGAAGAGCGCGCTCGAGCTCAGATCGTCTGCATCCTCGGCATCGCGCGAAGCGATGAGTGTCGCGCCGCCGGAGTCGGCGTGGCGGCGCAGTAGCCAGATTGCCATTCGCTGCTCGAGCGTCCCTGCGAGCGCGAGATCGTCGACGAGCAGAACGCGACAGCGACGCGCGACGGCGCGTTCAAGTCGGGTGTAAAGCGCACCCCGATCTGCGCCGGGCTCGTAACACAGGTACGCAGCTGCGTCGCATGGCCGCGCGCGCGCGCCGGACCATCGCACCTCGCCCGATTCCGGACGCTGCAGCCCGGCGGCACAGTGCAGCAATGTGGATTTCCCGCAGCCACGCGTGCCCTCGAGCGCGACGATCTCGCCCGGCCAGAGCACGAGGCTCGCGCACCGAAGCACGGACACTGTGGCAGAGCAGCCGAGAGTACCGGCACGAAAGCTCTTGGTGAGGAGCGCGAGAGAAAGTACAGTCATGGGCGGACATCACCCGCCCGCGCGCCAGCCTTCGCGCGCGAGCGAGCGACGATCAACTGTCCGACCGCGCACGCGCGCGACGTTGCAGCGCGGCGGCGGCCACGGCGAAGAGTGCGGCGCCGAGTAGTGGGAAGAGATGCAGTAAGCTGCGCTGCGGATGCGGAAGGAAGGCGAGTACCATGCAGAGCGCGCTCGCTCCGAGCGAGAGTGGAAGCGCAGCCGCGCGCCACCGCTCCGATGCGGAAACCGGCTTCGATACCAGCTGCACCGCTCCGACCACGAGCTGTCCAACAGCGGAGACGGCTGCGAGGACGATCACGAACAGCGGCAGCCCGGGACGAATCGCCCGTCTGAACGGCTGTGCCCACGGCGTCGCGAGCGCCATGCACGCGACGACCGTGAGCGTCACCATCACACCCAGGCTCGCACGCCGCGAAAAGAATGCGCGCATCGTCCGCTACAGCGTGAAGGGCGTGGTGCAATGCGCGGCGTACGATCCCTCAAGGCAGCTGTTGTCGCCGCCGCCGCCTGTTCCTGCGCCCGGGCCGCCGCCGCCCCCGAAGGAATGGAAGGTGCCCGGCTGATGCTCCATGATGCACCGGAGCAGCGCATCCTCCGCCGCGCCCAGCTGCGCCAGCGCGGCAGCGAACTGCGCGGTGACCGCCGGCGTGATGAGCGGCATCTCCGAGATCGTAAAGTCGAGGCCGATGATGATGGCTGCGGCCGCGGCGAAGCGCAGCCACTCCTGGGCGCAGGCGCCAAAGGCGGGCGACAGCTGTGCGCTCGCGTCCTGCGGAGCGATCGCAAAGGCCAGCGCGTACGCGACGCCGCCGAGCATCCGATCCAGACCGCGCGGAGCCGGACGCTCGAGGCGCACGGGGATCGCCGGTCCACCTCCGCCCTTCCCCGGGCCGGGGGGCGTGGCGGGAGCGGTAGTCGCGCTGTACGTGCCGATCAGCTGCCCCTTCTGCACCACGCGCGTCAGCGACGTCGTGCGCAGCCACCCGGTGGTCGTGTGCTGCCACGAATACGCGGTGGTGCTCACGAGCGCCTTGTCCACGTAGTGCTGAACGGCCGCAGGCGGACCGCCGAAGTGCCCGTACAGAAGCACGAGCGCATGCTGATGCTTGCTCGCATCGACGAAGTTCTCGACGTAATACCCGTCGCTCTTCGCGATCCCCGGAGCGCCATTCGCCAGCAACATCACCTGCCCCGTTCCGCCGGCCGCAACGCTCGCGCTTACCCCCGGCGCCGTCGCCAGCTCGCTCGGCTTTACGACGCGCAGCTGCTTGGTACGCGGATCGACGATCGATGCGCTTCCCGTCGTGATATACGCGGGGGCGCTTCCGGGGAATCCGGGCTCCGTGAACAACGGCGCCGATCCGCCGTCCCGCTCCCCGCACGCGCCTGCGATCAGCGCGGTTGCGGCAATCGCCGCCACTCCCATGCGATACTTCATCTGTGGTGCTCCCGCGTGAGCCACACGCGCGTACTACCGACGCCATGCGTCGGCCGGCCGCCGTTCCGTCGTGCGCGCGATGCGAACCAATAGTGATCGCCAGCACGAGAAGACGCCGCTCCGAGCGCCGCGCACGCGCCGGCGCGCCTCGAGAACGCGCCACGACGGGACATGCGAGACCAGTGCGTCTTCCGGGCTGCGTTCGGCCATCGGCGCGATCACGGGCGCCACGACGTGCTCGATGCGCAGGTGCTGGACATGAACGACGCGCGGCGGCGCGACGTCCGGTGTGCGAGGCGAGTATGCGCCGGACGCTCCATCCGCCCGGCATCGCTTTCACGCGCGCGCCATCACGCCAGAGAGTACCTCCTGCCCTTCGCCAACTTCCGCACGCGCGTCCGATGAAACGCGTCGATCGCCTCCACCACCGGCTCCGCATCGAAGCGTACCGGATCCGTCGTCGGCAACCCCGTCTGTCGCCGCGTTCTCGCAATCGCCGCACGGGCCGCGCGCACCGAGAGGTCGTACGTGTTCAGCGATACCGCAATTACCGGCGCGGGACGCAGATGCTTCACCAGCATCTCGTGCATCGCTATCAGCTCCGGCAGCGGCGGAATCGCGATCCACGGATTGTTGTTGATGTGCTTGCGAGAGGGCTGCGCGCACATCACCATCGCGTGCGGCAGCGAGCCGTGCATCAGCCCCAGCGTCACCCCGGAATATCCCGGGTGGATGATCGACCCCTGCCCCTCCACGAGCACGATCTCCGCTCCCTTCGACGCATCGAGCACGAGCTGCTCCGCCGCGCCCGCGATGAAGTCCGCGATCACCGCGTCGACGCCGATGCCCCACCCCTCGATGAGAATCCCCGTCTGCCCCGTGCCCGCGAAGCGCACCTTCCGGTCGCGCGCCCTGAGCCCGTCACGCAGCTGCAGCGCCGAGGTCATCTTTCCGATGTTGCAATCCGTGCCCACCGTGAGCACGACGGTCGCATCGACCTTGCGCACGCGGCCCATCGCCACCGGCAGATCATCCGGCGGCCGTCGCAGATCGTGTATCTCGACCCGCTTTTTCGCCGCGCGGGCCGCGAATTCGGGATCGGCGCCGATGAACGTATGCAGCCCGCTCCACACATCGAGTCCCGCGTCGATCGCCGCGAGAATCATCGCGCGCCAGTCGTCCGGCAGCTTGCCGCCCTGCGGCGCCACGCCGATCAGGAGCGCCGTCGGCTTGCGTTTCAGCCCTTCGGCCAGCGTCGCCACGACGGGAATGTCGCCGCCGAAACCGAGCACCTCCTGCGCCGACTTCCCCGCTCGGCGCGAGTCGATGATCGCGACGACGCGCTCGGGCGTGTAGCGGATGCAGGAGTTTGCAGTCTTCGATGTGAGCGGGCCGAATTGCCCTTCGGCGATGACGAGAAAGCGAAGTTCGCGGTCCATGTGATCAGTTCGGGGTCAGGCGGGGCGCGCTCGGTCGCGTGCTTCCGCCAAGGAGATGACGTCGATGGTCGAAGGCCGACCGATGAGGATGTCCGCGCCGGGGAGCGGCGCGCGCACGACGAGCGCGCTGTTCCGCAGCAGCCGGCGAAAGCCCTGCCCCTCGTACACGCGTCCGATCAGGATGCGTCGAATGATCACGTCGAGCACGGCGAGCGCGGGAACTGCCACGAGCAGTCCGACCGCGCCGAGCAGCTGCCCCATGATCAGGATCGACATGATCGTCAGCACGGGCGCGAGCCGGATCTGCCGCGCCATGATCAGCGGCGAGATCACGTTCCCCTCGAGCAGATGCACGACGACGCCCCATCCAATCACCGCGAGCGCCTGCCCCGCCCCGCCCTCGCCGAGCACGAATGCCGCCGGGAGGAGCGTCGAGATCAGTGTGCCGAAGAACGGCACGATCGCCACGAGCCCGGTGAACAGCCCGAAGGTCAGCGCGTACGGCACGCGCAGAATCGAGAATCCGATCGCCGCGAGCCCGCCGAGCAGAAACATCGACGTGAGCTGGCCGAGGATCCAGGCGCGCAGCGTCTGCGAGATGTCGGCGAGCACGTTGCGCACGAGATCGCGATGCACCGGTGGGAAGAGCGAGATGAGCAGCTCGCGGTACAGTCCCGGCTGATTCGCGAGATAGATGCTGAGGATCGCAACGACGACGACCTCGATCACGACGTTCACGATGCCGACGATCTTCGGAAAGAGTCCGCCGAGCGACGACGCGATCTGCGAGTATCCTGCGAGCAGCAACTGCCCGGGCTTGTATACGCCGTTGAGCGCGGTCACGCGCGCCGCGGCATCGTCGATCCCCTTCTGCCACGCGATCAGCCTGTCGGGGAGCGTGCCGAGCAGCGACTGCGTCTGCTCGATCACCACCGGCACGATCAGCCACATGAAGCCGACGACGACCGCGAGCGCGATGAGGATCGCGATGAGCAGCGCATAGCGACGCGGCACGCGTGTATACCGCGTGACGACGTCGGCGAGCGCGCCGAGCGCGAGCGAGATGAGGATGGCGAGGAAGAGCAGCAGGAAGAGGTGCGCGGCCTCTCCCAGCAACAACAACAGCAGAACGGTGATGATGACACCGGTCAATACCGGGGCGACGCGATATCGCCCCGATGCTGCGCCAGCCGTCACGGGAGCTTCTTCTGCTCGTCCGGCGCGTCCTCGATCTCGGCATGCGCGATCTCCTCGTCCGAGGATCCGCCAGCGCCGATCTGCTTGCTCGACGCGGGCGAGCCCGCGGGGAGCATTCCCATCTTCTGCTTGAGCGCGAGCAGCTGGCTATCCGCGCTCGCCGCGCCCGCGCCCTTCTCGAGCACCTTGAAATCGCTCGCGAGCTTGTCGCCGCTGAACTCCTCGTCGATCTCGACGTT
>JBDTJH010000239.1:0-5360 GCA_039935955.1 Gemmatimonadaceae bacterium
GGCGACGTAGTAGTGCGAAGCGAGATGGCCGTTGCGCCGGCGACAAAGCGATCGCTCGACGTCGCGCAGTTGCGCGATCAGATCGGTCGGTTGGGAGAGACAGGATTCGTGCTTCGCGACGTCGATACAGGTGGCCTCCCCTCGGGGTTGTTTCTTCCGGTGAGTGCGCTCAACCACATGCGTCAGAGCGCAATCGCGGAACTCGACCAGCGGGCAGAGAGGGACAGTGACGCAAGGCTTGGTGAACGAACGGAGCGGATTGTCCGCTCGATTGCTGACGTGCCGATGGTAGCTAACGAAATCTCAGGAGTAGCAACACTCAGCGTCCAGGTGTACGACATCACGGATGGGCGTACTGCCGCCGCGGCTGGCGCCACAGAGATCGTGCTTGATCCATTCCTGCGTCATCCGACGCCACCTGTCTCACGAGTTCGCGCACTTGCCGCCGATCTTGCGGGCGCTGGCATCGCATTCCGCATTCGCACGCCGAGCATCGTGCGACCCGAGGATCGGGCGGTTGTCGATAAATGGCTCGCGCTTGACCTGCCCATGGTGTCGGGTCATATCGGGCTTGCGGTCGAACTGGCGGGCAACGGGCGCGACGTGGTAGCCGACTATTCCGTCAATTGCTTCAACCAGCACACTGCGGCGCACCTGTTTTCGCACGGCGTACGCCGGATAGTGCCGTCCATCGAGCTGACAACGGACGAGATGGGCGCGTTGGTGGAACCGTGGCGCGGCCGCGGCTTCGACGTCATGATCTATGGTCGGCCCGAAGGCATGACGATCGAACATTGCGTGCTTTCGGCGGCGTTCGATCGCGAACCGACGACATGCCGCGACCTGTGCGTGCAGAAACACCCGAACGTCTCTATCACCGATCCGGCTGGCTATACGTTTGCTGTCGCGACCGACAGCGCCTGTCGCAACCGGCTGTTGCATTCGCGACCAATCGAGGCGTCGGAGTACCTGCCGCGGCTGTGGGGGATGGGAGTCCGTTCGTTTACTGCCGTTTTCAATGTGCCGGGAGATCAGATCGCCGAGATCGTCCGTGGATATCGGACCGCAATCGACGTGCTATCGGAGGGCGGGGTACCGGAGCGAAGCGTTGTGCGATCAATTGTTGGATCCGAGTTCACGCGTGGACATTTTGCGCGAGCCGTCTGATCACAGAGTCCTGCGCGCGAGCCAATGCTTGCACCTGTTCATGGACGATGGTCGCGCGGTCCACGTGCAAGTGAACCTTGGTATATGACGAAACCGAGTCTTGAAGACGCACGAGCGACGCTGAGCAGTGCGTTTGGCTATCCGGCTTTTCGTGCAGGTCAGGAGGCGGCCGTAGAAGCGGTATTGCAGGGTCGCGATACGCTGGTGATCCTGCCGACCGGCGGCGGCAAGTCGCTCTGCTACCAGGTTCCCGCGTTGCTGCTTCCGGGCCTTACAGTTGTCGTCTCGCCGCTCATCTCTCTAATGAAGGATCAGGTCGACGCGCTTGAGGCAAAGGGAATTGCCGCCGCGTTCATCAACAGCACGCTCACCACTGGTCAGGTATCCGACAGGATGGCACGAGCGGCTAGCGGCGAGATCAGGATGCTGTACATGGCGCCAGAGCGATTTGATGCAGGTACTACCGCGGAGCAACTCGCTCGGACTGGCGTATCCTTGCTTGCGATCGACGAAGCGCACTGCATAAGCCAGTGGGGCCACGATTTTCGCCCGAGCTACCTCCGCATGCGAGAAGTGCGTGAAGCACTGGGCGACCCGCCGACCATCGCGCTTACGGCTACCGCAACGCCAACAGTACGGCGCGATATCGCGCATCAACTTGGACTCCGCGACCCAAAGGTCGTCGTTACGGGTTTTGATCGGATCAACCTGAGCTATTCTGTGATTCCCGCGCGCAACGATGCCGCCAAGGATGAGTTGCTCGTTGAGGTGCTTGGCGATCGAAAGGGTCTAACAGTAGTGTATGCAGCAACGCGCCGGTCGGTGGAGCGAATTGCCGCGATGCTTCAGAGCGAGGGTATTTCTGCCGCGGCATATCACGCTGGACTCGACGACTCCCAACGCCACGACGTTCAGGAATCCTTCATGACCGAACGTGTGAGAGTGATCGTCGCTACGAACGCATTCGGCATGGGAATCGACAAGGCGAACGTCCGGGCCGTGGTTCATCACTCCATGCCCGGAACGCTTGAGGCATACTATCAGGAAGCGGGACGGGCGGGCAGGGACGGCAACGCATCCGAGGCGATCCTGCTGCATGCGTTTCAGGATAGATTCACCCACGAATATTTCATCAAGGGTTCATTTCCCGAGCGAGAGCTTGTAAGCCGCGTCTATTCAGCACTCGCGCTAAGGGCCGATGCGAGCGGTACGGTGTCAGACTCGCCCGAGGTGCTGGCCGGTTTCGTAGCGGGCAAGGCAAGTGCGCGCGACGTCGAGAGTGCACTTCGTGTTCTGGAACAGGCTGGTGCAATAGCGAAGGCGCACGAGTCCGCGTCGCTGGTACGGGTTCGCCTGCTTGCTACGTCAGCCCGGATCAAGCGCGAGCTGTCCGGTTCCGACGACGCGCTTGCGCTCGGCGTACTCCGCGCACTGTGGCGTGCAGCGGGAAAGTCGCTGGATACCGGTGCGATCATCGACGTTGCTTCGTTGCCAGCGGGACTCGGTTCGGTGCCGGAGCTTCAAAACACGCTCGAGAGTCTGGAGGCCACGCAATTCATAACCGTCCAGCGAATTGGCGGCGGAGTAACTCTTGTTGATTCATCCCGAAGCCTCGACAGCTTCAGAGTCGACTGGCATTCGCTTGATAAACGCCGCGACGCGGAGCTAGAGAAGCTGGAAGCGGTCCAGAGGTATGCGTACGCGAAGACTTGTCGTCGCGCATTCGTATTGCGGTACTTTGGCGATCCCGCTGCCGGAAATGGCTGTTCTGGCTGCGACAACTGTCGAGGGACGACGGTTCAGCGGCCCCCGAAAGCAGATCCTGTCAAGCGTGAGCGGGCGAGTGCACGTAATCGCGCGGGCAGCGGCGGTGTCTTGAAAACGGCACTCAAGAAACTGAAACCGGATGCGACCGACGACCTTCCGCCCGAGGCGAGGGCAGTGTTCGACCGACTGCGAACCCTGCGACGGGAGATCGCGCGCGCGCACGAAGTTCCCCCGTATATTGTCTTCGACGACAAGACTTTGAGACAGATTGCTGTCCACCGGCCGCGGACTCTCGTTGCATTCGGCGATTTGCGCGGCATCGGACCCGCCAAGACGGAACGATACGGCGCGCTGTTCATTGCGGCTCTCGCAGACGATCACCCGTAACCTCACGACACAATGGACGACGCTTTTTACTTTTCGGAACAGAATTTTGCCGTTCGCGACACCGTGCGCGCATTCGCCCGCGACCACGTAGCGCCGGTCGCTGCCACGCTCGACGCCGAGGGCAAGTTTCTCTGGGAAAACGTCCGCCGTATGGGTGAGTTGGGCTTCCTCGGCGTACCGTGGTCCGAGGAACTCGGCGGAGCGGGCCTGGATCTAACGTCATACATCATCGCCATTCACGAAATGGCGAAGGTTGACGCATCGCATGCGATCACGATTTCAGCGCACACAACACTCGGAACTTCGCCCATCGTGAAATTCGGTAACGACGAGCAGCGGAATCGATACGTGCCCCTTCTCGCGTCGGGAAAGGTTCTCGGCGGCTTTGGACTCACAGAGCCATCGGCTGGCAGCGATGCCGGCGGAACGCGCACACGCGCGGAAAAGCGGGGCGACAAATACATCCTGAATGGTTCCAAGATCTTCATTACACACGGCGGCGTTGGTGAGATATTTGTCGTAACCGCTGTCACGGATCCCGCTCGGGGAACGAAGGGAATCAGTTCGTTCATTCTCACAAAGCCAACCGTTGATCTTGAGGCGGCACGAGCGGTGGGCGTGGGGCACGACGAATCGCTGCCGGCGATGAAGGGATTTCGGTCTGGCAAGAAGGAAGACAAACTCGGCTGGCGATCGTCCGACACGCGCGAACTTGTGTTCGAGGACGTAGAGGTGCCTGAGGAGAATCTGCTCGGCGCCGAAGGCGAAGGATTCACGAATTTCATGCAGACGCTCGACTCCGGACGCGTTGGGATCGGCGCGCTTTCACTCGGCATTGCAGAAGGAGCCTACGAACACGCGCTAGCATACGCCGCTGAAAGAAAACAGTTCGGAAAAAGGATCGCTGATTTCCAGGGCATCCAGTTTCAGCTGTCAGACATGGCGACCGAGATCGAAGCTGGCCGGCACCTTGTATTTCACGCCGCCTGGTTGGCACAGAACGGGAAACCATTTGGAAAGGAAGCGTCGATGGCAAAGCTGTTCTGTTCCGAACTGGCGATGCGAGCGACGACGAAAGCCGTCCAGATTTACGGCGGCTACGGTTATACCAAGGACTATCCGGTCGAACGGTTCATGCGCGACGCGAAGATTTGCGAAATCGGTGAGGGAACGTCGGAGATCCAGCGCATGGTCATTGGACGTCACATCCTGCGAGGCATTGGCGGGTGAGCCTTTCGGAGTTGGCGAAGACGGTTCGAATCCCGCTGGGTTTTGTCCTTGGAATTGCGTACATCTGGCTCGCTCGGCCGACAGTCGGCTCCCTGATTCTTGGCGGGGCTATCGCACTTATAGGGGTCCTGGTCCGAGCGTGGGCGTCTGGTCACATCATGAAAAACGACCGGCTCGCGACGAGCGGACCCTACGCCCATACGCGAAATCCACTGTATTTCGGAAGTTTCCTTATCGCCGCAGGCTTCGCCGCGGCGGCGCACTGGAGTCTTCTCGTCGCCGTTGTGGCGTTCTTCCTTCTGATCTACTACCCGACGATGCAGCGAGAAATCGTGAACATCCAGGGCCGATTTCCGGAAGCCTACGCGCGATACGCGGCCAAGGTTCCTCTGTTTTTCCCTCGACCGGCGCCGTGGCGTGGCGATCCTGCCTCCACGAACCGGTTCGACCCGGGCCTGTACATGAAGCACGGGGAGTGGAAAGCTGGCCTAACTTATGTTCTGGCAATGATTTGGCTGGCGTTCCGGACCCTCCGAACGTAGTTTTATACCCGTTGGCGCCAACTTTTTGGCGCCCCGGTTTTTTTCTCTTTTGGACCGCGAAGTGGGGGGGACCCCGTAGCACGATCCCAAACCCGCGCGGGCTACAATGAAACGCGAAATCCTCATAAACGCGGCTGCGCGCGAAACGCGCATCGCGATTCTGGAGGACGACCGGCTCGTAGAGCTATTGGTCGACCGTCCAGACTCACGCCGAATGATCGGCGACATCTACGTTGGGAAAGTCGAAGCTGTTCTTCCCGGCATCCA
>JBDTJH010000240.1:0-19749 GCA_039935955.1 Gemmatimonadaceae bacterium
GACGACGCTGGACCCGGAGCACCGGGCGGCGGTGGACCGAATGACGGAGCTGGTGCGCCGATTGATCACGTTGGTCCGCAGGCTGGACGGCGAGGTCAACGACTCGATGTTCCCGAGATGACGTGCAGGGTGGATGGCGGAGAGACGTAGGGTCTACCCTTCGTGGTGCTACGCCGACTCGCCTGAAGCCCTCACGCCGGGGGCGCCTTCGGGCGCCGGAATGAAGGAAAGGGTTGCGCATTCGCCCCCATCAGGTGATACTCGTTGCATCGTCGGCACGCCGACGGTGGCCACAAAATACTTTGGCAGCACCCAGCGGCTCGCGTGATGTATCCGCAGCCCGATCGGATGACATGTGCGCCGCGCAGTGCGGCGCCAACTCCAGCGGTATCGCTTCACCAAGCGTGTTCGTCGCCCGACAACCGGGTCACGTCACGCGTGTACGCCTTCACCTCATGACACCTTTCGCAGCATGAACGAACGTCGACGCCCGACCCGGCGCGGTCGCGGACACCGTCCGCCAAACCGCCCGACGCTCGACTCGAACACCGAGTCCAGCCCCTACCGTGATGATGCCTCACTGCCGGCGCCGAGCGACACCGCGCTGCCGGACAACGGGCCGGCCCCGTCTTCGGACGGTGGCGACTCGGGGATCCCCGCCACCTCACCGCAGCAACAGCCTCCCTACAATCCGGTCGTGCAGAACGACCGCGGTGGAGAACCTCGCTACAACAACCGGAACAACCAGAGCCGGAGCGAGCGCGAGGACAATCGTGGCAATCGCGAGCAGGGGAACAGTCGCGACAATGGAAGCCGTGACAACGGCAATCGCGACATCAGCAACAACGCCAACGGCCGACGCGGACGTCGCGGACGCCAGCGCAGCGCGCCACGTCCCGAACAGCAGAGCAACGCGCCGGTGTCGGTGCTCGTCGCCGACGGCACGACCGTGGGGTGGTTCGACTCCGCTCGCGACGGTGGCTTCGTGCGCCGCGCCGAAGAGAGCTACCTCCCGTCTCCAAACGATGCCTTCGTACCGGCGCAGATCGTGAAACAGTTCGCGATCCGCCGCGGAGATCTCATCGAGGCGACTACGGGCCGTGATCAGCGCGGGCGACTCGCAGTGGCAGAAGTGCAGAAGCTCAACGGCGGCGAAGCGGACAGCGGTCTGCGCCGACCGGATTTCAGCTCGCTCATCGCATCGTATCCCGAGCGGAAGCTCACGCTCGAGACAGGGCAGTCCGCGAAGATCGGCCCCGAGCTCACGCGCCGCGCGATCGATCTCATCGCGCCGATCGGCTACGGACAGCGCGCGCTCATCGTCGCACCGGCGCGTGCCGGCAAGACGATGCTTCTGCAGGCGATCACGGAAGGGATCGCGATCAATCATCCCGAGGCGACGCTGCTCGTGCTCCTCGTCGACGAGCGTCCCGAGGAAGTGAGCGAGATGATCGAGTGGGGACGCGGGGAAGTCGTCGCGTCGAGCTTCGATCAACCGGCGGAGCGGCACGTCGATGTCGCAGACATGACGCTCGAGCGCGCGCGCAGACTCGTGGAACAGGGGAAGGACGTCGTCATCGTGCTCGATTCGATCACGCGCCTGGCGCGTGCGCACAACACGGCGGAGCGCGGCACGGGACGAACGCTGAGCGGCGGGCTCGATGCCACCGCGATGGCGAAGCCCAAGGCGTTCTTCGGATCGGCGCGCTCGGTGTCGCCGGCGAACGGCGGCGGCTCGCTCACGATCATCGCGACCGCGCTGGTCGAGACGGGATCGCGGATGGACGACGTGATCTTCGAGGAGTTCAAGGGCACGGGCAACAGCGAGATCAAGCTCGATCGCGGGCTGGCGGAGAAGCGCGTCTTCCCGGCGATCGACGTGGCGACGAGTGGCACGCGTCGCGAGGACAAGCTCTTCCGCCCCGACCAGATCGACGCGATTTTCACCCTCCGCCGCGGGCTGCAGCAGATGCCGCCGCAGGCCGGCATGGAGTGGCTGATCAAACGGATTCAGAATACGGCAAACAACGATACGCTGCTCTCCGGGCTGTAGGCGCGAGCGGTAGCGGCGCCCGGCCTACCGCTTGCATTAAAGGCCCCCATATGGGCCGTCCCGTAGCTGTCCGACGCTCGCACGTGCTATTGATGCTCGCGGTCCTCGCGCTGTTGTGTGCGCGGGGGCTTTCTGCGCAGGAGACCGCCGCGAAAGCCGCGGAGCAGCGCACACATCCCATCGTCGACAAGGTCACTTACGTCGGCGTGACCAATGCGGTGGACAAGGGCGACATGGAGGGCGGACAGGCGACGAAGGCGTCGGGATGCCGGAGCCTGCTGCTCAAGCCGTTCTGTCTGCTGACGAAGTCGCATCTGGTCTACGACACGCGGACGCTCGACCACATCGAGCTCGCGCGCGATGTCATCCGTATCAAGGTGTACTACTACAAGCGCGGCTATCGTGAGACAGAGGTCGACACGACCGTCACTCGCGCGCATTCGCACAGCAATCGCGTCAACGTCACCTTCAAGATCACCGAAGGGGCGCCGGTGATGGTCGACTCGGTGGCTGTGCTCCTTCCCTCGGACACGGTGTTGAAGCCGAAGGTCGTCAAGGCCGCCGTATTAATGCGCGCGGGCCATCCGCTCGATCTCGTCGCCCTCGACACGTCGCACGTGCGGCTGCGCGACGCGCTCTGGGACAAGGGCTACTCCGACGCGATCATCGTGGACACCATCACGGTGCACGACAGCGCGCGGACGGCCGAGGTGACGATCAAGGTGAATCCGCGCTGGGTCGCGACGGTGGAGTCGGTGACTGTGCACGGCGACTCGATCCTGAAGCCGGAGATCACGAAGAAGATCGTCACGCTCAAGCCGGGGAACGTCTACAAGCGCGCTGATGTGATCGAGAGCCAGCAAGCGCTCTACAGCTCGAATCTGTTCAGGCGCGCGACGATCGTGCTGCCTCCGCGCGGCGACAGCGCGAAGCGCATCGACATCGACGTCAACGAGGCGCGGATGCACGCGGTGAAGCTGAGCGCCGGCTTCAACACGATCGACTTCATTCAGACGGAAGGGCGCTACACCGACTACAACTTCTTCGGCAACGCGCGCCGGCTGGATCTCCATCTCGTCGTGTCGAATCTGCTCGCACCCGCGCTCAACGGCACCGGCATCTTCCGCGATGTGCTGGCGGACAACGGGCTGCCGGGCGACTCGTCGGGCAAATATCTGGATCCGACGTACCAGGCGAGCATCGACGTCACGCAGCGGTGGTTCGGCGACCCGCGCAATACGGTCGGGCTCGGCCTGTTCGTGCATCGCACGAGTCAGCCGGGGATCTTCATCGACAAGGGATACGGCGCGAGCATCTCGTTCACGCGCAACCTCGAGCCGCGCACGCCGTTGAGCCTCGTGTATCGCTACGAGCTCACGCAGGTGGACGCCGGCGACGTGTACTTCTGCGTGAACTACGGCGTGTGCGAGCAGGGCACGATCGGGCTACTGCGCAACCGGAACGCGCTCTCGCCGGTGTCGCTCGACTACTACATGGACCGCACCAACGACGAATTCAATCCGTCCGCCGGCTACTCGGCGCGCGCGGACCTGGAGCATGCATCGAAGTACACGCTGTCGGATTTTCGGTACAATCGGGCGTCGGGGGAGGCGACGTACTTCCATCCGCATGGAAAGTCGGTGATCGCGGCGCATCTGCGCGGCGGGTGGGTGAAGGCGATGTCGTCGAGCAGCACGACGGGCACGAACGGGATCGACGACATTCTGCATCCCCGGAAGAGATTCTACGCGGGCGGCGCGAACTCGGTGCGAGGGTATGGCGAGAACCAGCTGGGGCCGCGGATCCTGACGATCGATCCCGGGAAGCTGATGAAGTCGGGGTGCACGACCTCGATGATTGCGGACGGGAGCTGCAATCCGAACACCACAAATGGCGTGGGGGACACCCTCGTCGTCCCGTCTGCGAGCGACTTCACCTCGCTGCCCACCGGCGGCACTTCGTTGCTCGAGGGGAGTATTGAATATCGCTTCCCCTTCCTCATGAAGAATCTGCAGGGCGCCGTGTTTGTCGATGCCGGGTACGTAGGTGCAGGATCGTCCACGGTGACGCAGGGCAAGGCCGCCGTCACGCCGGGCTTCGGCGTGCGGTACATGTCGCCCGTTGGCCCCATCCGCGTCGATCTCGGCTTCCGTCCCTCGCTCACCGACGAGCTGACGGTGATTACCGAAATCACCCAGTCCGACGGCACGCACAAGCTCGTCGAGCTCTCGACACCGCGAAACTATAATCCGCTTGAAGGCGGGAGCGGGCTCTCGAAGATCCTCAACCGGCTCGCGCTCCACCTCTCGATCGGGCAGGCCTTCTGATGTGGAAGGTCCTGAAGATCGCCGGCATCACCATCGTGTCGATCGTGCTACTCGTCGTGCTCGCGGTGCTCGGGCTCACCAACACCGACTTCGGCCGCGAGCGCGTGCGCCGGATCGCGGTGAGCGCGATCAACAAGAAAGTGCACGGCGTGACGACGATCGGACGCGTGGATGGCGATCTGCTGCGCGGGATCACGCTGCGCGACGTCTCGATCACCGACAGCGCCGGCGGCCCCTTCTTCGCCTCGCCGCTCGTGCAGGCGCGCTACACACTGCGGAACTTCTTCTCCAAGCATGTCATCATCGACGCGCTCGGCATCACCAGGCCGACGGTGGTGCTCGACAAGATGCCCGGCCACGAGTGGAACTTCACGACGCTGTTCGCGAACGAGGACACGGCGAAGAAGGACACCTCCGCGCGCGGCTTCGGCTCGTGGATCACGCTGCACAACGTACGGCTCACGGACGGCCACGTGCGGGTAAAGATGCCGTGGGCGCCGAGCGATTCGCTGTCGAAGGCGGCGCAAGACAGTGCGCTGCGCGACGCGCTCGCGGGCAGGGCGCGGCAGCGCGTGATCGAGGTGCCCGGCGGCTATCAGAACGTGATGGAGTTCAGCAGCCTGCAGGCGGCGCTGCCACACGTCCGGTTCGCTAATCCGGACAGCACGACGCGCCTCTTCCAAATCGGATCGCTCGCGATGACGGCGGCGCTCTTCAATCCGCCAGATGCCGATGTGCGCAATCTGCACGGCACGATCCTCATGTCGCAGGACTCGCTCTGGTTTCGCGGTCTCACGGCCGCGCTGCCGAACACGAAGCTCGTTGGCGACGGCACGTACATGCTGACGTCGGGCGACCTGAATGCGAGCGTCTACGCGTCGCCGCTGGCGCTTGCTGATCTCGCCTTCGCGTATCCGCGAATTCCCACGAGCGGCACGGGATCGCTCGATCTGACCGCGGCGATGCGACACACGGGCGAGAGCGATTACAGCGCGCGGGACATAGATCTCACCGTCGACGGCGGTACGCTCAAGGGAAAGATCGCCGTCGCGATGGGACAGGGTCCCAACGAGCTGCGGCTGCACGACACGCAGCTCGCCTTCAAGTCGATCGACACGCGCACGATCGAACAGGTCGCCCCCGCGCTCAAGGCGCCGCGGCGCGGCCTGCTCACCGGCCGCGCGACGCTCGCCGGCACCACCGCCGCGATGAACATCGACGCCGACGTCGCCTTCACCGAGCCGCGCTCGGGCACGAGCCGCGTCCTCGTCGTCGGCGTCGCAGGATCGGGGAGCAACGGCTTCGTCGCGAAGAAGCTGCAGGTCACGATCACGCCGCTTCAGATGCAGCTCGCGCGCATCTTCGATCCATCGCTTCCGATCGGCGGCGTCCTCACGGGCGACGTCACCGTCGACGGCGCGCTTGCCGGACACATGACGGCGCACGCCGACATCGAGCACCACGAGGGCGCCGAGACCACGCGGATGATCGCCGATGGCGAGGCGACGCGCGGCGGCAAGGACGGCGTCTCCGCCGACATGCGCTTCGATCCCCTCTCGCTCATCACTGCCGGCAAGTTCGCCCCCGCGCTCGGTCTTCGCGGCACCGCCGTCGGCACCGTGCACCTCGGCGGCTCGATGCGCGCGGTCGCGCTCACCGCGGATCTGCATCTCCCCGACGGTGGCGAGCTCGCGACCACAGGCACGCTCGATCTCGAGAGCAAGGAAAAGGGCTACGATCTCGAGACGCATCTGCGGCTGTTCAATCTCCGCAGCGTCGCCTCACGCGGGCCGGTGACATCGCTCACCGCGAATATGATGGCGAAGGGGCGCGGCTTCGATCCGAAGACGATGCGCGCGGCGTTCGCGGCGAACGTGCTGCACTCCGCCGTCGACAGTCTCGCCGTCGACTCCGCGAACATCCGCGTCGCCATCGCCGACGGCGTCGCGACGATGGACTCCGTGACGATCCACACGCCGTTCGCGCAGCTCTTCGTCGATGGCACCATCGGCACCGCGCCCGAGCATGCGGGAGAGCTGCGCTATCTCGCGTCCGTCGACACGCTCGCTGCGCTGCGCCGCTTCATCGCTAACCCGGACAGCGGCGTCGTGCGTCAGCGCCCCGCGATCCTCGCCGCCGCAATCGCGCACGCGAAGGCCGACTCCGCGCGCCTGGCGAACCGCAACGAGGTCGCGGAGCGCGCTACCGGCAAGCCGCAGCCGTCGGTCGTGCTCGACTCGCTGCGCGCGCTCCGAAAGGATTCCGTCGATGGCTCGCTCCGCACGGCGGGCATCGTCCGCGGCACGATCAGTGACTTCGACGTGCGCGGCAGCCTTGCGGCCGAGAACATCATTGCGCGTGGCAACGGTCTGCATCGCGCGAAGATCGAGTATGCCGTCGCGGATGGCGGCACGCCGCACATGAAGTACGTCGTCGGCGGAAATCTCGACTCGCTCTCGGCCAGCGGCTTTGCGATCGACTCGGCGACCATCCAGGCGACGTACACGGCGCCGTCGGGGACGATCGAGCTCGGAGTCTATCAGGATTCCGGCTACGTCTACCGCGCCGGTGCGGACTTTTTGCTGAGCCTCGACAGCAGCCAGGTGCGGTGGCGCGAGCTCGCACTGCAGCTCGACACCGCCAAATGGACGTCGGCGACGCCCGGCTACGTGCAGTGGGGGAAACACGGCATCGTCGTGCGCAGTCTCGATCTGCGTCACGGCACCGACGGGCGCGTCTACGCGAACGGTTCGCTGCCCGTCGAGGGGCCGATGAACATGGTGTTCGAGGTCGAGGGCATCGAGGTCGCGAATCTCGTCGGACTCGCGGAGAGTGATCTCTCGGCCACTGGCGTCATCGACATGAAGGCGAAGATCGCGGGCACGCAGCGCGCCCCGGAGATTCGCGGTGCGCTCAGCGTGATGGGCACCTCGTACAAGGGCGCGCCGCTCCCCGACCTGCGTCTGGCGTTGAACTACGCGAATGAGAAGCTGGTCGCTCACTCCGACATCATGCGCGAGGGCGGCGCGCCGCTCGCGCGCCTCGATGTCGACGCGCCGATCAATCTCGCGCTCGCGGGAGTGACGGGGCCGCGCGTGCTCGACCGTCCGCTCAAGGTCGACTTCGTGGCGGACTCACTGCCGCTCGATGCCCTTCCCCGCTTCACCGACCTGGTGTCGAACGTGCACGGGCGCGTCATCGGCGCGGTTGCCGCGCGCGGTACCGGCACGCACCCGCGCGTGCTCGGCCAGCTTGGCCTCGACTTCGCGACGTTCAGGCTCGAGTCGCTCGGCGTCGACATGCGCGATATCGGCGGGCTCGTGCACATGACGGGCACCGAGATCGTCATCGATACGATCGGCGGCAACTCCGGCGAGGGGTGGATGGCGCTCTCAGGGAAAATCGGCATTGTCGACGCGACGAATCCGGTGTTCGACCTGAAGTTCACGGCGAGGGATGCGACGGTACTGAACGACGAGCTCGGCGAGCTGCACGCCAATGCGAACGTCGCGATGAAGGGGCCGCTGCAGGGCGTGTCCGTCTCCGGCAGGGCACGCATCGTCCACGGCACCATCTACATTCCGACCAGCGGCGGTCCACGGCAGGTGAGCACGGACGATGCCGCGGTGATCAACGTCGTCGACACCTCGGATGTGGCGATGAAGAAGATCGTGCAGACGGACTCGCCGCTGCTCGAGAACATGGCGATCGACGTGAAGCTCAGCGTGGCGCGCGACACGTGGGCGCGTTCGCCGGAGGCGAATGTCGAATTCTACAGCCAGGGACCGCTCACAATCCTGAAGACTCGCGACGATGAGGGAATTTCGATCGACGGCGTCGTCAATACCGATCGCGGCGAATACGCGTTCCTGGGCCGGCGCTTCATCCTCACGCGCGGATCGGCGATATTCACCGGCGGCGCGGACATCAATCCGCTGTTGCAGCTCGGCGCGCAGTACACGATTCAGCCCGCGGGGCGCCCGGCGCTCAACATCAACATCGCAATCAATGGCACGGTGCGAAAGCCGGTCATTCAGCTCACCAGCGATGCACAGCCGCCGCTCTCGCAGTCGGATTTGCTCAGCTATCTCGCCTTCGGTCAGTCGTCCACCTCGCTCGTCAGCTCGGCGGGCAGCTCGAACTCGGGCGGCGGATCGGGAAGCGGAAGTCTCGTCGGTAGCGCCGCGGCGCTCGCGACGCGACAGCTCACGGCGACGGCACTCGGTGTGATGACGCGCCAGTTCGCGGCGACGGCCGCGCGCGCGCTCGGCGCCGACGTCTTCACGATCACGCCGGCCGAGGTGCCCGACGGGGGCGTCGGAAAGTACGGGCTACAGACGATTCTGGCGGGGACGCAGGTCGAGGCGGGCAAGTACGTCGACCGGCGAACATACGTCGCGACGCAGATTCGCGGATCGGGAACGACACCTGGCTTCGTCGTGCAGCGGCGGCTGTCGAAGGGGTATCGCATCGAGGCGAGCATCGATTCGCGCTATCTCGTGGCGCAGCCGACGCTGTCGACCAATATTCCCATCCGATCGGAAGCGACGTTCGGCGCGTTCCTCGTTCGCGAGTGGAAGTTCTGATCTCCGGCGTCAGCGTCCGCTGACGCCAGCTGCGATCTCATCCCAGAGCGACGCCATCGCGCGCATCCCCTTCGTGAAGTTCTCGTCGAGGAACCACTCGTCGGGCGCATGCGCATTCTCGCCGGGAAGTCCGAAGCCGACCAGCAGCACCGGCGCGCCAAGGACACGCTGCAGATCGCTGACGACGGGGATCGAGCCGCCTTCGCCGATGATCACCGGATCGCGTCCGAACGCCGCGTTGAGCGCGCGCTTCGCGGCATCGTAGAGCGGCCCTTCGAGCTCGGCGCTCCACGGCTGTCCGCCGTGCAGCATCTGTACGGTGACCTTCACGCCGGGCGGCGTCACGCTCGCGATGTGCGCGCACATGAGCTTCTCGATCTCCGCCGGCGACTGATCAGCGACGAGACGGCAGCTGACCTTCGCCATCGCCTTCGACGGCAGCACGGTCTTCGAGCCTTCCGCCGTGTAGCCGCTGAGGAGACCGTTCACCTCGCACGTCGGGCGCGCCCAGAGACGCTCGAGCGTGGTGTAGCCGGCCTCGCCGCCGAGCGCGGGGGCGCCGACTTCTTTCGCGAAGCTCTTTTCGTCGAAGGGAAGCGCACGCATTCCCTCGAGAACCTTCGGATCCCAATTGCGAACGGCATCGTAGAAGCCGGGTATCGCGATGTGTCCCTTGTCGTCGAAGAAGGTTGAGAGAATGCTAGCGAGCGCCATGGCGGGATTCACGACCGCGCCGCCGTAGCTACCGGAGTGCAGGTCGCTGGTGGGGCCCTCGATATCGATCTGGAAGTACGCGAGCCCGCGCAACGATGACAGAATCGACGGGAGCCCAGGCGCAAACATCGATGAGTCGGAGACGACGACGTAGTCGCACGCGAGACGCTTCGCCTGCTTGATGACGAAGGCCTCGAGGTTGTCGCTGCCGACTTCCTCTTCACCTTCGGCGAGCACGATGATGTTGACAGGGAGCTTCCCGCGCGCCTTGAGATGCGCCTCGATCGCCTTCATGTGCGCGAAGAGCTGCCCCTTGTCATCGACGGAGCCGCGTGCGTAGATGCGACCGTCGCGTATCGTGGGCTCGAACGGCGGCGTGGTCCACAGCTCGAGCGGCTCGGCGGGCTGCACGTCGTAGTGTCCGTAGACGAGCACCGTCGGCGCGCCGGGCGGCGCCTTGCGCCACTCGCCGAGGACGACGGGGTGGCCGGGCGTGGGCATGATCTCGGCCGAGAGTCCGGCGGCGATGAGATTGTCGGCGACCCACTTGGCGGTGCGCTGCATGTCGGCGTCATATTCGGAGCGCGCGCTGACACTCGGAATGCGCAGAAACTCGAACAGCTCGTCGTGAAAGCGACGGTCGTTGTCGTCGAGATAGCGCGCGAGATCACTGGCGAGAGTAGCCGACATGCGGGAGGTCCGGTGAAATGGGAAGTGTGGCGGCGTGCAGTCATGAACTTCGCGCGAGGCGTGCGGGTATCGCAAGCGTGGCGAGTTGACGGGGGAGCCTCCGCTGTGCCATGCGTTCGTCTCCGATGAGTGCCAGCAATTAAGCCACTGTTGCACTCACCACTTTAACCCGCGACGGACAACTAACGGAGAACTGCGGTGCTAGCGCGAGGGCTCACTCCGGGCCACGTGCCGCGCCAGCCATCGAGGATCCAGATGCGGCGCATGGCGCGGATCGTGGTGCCGCGGCGCAGCGCGACGGTGTCGTGTAGTACGACGTGGGTGAAATGCGGAATGAGGACCGCTATCACAGGGTCGTCTTCGGCGCGCGTGGAGAGGCCGAGGACCAGGATCAGGCGATCGCCCGTATGGGCTTCGGATGAGAATTGTGGCCAGAGGTCGTATTGCGTGGGGCGCGCGTGGACGTCGATCACGAATGTCTGCGGATGATCGTGGAGGTGGAAGGCGAGCTCCGATGCCTCCTGGTAGCGCTCGCCGGCGATCCAGCTCTGCGTGGGCTCCGTGTGGCGGAGCGTGTCGACGTGCGCGGCGAGGGTGTCCCAGCCGAAGCCCGAGGCCGTGGGGTCGAGTGCGATGCTGGTCGGGACGAACGGGACGAGCGCGTGCGCGTAGATGAGGAGCGTGAAAGCAGCGCCGAGGGCACAGCCGGCGCGGAGGAGTCTCGTGAAGCGCGGGGCTCCGTGGTACGTGGCGGCGAGTATGATGGCCGAGAGGTAGGCGGGCGCCTGCCAGTTCGGCTCGACGGCGCTGCGGAGCGCGGTGATCACGAAGGCGAGCCAGGTGACGACGGCGATCATCGCGAGTGTCGTTCGCACATCGTCATCGCGATCGCGCATCGCGCGCGCGGCGGGAATCGCAAGCGCAGCGAGGAGGAGCGGAGAGACGAGCGCGATCTGTCCGCCCGCGAGCGCAAGCTCGTGCGTCAGCGCTGAGCCGCGATGCACCGCGAGGCCGTGCGAGAGCTGATACGCGAACGCGCTCCAGCCGTGCTCCGCGTTCCAGATGAGATTCGGCGCGAACACCGCGAGCGTCGCGGCGAGCGCGACGTACGGGCCGGGCGTCGCAAGATGACGCCTGAGCGAGGGAATCGCGAGCAGCGCGATGCCGGTGCTCGCGAGCAGGAGCAACGCGGTGTACTTCGACGAGAGCGCGGTTCCGAGCGAGAGCCCGGCGAGCCCCCACGCGGCGAGCCGCGCGCGCGAGTCGACGTCCGGACGCAGCGCAGCGATGAGCGCAGCAACCGCGAGCGACCAGAACAACATCAGCGGCGCGTCGGGAGTCGCGAGACCGAGCCCGATCTGCGCGAGCGGCATGCACGCGATGATCGCGGCGGCGCGGAGCATCGCGCGATCGCCGCCGAGCACGCGCGCGCTGCGCGCGACGATGATCGACGCGAGCACGCCCGCAAGCACGCTGCCGATGCGCACCCCGAACGGCGTCGCGCGGAACAGCGCGGTGCCCAGCCGAATCAGCCACGCGATCACTGGCGGATGGTCGAGATAGCCCGCCGCGAGATGGCGCGACCACTCCCAGTAGTACGTCTCGTCCGGCGCAAGCGGCACGAGCGCGGCCGCGCTGAGTCGCGCCAGGACGGCGAGCGCGAGCACGGCCCAGGCTGAGCGATACGCCCGCGCATCGGGTTCGAGAGTCCGCATGGGAATGAACGATAAGCGCGAGATGACGATAGTAGCTTTCGCGCTCACCCCGTATCGACGGAGACGCGCAACGTGAACGGCCTTGCCGGCGAGACGAGCCCCTATCTTCTGCAGCACGCGAACAACCCCGTCGACTGGCAGCCGTGGGGACAGGCGGCGCTCGACCGTGCGCGGGCAACGGACAAACCGATCCTGCTCAGCATCGGCTACGCCGCCTGTCACTGGTGCCACGTGATGGCGCACGAGTCGTTCGAGGATCCGGCGATCGCGGCGGTGATGAACGAGCTCTACGTCAACATCAAGGTGGACCGCGAGGAGCGCCCCGACATCGACGCGATCTACATGAGCGCGGTGCAGGCGATGACGGGCCAGGGTGGCTGGCCGATGACGATGTTCCTCACTCCGGAGGGCGTGCCGTATCACGGAGGCACCTACTATCCGCCGACCGATCGTCACGGCATGCCATCGTTCGTGCGCGTGCTGCGCTCCGTCGCCGACGCATATCGCACCCGGCGCGGCGATGTGCTCGACACCGCCGCGCGCGTGCGCGACCTGTACGCCGGCGCACAGCAGGCGGCCGTAAGCGCAGGCGAGCTCACTGCCGCGCAACTCGATGCCGCCGCGCGGGGAATCGTCGCGCGATACGACGCGCGCAACGGCGGCTTCGAGGGCGCACCGAAATTTCCGCAGACGATGGCGCTCGACTTTCTCCTCCGCCATTGGCGTCGCAGCGGCGCGCCGCAGCAGCTCGCCATCGTGCGCGATTCGTTCATCAAGATGGCGCGCGGCGGGATCTACGATCAGATCGGCGGCGGCTTCGCGCGCTACTCGGTGGACGACCGCTGGCTCGTGCCGCACTTTGAGAAGATGCTCTACGACAATGCCCTCCTCTCCCGGCTCGGCGTGCATCTCTGGCAGGTGACGCGCGATGCCGAGATCGCGCGGGTGACGCGCGAGACGTTCGACTGGGCGCTCCGCGAGATGGCCGCGCCGGCGGGCGGCTTCTACTCATCGCTCGACGCGGATAGCGAAGGACACGAGGGAAAGTTCTACGTGTGGAACGCCGCCGAGCTCGACGCGCTGCTCGGCGCGAACGCCGCGGTGTTGCGCGAGCTATGGGGCGTGAGCATCGGCGGAAATTTCGAGGGGAAGAACATCCTCAACGTGCCGCGCGCACCGGCAGACGTCGCGGCGAAGCTCGGGATCACGCTCGAGGCGCTCGAGGCGCTCGCCGCCGAGGCGCGCACGACGCTCTACGCAGCGCGCGATGCCCGCGTGCACCCCGGCCTGGACGACAAGATCCTCGCCGCGTGGAACGGGCTGATGGTGCGTTCACTCGCGGAGGCGGCCCGCGTCTTCGGCGACGCACGGTGGCGAACGGAAGCGCTGCGCCACGGCGACTTCCTCTTCCGCGAGCTGGTGCGCGACGGCCGCGTGATGCGCGTGCACAAGGATGGCGTCACCAAGGGTACCGGCTTTCTCGAGGACTACGCGGCACTCGCGCTCGCCGCGCTCGCGCTCTACGAGCTCACCTTCGATGCGCAGTGGCTCGCGCGCGCGCGCGAGGTCAGCGCGTCGATGGTGCGCTGGTTCTGGGACGACACCATCGGCGGCCTCTTCGACACCGCGCACGATGCGGAGTCGCTGATCGCGAGACCGCGCGAGCTCACGGACAACGCCGTTCCCGCGGGGAACTCCCTCGCGGCGGAGCTGCTGCTCCGGCTCGGCGATCTCACCGGCAGCGACGAGGATCGCCGGCGCGGCACGTGGCTCGTCGAAACGCTCGGCGAGCCGCTCGCACGGTATCCAAGCGCGTTCGGACATGCGCTCGGCGTCGCGGAGCTTGCAGTGCACGGCACGACGGAGGTGGGGTTGATCGGCGACGTGTACGCGGCCGACTTTGCCTCGCTCGTGCGCGAGACGGCCGCGCACTATTTGCCGGCGCTCATCCTCGCGGGCGGCGCGCCAAACGACCTGCAAGGCATGAAAGAATCGCTGCCGCTGCTTCGCGACCGCTCGATGCTCGACGGACGCGCCGCGGCATACGTCTGCCGGCAATACGTATGTGCCGCGCCCGTCGCCGATGTCACTGCGCTCGGCAAGCAACTCGAGCTCGCGGCAAGCGGGCGCGACAACTAATTCCGGTCCGAGGGGTGGGTGCGTCGCGATGGCGAATGGAGATGCGCGCTTAACACGGAGTCGCTCGCTGGCGATCGGATCGGGCGCGACAAGCAGCCAGCGAAAAAGAGCAAGCGTCATTCGCGTACAGAAAAAAAGCCCGAGCCGGCGCAATGCCGGCCCGGGCTTCCTGATCGCTGCTAGCGCCAGTGCCCATCGATATAGTACCAGCCGCGCCGGTCGTGTGCCCATCGGCCATCAGCCCATCGACGACGCCCATCTGGACGCGCCCAGCGACCCGGCACCCACGCGTAGCCGCCGCCGGCGTACGCATAGTGCCCGCGGATCCAGACGTACTCGGGCCCCGGACGCGCGACGATGAGTTCCGTGCGCTCACCTGGGGGACCTTCGCGGATATAGACGCGGTCGCGCGGCGGCGGGCCACCGGCACACGCGGCCAGCGGCGCCGTCGCAAGCGCGGCGCTCAACAGCGCAATTTTCCATCGTTGAGACATTTCGTCCTCCAATGTGTGTCTTGCTACGGTGAGACGTCCGTTCTGAACGATCGTTAATACACCCGTGAATCCGGCATGGTTCTCACGAAGCGCGACGCATTCCCGTTATCTTAGGCCTGCTCTCCACAGAGGATTCTTTGTGAACGACCTGCTCCTTCCTGCACGGCTTCAGGCAGCGCTCGGCGATGCGTATCTGCTGGAGCGCGAGCTGGGCGGCGGCGGAATGAGCCGGCTGTTCGTCGCGACGGAGCGATCGCTGAACCGGCAGGTCGTGATCAAGGTGCTCCCGCCGGAGCTCGCAAGCGAAGTGAGTGCGGCGCGATTCAAGAAGGAGATCGAACTCGCCGCGCAGATGCAGCATCCGCACATCGTGCCGATCCTCGCGGCCGGATCGGGGGACGATCTCCTCTGGTATGTGATGCCGTACGTGCGCGGCGAATCACTGCGCCATCGGATCAAAGAGGTCGGCAAGCTTCCCGTACGCGACGCAGTGCGGATTCTCGTCGAGGTCGCCGACGCGCTGGCCTACGCGCATCGCAAGGGAATCGTGCACCGCGACATCAAGCCGGAGAACATCCTGCTCGAGGAAGGGCATGCGGTGCTCGCGGACTTCGGCGTCGCGCGCGCGATCGTCGCCGCGCGCACAGCATCGACTGCCGGCGGAGCGAATCTCACCGGCACCGGAATGTCCGTCGGCACGCCGACGTACATGTCCCCCGAGCAGGCTGCGGGCGAAAGCAACGTCGACGCGCGCGCCGACATCTACGCACTCGGTATCGTCGGCTACGAGATGCTCGCGGGGGTGCACCCGTTCGGAAAATCGGGCTCGGTGCAAAGCATGGTCGTCGCGCATCTCACCGAGCCCGCGCCGCCGGTCGCGAAGCTGCGCGCCGACACGCCGCCCGCGGTGAACGCAGCGATCGCGCGCGCGCTCGCGAAGCTCCCGGACGATCGCTTTCGAACGGCCGAGGAGTTCCGCGATGCACTGGAGACGGCGCCCACGGGTGCGCGCGGCAAGCGGGGCCCGCTCATCGCGATCGCCGCAGCGGTCGTGGCGATGATCGTCGTCGTGGGCATCGTCGTCTCACGCAGAGGGCGCGCGGTGCCGCTCGATCAGAATCTCGTCGCGGTGGCGCCGTTCGATGTCGTCGACGCCGACCTCAAGCTCTGGCACGAGGGGATGGTCGACATCCTCTCGCGCAATCTCGACGGTGCGGGTCCGTTGCGCACCGTCTCGCCGACGTTGGTCGTTCGCCAGTGGACCGGACGCGCCGACAAGGAGTCGGCGCGGCTGCTCGGCAAGTCGACGGGCGCGCGGATCGCGGTGTTCGGGCGTCTCATCAAGTCGGGCACCGACTCCGTACGCGCATCCGCCACGCTCGTGGACGTGGGCTCCGGGAAGGTGCTCGGCGATGTCGAGCGGCGGGACGGGTTGTCGCACATGGATCGCCTCTCCGATTCGCTCACCGTCGCACTCCTGCGCGAGCTCGGCAAGACGCGCGCGCTCGGCTTCGCGCAGATGTCATCCGTCGGCACCACGTCGCTGCCCGCGCTCAAGGCGTTCCTGCAGGCGCAGCAATTCTTTCGACAGAGCGCGTGGGACTCGGCTGTCACCTACTACGACAAGGCGGTGGCGAGCGACTCGACTTTCGGCATCGCCATGTTGCAGGACGGAATCGCTCGCGGATGGGTGGGGGGTGCGGCGGACTCGAGCGCGGTCGATCTGCTGACGCGAGCTGCGCGCTTCACGCGGGGCCTGTCACCGCGCGACAGCATGGGCGTCGCCGCCGGGGCGCAGTTCGCGAAACTCGGATCCGCGCCGAATCTCGTGCAGCTCGCCGATCAGAAAGCGCTGTTCGCGACTGCGCACGATTTTGTGCGGCGCTATCCGAACGATCCGGAGGGCTGGTTCCTGCTCGGCGATGCGCAGTTCCACTGGGGATGGGGACAACAGACCGGAGTTCCGGAGAGCGAGGTCGTGCGCACCTTCGACAAGGCGATCGCGCTCGACTCGGCGTTCACGCCCTCGTACATCCACGCGATCGAGATGGCCTTCCGCTACGGAACCGCGAACGGCCGTCGATATCTCACGGCCTATCTCGCGCGGAATCCGACGGACGTCGATGCGGAGGGAATGCGGCTGCTCGCGCGACTCGCGGACCCTGCGCTCGCGCACACCGCCGAGACGCAGAAGATGCTCGACACCGCGTCGGCGGATCAGCTGCAGCACGCGGCGAGCGCTTCAGCGGAGTGGGGCGACAGCGCCGAGACGCACGTGCGGCTCGCACGACTCATCGCCAGCGGACGGAAGGCGAACTTCGCGGGGTTCGGGGACTCGGCTGCCCGAATGCGCCGACTCGCCTTCGCGCTGTCGCTCCGCGGACACGTGAAGGAGGCGCTCACGGTAAATCAGAGCGTGGAGGCGATGATGGGCGCATCGTTGGCGGGAGAGATGCCGGCCGCGGAGGTCGACAGCCTCGTCATGATCGCTCTAAAAAAGGGAGCGACGTGTGCCCCGTGCGCGGTCAGCCTGTGGGGGATGATGGACGACACGATGCCGATCAAGATCGTGCTCCAGGCCGCCGATTCGCTGATGAAACTCCCGCATCCGCCGTTCGATCTGCACGAGCTCGGGTACGTAGCAGAGCTCGGGCGCACGTACATGACGCTTGCGCACCATGATACGGCGGGCGCGATCAGACAGTTTGCAGCGCTGCCGGACAGTATTTGTCATGCGTGCGGATGGGGATTCATCACGCAGGCGATACTCCTCTCGTCCCAGGGACACGATGCGGAGGCAGCGGCGATTCTCGATGAGACGGGGGTGCTCAATGCGCCGCTCGGCGTCTACGTCGAGCTCGTGCGGGGTCGCATCGCCGAGAAGATGGGCGACAAGCCACGGGCGCGCGATGCGTATTCCTTCGTCGGCGACATGTGGCAGAACGGCGATTCCTACTTCAAGCAGCTCGCGGATCAGGCGCGCGCGGGACTCAAGCGCCTTGGCGAGGACAATTCGTCGACGAAGATCCCGCTGAAGAAACCGTAGCTACGTTCGCCGCTGCATCTTGAAAATGCGGAAGAGATAGTAGAGCGACGGGAACAGAACGCACGCACCGGCTGCGAGCGCCCAGAGCACGAGCACCAGCGTGCGCATCGGCGCGGCGGCATTCTGGATGGTGAGCGACGGCGGCAGCAAATACGGATACTGCGCGGCGGCCCATCCCCAGAGAATGAAGGTCACCTGCGCTGCGGCCGCGAAGCGGGCGAGATGGTAGCGCCGGCTATACAGCGCGGCGATCGCGGCGACGGCCATGATGCCGGTGACGATGTGGAAGGGGAGTGCCCATGCCCCGCCCATGAGCCCCCGTCGAACCATTGGCGCCGCGGTCCACGACAGCGCGAGCACGCCGAACGCGATCACGAAGACCGCGGCCGCGGACCAGAGCGCGCGCGTGCGAAAGTCCTCCTGCAGCGGTGTCCCTTCCGTCTCGACGGTGAGATACACGGCGGCGAGGAAGGAGAAGAGCGCGAGCGCCATCAGCCCGACACCGAGGCCGAACCAGGTGAGCCACGGCAGGATGAAGTCCCTGACGAAGGGCAGATGCGTCGGATCGCCGAACGCTGCGGGGTGCGATCCCCACGCGATCCCCGTCGCGACCGCACCGACGCACATCCCGAGCAATACCGGCGTGACGATGCTCGCGATCGCGAACACGCGCCCCCACCACTGCTGCGCCGCGTCGGCCGTGCTGCCGTAGCTGCGAAAGATGAACGCCGACCCGCGCAGCACGATGCCGAAGAGCAGCAGCGTGAGCGGAATGTGCAGCACGATGACGATCGTCGAGAACACGGTTGGGAAGCACGTGAAGAGCAGCACGATCACGAGAATCAGCCAGACGTGATTGGCCTCCCAGATCGGCGCGAGCGCGTGCGAGATGATGTTACGCTGATCTTTCTTGCGCGGACCGCTGGCGAGAAAGTCCCACACGCCGCCGCCGAAGTCCGCGCCGGCGAAGAGCACGTAGAACGTCAGCGCGACCAGGACGACGCCGGCGATCGCGACCGCGGGAGTGAGCGTCATGACGCATGCGCCTGGTTGGGCAGCAGCGAATCATCGCGCGGGCTGCGGAGGATCTGATTGTACAGAAGCCAGGCGACGATGCTGCCAAGGAACAGGTACAGCACCGTGAAGAGCAGGAACGGCACGATGAGCCCAGGCATCGGCGTCACGGCGTCCGCGGTGCGCAGGATCCCGTAGATGATCCACGGCTGCCGACCGACCTCCGTCACCACCCATCCGGCCTCGATGCAGATGAAGCCCATCGGTGACGCGAGCACGACTGCGGTCATCAGCCAGCGCATCGAGATCACGTCGCGCTTTCGCACCTGCATCACGAGCACGATCAGGGCGACGATCGCCATGAACGATCCGAGCCCGACCATGATCTGGAAGGCGAAGTGCACGACCGCCACCGGCGGCCATACATCTTTCGGGAAGTCGTTGAGCCCCTTGATCTCGGCGTTGAAGTCGTGCGTCGCGAGGAAGGAGAGCCCTTTCGGAATGTCGATCGAGTAGTTCGTGCGGCGTTCGTCCTCGTTCGGGATGCCGCCGATGCGGAGCGGCGCGCCGCGCATCGTCACGAAGTCGCCCTCCATCGCCGCGAGCTTCACGGGCTGCTGCGCCGCGACGTAGCGTGCGCTGATGTCGCCGGAGAGCGGCTGGATGAGCGCGGCCGGCGCGCCGACGAGGATCGCGATGGCGAAGGCGTGACGATGGAAAGCATTCTTCGGATCGCGCAGCAGCATCGCCGCGTGGATCCCCGCCACCGCCAATCCCGTCGCGGCGTAGGCGGCCAGCGTCATGTGCAGCGCCTGCGGAAAGGCGGCGGGTGTCAGCATCGCTGCGATCGGATCGATGTTCGTGAACTTGCCATCGACCAGAGTGAATCCGCGCGGCGTGTTCATCCACGCGTTCGCGATCACGACGAAGACGCCGGAGATCGCGCCGCTCACCGCGACGACGATGCCGGC
>JBDTJH010000241.1:0-19668 GCA_039935955.1 Gemmatimonadaceae bacterium
TGTTGATGTGCGTGTAAACCTTTTGCCGACACGACAGTTGCGACAGCGATGCGAGACTTCCCTCGGCCCCCGAGATCGGCACATGCCCCATCGACAGTGCGGGCCTGTCCGAGATGTCGAGACGCGCGAGCTCGTCATCGGTCCAGAACGTTCCGTCGAACAGCAACAGGTCGACCGAATCGAGGCGCGCGAGCAGTTTCGGTCCTAGGCCGCCGCACCCCGGCACGAACGCGCACGACTTCCCCGTGCCCGCATCCGTGATGAACGCCGCCACCGTGTGGCCAACCTCTTCGCGCCTCGCAAAGCGTGGCGGATCCCCGCGCACAGCCTTCATCTCGATCGTGAGTCCGCTTGCGCTCCCGTCGCGATAGTGGAGCGGCACCGCGTCGCCGAGATCGACTTCCGCGGTCTGCACCGCCGCGAACGCCTGCGTCACCGGAAGGATCCGCGAATCCTTGGCGATCGTGTGCATCACCGCCGGTGTCGCGATGACTTGCAGCCGCCGCCCCTCGCGCAGCAACGTGATGCCCAACGTATGGTCGAGCTCCGCGTCGGTGAGCACGATTCCTTCCACCGCTACATGACGCACCCCCTTCACATCCGCGTGTGGGAGCTTCGCAATCTGCTCGCGCACATCCGGGGATGCGTTGCCGAGGAACCAGCGTACGCCATCGGCGCTGAAGGCGATCGATGATTGCGTGCGTGGCTGTGCGAGAACGGGATCTTCACGCGCAAGGCGACAGGTCGGGCACCAGCAATTCCACTGCGGAAATCCACCGCCCGCCGCCGTTCCGAGCAAGATGACGTGCATGACTTATTGAATTCCGAATTTCTTGAGTCGGTAGCGGAGTGTGTCGCGGCTGACACCGAGTCGCTGTGCGGCCTGCGTCTGATTCCCGTTGGCCTCGCGGAGCGCCTGTTCGATCATCGACTTCTCCCACTGCGCGAGATCCGTCCCGCGCGGCGGCATCGCACCGGGAAGCGCGAGCGGCGCGCTCGCGTCCGTCGCACTCATGTCCGGTATGGACATCTCACTCGTCACGCGCATCTGCCCGAAGTCATCCATTTTCGTCAGCGACAGCTGCTCGGCCTCGAGCACGCCACCCTGACTCCAGAGCACCGCGCGCTCCATCACATGACTGAGCTCCCGGACGTTGCCCGGCCACGAGTACGCGAGCAGCGCGTCGCGCACCGCGGGGCTCATGCGCTTCACATCTTTCCCGTACTTCGTGCTGTAGCGTCGCACGAAGTCGTCGGCGAGCTGGAGCACGTCGTCGCCGCGCTCGCGCAATGGCGGAAGCCGCAGCAGGATCACCGCGAGCCGGAAATACAGATCGCGGCGGAAAGTCCCGGCCTGCGCTTCGCGCTCGAGATCACGATTCGTCGCCGCGAGGATACGCACATCGATCTTCCGATCGCGAATACCGCCAACCCGGCGCACCATCCGCTCCTCGATCGCGCGGAGAAGCTTGCCTTGCAGCGCGAGCTCCGTGTCGCCTATCTCGTCGAGGAAGATGAAGCCGCGCTCGGCCGCCTCGAACAGCCCGATCTTCGACTGCTTCGCATCGGTGAACGCGCCGCGCTCGTGGCCGAACAACTCGGCCTCCATGAGGCTCGCCGGCAACGCCGTGCAGTTCACCTCGATGAACGGCTTCGACGCGCGCGGCCCCGACGCGTGAATCGTGTGCGCGATGAGCCCCTTGCCCGTGCCCGTCTCGCCGGTGATGAGCACCGGTGGCGTGTCATCGAGCGCAGCGATCTGGCGCGCCTGCTCCATGACGGCGCGAATGCCTGGTGACTCACCGATCATTCCGTGGAAGGGGGCCTTTCTCGCCTCGCGCCCGCGATAGTACGACAGCTCCTGCTTGAGCAGCGACGTCTCACGCGCGCGGTCGGCGAGCAGCTTGAGCTCCTCGAGATCGACGGGCTTCTTGAGGTAGTCGAAGGCGCCGAGCTTCACGGCCTCGACGGCGCCCTCGATGCTTCCGTATGCGGTCATGATGATGACCGGAATCGATGCGTCGAAGTCGCGGATGCGCTCGAGCAGCTCGATCCCGCCCATGCCGGGAAGTCGCACGTCGGCGAAGATGACATCGGGGCGGAAGCTCTCGAGCAACTGCAGCGCCGTCTCCGCGTCGCCGGCGACTTCGGCTTCGTAGCCGGACTCGGTGAGAAAGGTCTTGATCGAGCGCGCGAGCGTGCGCTCGTCGTCGACGATGAGAACCGTTGGGCCGGTCATGAGCTCTTCACGGTGGCGCGGGTGGGCGCCGGCTCAGCCGACGCCTCGGCGAGCGCGTCGAGCTCGATGCCCGGAAGGCGAATGCGCACCGTCGTAGCTGCGCCGACGACGCTCTCGATCTCGATCGCACCGCCATTCTGCTCGACGTAGCGCTTGGCGATCGCGAGCCCGAGCCCCGTGCCCTCGGCGCGTGTCGTGAAGAACGGCTCGAAGACCGAGGCGAGCACGCGCTCGGGAATGCCGACGCCGCTGTCCGTTACCTCGACAATCACCACTGCGTGATTGTCGCTCGCGTTGGCAGCCGAGATGCGGAGCGTACCGCCCTGCGGCATGGCGTCGAGGGCGTTCGAGGTGATCTCGACGAGCGCCTGCTCGAGCTGCATCGGATCAACGCGGACATCGGGGAGATCCGTCGCGATGTCGAGCGTGAGTGTCACTCCCTTCTCGCGCAGCAGCTCGCCGAACGACGGCAGCAGATCCTCGATGAGACGCGCGACACTTTCGCGCAGCGGATGATATGGCGCGGGCTTGGAGAAGCTGAGCAGGTGGCTGACGCGGCGGTCGAGGCGATCGACCTCGTCTATGATGACGCCGAGATGCTCGCGCGAGGATGCGGACTCGGGGTGGCGCAGCGCAACCTGCGCCGCGGCGCGCAGGCTCGCGAGGGGATTGCGGATGCCGTGCGCGACCGCGGCGGCCATCTCGCCGATCGACGCGAGTTTCTCGGACTGCACGAGCTGCGCCTGCGCCGACTCGAGCTGCGAGACCTTGCGCTGCAGCTCGGAGTTGAGCCTCGTCGTGCGCGCCTGCGATTCCTGGAGGCTCGCGGTCATCTGCGCGAAGGAGCGTGCGAGGTCGCCGATCTCGTCTGGTGAGCTCACGTCGATCGGGAGCTCGTTCTCGCCGGCGCCCACGCGCGCCATGGCCACGCGCAGCTGGCTGATCGGGCGCGCGAGCCCGCGCGAGATGAGCCACGAGCCGAGAAGGCCGGCGCCCACCGCGACGATGAGGATCGCCAGGAGCACATCGCGCTCCCCGGTGACGATTTCCTCGAGCCGCGAATACGCGCCGCGCACGCTGGACTCGCGCGCCTGCCGATAGATGTCGCGATTGAGCTGCGTGAGTGCGGGAAGCAGCCGGTCGCGCAGATCGCGCTGCGCCATCCGGTACGAGGCCTCGTGCTGCCCCGAGTCGTAGAGCTTGAAGACGCTGTCCGCCACGATCTCGATGTCGCGTTGAATCTGCTCGGTGCTGTTCGCGAGCGCCGACTCGTTTGGTCGAAGCTCCGACCGCCAGCGCTGCTGCCAGTACTTGATGACCTCGCCGGTCGTGCGAAACTCATCGCGTGCGCGCGGGTCGAGACCACTGAGGTAGCGCCAGATGATCTCGCTCTGGTTGAACATCGCCGTCTCGAGCTCGGAATACGTGCGTGTGCGCGCCATGTTCTGGCCGAGCATCTGAAGCGCGTCGCGCTCGAGCACGTTCGTGCGGATCGCCTCGACCCCGATGAGCAGCGCGGGGAGGACCATGAGCGAGAAGCCAAACAGCATCTTGCGCTGAAAGGTCATCGGGGCGGGGGCGCGCGGAGTGACGCGAGAGAGAGGCGAGCGGGCGTGGGCGGGAAATACCCGGGATTCAAGCTATCACGCAGGCGTCGCCGGGGGGAGAACGGCGCTCAGTACGTCAGAATTCCGTCGACCACCCTCGCGACCGCGGTGTACGGATGCTCCTTCGCCTCCCGCGCATCGAGTATGTGCAGGACGGTCCAGCCGGTCGCCTTGAAATAGTCGGCGATCATCGACCGGTGACAGCGCCACCAGACGGCCTCCGCGCACATGACGGCGACTCGATCGGCGAGCGCGAGCGTCGCGAGCTCGTCGGCCGCGGACGCGAACTCCGGTGTGTCCATGTAATCGGCGTAGCCGCGGAAGGCGTCATTGCGCCACGCGACGTGCGGGGAGTCGGCGCGCGGCTTCCGACGTCCGCCGAGCGATAGCATCGGCGTGTACGCGATCCCGCCCTCGGCCAGCGATGCGGCGAGCGCGTCGGGGTTGAAGTGCGGGTGCGCACGCGAGCCCGGGAAGCGGCGCACGTCGGCGATGCGCGTGACGTCGTGCGCGCGCAGGAGGTCGAGAAACTCCTCGATCGGATGCGTAGAGTGGCCCACGGTCCAGAGCGTGGCAGGTGGCTCGAGCGACATGCGCGGATGATAACGCGCCGGCCCGACGCGCGTTGCCACGCGGCAGGCGACGCGGCAGCTTAGGTGCGTGGACACGACCGCCGAGCTACAGATGCGCCGCGAGCCGCTCGCGCTGAGTGCGCGGGAAATAATACAGCGCTATGGCAGCGTGACCGCGCTCGACGGCGTGAGTCTCGATGTCGCGGCGGGAACGAGCGTCGCGCTGGTCGGCGAGAGCGGATCGGGGAAGACCACGCTGCTTCGCTGCTTCAATCGGCTTGTCGAGCCGACGAGCGGCACGATCTCGGTCGGCGCGCGCAGTGTGCGCGAGATGCCGAGCGTGGAGCTGCGGCGGATGATCGGCTACGTGCCGCAGGACGGCGGGCTGATGCCACACTGGCGGATTTTACGGAACGTTGCGCTCGTCCCGACGCTGCTCGGCATTCCGAACGCGGATGCTGTCGCGACGGAGACGCTGGCGCTGGTCGGGCTTTCGGCGGAGAAATTCGGCGGGCGCTTTCCGCATGAGCTGTCGGGCGGGCAGCGGCAGCGCGCGGCGCTCGCGCGCGCGCTTGCGGCGCGGCCGGGGGTCGTGCTGATGGACGAGCCCTTCGGCGCGCTCGACGCGATCACACGCTCGGATCTGCAGTCGGCGTTCGACGCGCTGCGGCGCGAGCTTTCGTTCACGATGCTGATGGTGACGCACGATCTCGCCGAGGCCGCTCGGCTCGCGGACGAGCTGGTGGTGATGCGGAACGGCCGTATCGAGCAGCGAGGGACGATCGACGCGCTCGCGTCTACTCCGGCTACGCCGTACGTCGCGACGTTGCTCGAGCGGGCGCTGGCGGCATCGGCGCCGCTGCGGGGGATCGGGTGAGGGCTATCGTAGTCGCGGGCGCTTTCGCGATCGCGCTCGCGTCGGGCGAACTCCGCGCGCAGACACCCTCGCGCGTGGCGCCCACGGCGCCCGTCATCGTCGCGTCGAAGCCCTTCGGCGAGTCGTATCTGCTGGCCGAGCTGTTCGCACAGCTGCTCGAGGCGCATGGGATGACGGTGGATCGCAAGATGGGGCTCGGGCAGACGCAGATCGCGATCGAAGCGCTCCGCAGTGGGGCGATCGATGTCTATCCGGAATACACGGGCACCGGATTGCTCGCGGTGCTGCACGACACGCTCTCCGACTCGCTCGCGAGCGACCCGCGCCTCGTGTTCGCGCTCGTCGAGCGCGAGTTCGCGTCGCGCTACGGGATGCGCTGGCTCCCGCCGCTCGGCTTTCAGAATGCGTACGCGATCGCAGTGCGGCGGAATACGGCCGCGCAATATCATCTCCGGACGATGAGCGACCTCGCGCGCGAGAGCGCGCATCTCACCGCTGGATTCACCGCGGACTTCATCGGGCGTCCGGACGGACTCGCGGGGCTCGCGCGCGTGTACGGCGTGCACCCGCGCGCGGTACGCCCGCTCGCGCCCGCGGTGAAGTACCAGGCGCTCGCGAGCGGCGCCGTCGACGTGATCGATGGCTACTCGACCGACGGCCTCCTCGCGAAGTACGATCTCGTGACTCTCGTCGATGACAAACACTTCTTTCCGCCGTACGAGGCGGCCGCACTCATCGGATCGCGACTCGCCCATGATCGCCCCGATGCGGTCTCAGCGCTTACGCTACTCAGCGGGCTGCTCGACGAGACGCGCATGCGTGCCCTCAACCGACGCATTGAGGTCGATGGCGAGGATGTGAAGCGCGTCGCAGCCGACGCGCTGCGCGACCTCGGGCTCACCAGCGTGAGCGCAAAATCGAACGCGGCAACCATTGATCGGGAATATCTTAGCACTAAGGTATCGCTCCCATCGTACCTCTGGCAGCGGCGTGCCGCCATCGGCACGCTCGTGCTCCAGCATCTCCTCCTCGTCGCGCTCGCGCTCGGCGCCGCGATCCTCGTCGCGCTCCCGCTCGCCCTCGCACTCGAGCGCACGCGGAGGCTGGCGGAACCGGTGGTGGGCGCGCTCGGCGTGCTCGAGACGATCCCGAGCATCGCGCTGCTCGCGTTCATGATTCCGCTGTTTGGCATAGGGATCAAGCCCGCGCTCGTGGCGCTCTGGATCTACGCGCTCTATCCGATCGTGCGCAGCGCGTACAGCGGAGTGCGCGATGCCGATCCGTCCGCGGTCGAGGCGGCTGAGGCTCTGGGGATGACGCCGTGGCAACGACTGCTCTCGGTGCGGCTGCCGCTCGCGGCGCCGGTGATCATGTCGGGGATTCGCACGGCCGCGGTGATCACGGTCGGCGCCGCCACGCTCGCCGCATTCATCGGCGCGGGCGGGCTCGGCGAGCCCATCGTCGCGGGACTCGCGCTCGCCGATACGAACATGATTCTCTCGGGCGCGCTCCCCGCCGCGGCGCTCGCGCTACTCGTCGACGGTGCGCTCGCGCTGGTCGAGCGCGCGATCGCACCAGCCCATCTGCGTCACACCGCTTCGAGGTAGGCGACCCAGAACTGGCGCTTCGAGTTGGTCCAGAGCTTCCGCAGTCTGAAGCCCGCTTCTACGATCAGCTCCTCGAGCCGTACGCGATCGTACTTGTACGAGCTCTCGGTCCAGATCGACTCACTCTCGTCGAAGTGGATGACGTCGCCAGCGACCTTCACCATCTGCTCGACCTTGCTGACGAGATGCATCTCGACGCGGCTCGCGCGCGGGTTGAAGAACGCGCGATGCTCGAAGCTGTCGAGGTCGAAGTGCCCACCCGCATCGTGGTTGATGCGCGTGAGGATGTTCTTGTTGAATGCCGCCGTCACGCCTGCGGAATCGTCGTACGCCGCGTTGAGCACTTTCGCGGGCTTCCGGCGGTCGACGCCAAGAATGAGCGCGCCGTCCTTGCCGACGACGCGTCGCACGCGGCCAAGAAAGGCCGCGGCTTCCATCGGATGAAAATTGCCGATCGTCGAGCCAGGGAAGAACGCCACCCTGCGCGAGCGCACGGGGAGATCGGGAACCGTGTGCCGCAACGTGTAGTCCGCATGAAGGGGACGAATCGCCACGCCTGGATACTCGGCGGCGAGCTCGCGCGCGACACGATCGAGCTGCTCGCGCGAGATGTCGATTGGCACGTACGCGGCCGGCGACTGAAGTGCGTCGAGGAGGAGTTTGATCTTCACTCCAGCGCCGCTTCCATACTCGAGGAGCGCGACTCGCGGCCCCGCCAGCTTCGCGATCTCGCCGGCGCGCGCGTGAAGAATCTCGAGCTCCGCGCGTGTGAGATAGTACTCGGGAAGCTCGCAGATCTGCTCGAACAGCTCCGCGCCCACCGCGTCATAAAAGAGCTTCGGCGGCAGCGTCTTGGGCTCGGCACGCAGCCCGCGCAGCACCTCCTCGCGCACGCTGCGGGTATTGGGGCGTGGGACGATGCGGGGCACCCCATGCCGCGATGCAGGCATCGTCATCGAACGCTCATCACGCATGATCGGCAAGGCGAATCCCCATGAATTGCCACCGTGCATCCGATGGGAAGAAGTTTCGATACGTCAGTCGCACGTGCGACTTCGGTGTCGCGCACGACGCGCCACGCAGCACCCATTGGTCGGCCATCCACTTGCCGTTGTACTCGCCAATTGCGCCCGTGTCCGCCTTGAAGCCCGGATAGCCGACGTATGCGCTCTGCGTCCACTGCCACACGTCGCCGTACAGCTGCGTCAGCTCGCCCGACGTGATCGCCGCATCGCTCGCGGGTGCCGGGTGAAAGCGCTCGCTCTCGACGAACGTTCCCGCGATCGGAGCGTCGCGCGCGGCAACCTCCCACTCCGCTTCCGTCGGCAGTCGGCGCTGGGCCCAACGCGCGAACGCGTCCGCCTCGTAGTAGCTCACGTGACACACCGGCTCGTCGAGTACCACGGGCTTGGTGCCCGCGAGTGTGAACTCTGTCCAGCCATCATCAGCGCGCTCCCAATAGAGAGGCGCCTCCCATCCGCCGCCGTTCACCATCGCGAGTCCGGGCGAGAGCCAGAGCTCGGAGCGTTTGTAGCCGCCGTCGTTGATGAAATCGAGATAGTCGCCGTTCGTGACGAGCCGCGAAGCCAGCTTGTAGTCCTCGAGGAATTCGCGATGTGCGGGCAGCTCGTTGTCGAAGGAGAAGCCGCTGTCCTGATGTCCGATGCGATGCACGCCACCTTCGAACGACTTCCACGCGGTCTCAGGGAGCGTGCGCGCGGGGAGTACGGGGCGTTCGCGATAGACGGGGCGAAGTGGATTCATCCAGAAGACGTGCTTGATGTCCGTTACGAGCAGCTCCTGATGCTGCTGCTCGTGATGCAGTCCGAGCACGATCAGCGGATAGGCCGGATGCGACGCGTCATCGTTGATCTCGAGCAGCAGCGCGCGCATCGCCTCGGTCACGTGGGCGCGGTACTCGAAGACCTCGCGCACGGTGGGACGCGTCACGAGCCCGCGCATCGCGCGGCAGTGACGCTCGCCCGCCTGCACGTAGTACGAGTTGAAGAGATATGCGTAGCGCGGATTGGGCGACACATACTCCGGTGCGTGCGCCGCGAGAATGAACGTCTCGAAGAACCAGCTCGTATGTGCGAGATGCCACTTCGTGGGACTCACGTCCGCCATGCTGCTGACGACGTAGTCCTCCGTGTCGAGCGGCTCGCACAGATGCTCCGTCTGCGCGCGAACCGCATCGAAGCGTTCGGCGAGCGTTGCCAGGGTCGTCGTGTGCCGCGAGGTTGCGACACGCGTGTTGTCGGGCTGGGCAATAAGAAGCGACTGGGCCATTGGAAGCCTTGAGGCAGAAGCGGACATTCAGAGAGCGTACGGCGACACAATCACCGGTAACAAGGGCAAAAATAGTGCGTTTGGTTCCGGGGACGTTTTGAGGCGGTTAACCTGCTCGAGAGGCGCATGAAAGAAGAATTCGACCTGGTCGTGCTCGGTACCGGGACGGCCGGCTCCTCACCCGCGAATAGCTGCCGGGCGGCCGGGTGGCGCGTCGCTGTGGTGGACGATCAGCCGTATGGAGGCACCTGCGGAAACCGCGGCTGCGATCCGAAGAAGGTGCTCGTTGGCGCCGCAGATGTGGTGTCGTGGCATCGGCACATGGTCGGATACGGTGTTGCGGGCGATGCGTCGATCGACTGGCCTGCGCTCATGAACTTCAAACGGAGCTTTACCGATCCGCTCCCGGCAAACCGCGAAGCCGCCTTCAAAAAGGCGGGGATCGACACGTTGCACGGGGAGGCGCGCTTCGTCGCGGAGGATCGCATCGCCATCGGCGATCGGGAGCTCACCGCGCGCCACATCGTCATCGCGACGGGCGCGTCGCCGCGGCACCTCGGGATCACCGGCGAGGCGCACGTCATCGACAGCACCGCGTTCATGGAGCTCGATGCGCTGCCGCGTCGCATTCTGTTCATCGGCTCGGGATACATCTCGCTCGAGTTTGCGCACCTCGCGCAACGCGCGGGATCCGAAGTGATCGTCGTCGGGCGGGGCGTGCCGCTGCCGTCGTTCGATCACGCGGTGGTCGATCGATTGATCGAGCACACGCGAGCGATCGGCATCGATGTACGTCTCGACCATTCGGTGAGCGCGGTGGAGCGCGAGTCATCCGGCTCCCCGTTTCGTGTGCACCTCGGCCCTGGTGCGAACACGCAGGTGATCGAAACAGATCTCGTCGTTCATGGTGCGGGACGTGTTCCGAACAGCGCGCGCATCGGCGCCGAGGCGGGGCACATCGAGCTCGAGCGCCACGGCGCGGTGCGTGTGAACGAATACCTGCAGAGTGTATCGAACCCGCGGGTGTACGCTGCCGGCGATGTCGTGAGTCCGCCCGGCTCCATCCCGCTCACTCCGGTCGCCGGACACGAAGGCTCGATCGTCGCTACCAATCTGCTCGGCGGGAACACCGCTCGTCCGGACCTTCGCGGCGTCCCGAGCGTCGTCTTCACGGTGCCGGCGCTCGCGGGTATCGGGCTCACGGAGAAGGCCGCGCGCGACCGGGGAGCGCGGGTGCGAATCGCCACGGGCGACACCGCGGAGTGGTTCGTCAACCGGCGCGTGCGCGAGCCGGTGGGGATGTTCAAGACGATCATCGACGAACAGACCGACCGCATCCTCGGCGCGCATCTCCTCGGCGGGCACGCCGAGGAGGTGATCAATCTGTTCGCGATGGCGATTCGCTTCGACGTCACATCGGCGGAACTGAAGAAGACGATTCTCGCCTATCCGACCGCGGGGTCGAACATCTCGTACATGCTCTGACCGGTCGCTATTTCACGCGGTCGTGGGGGTCGCGCTCCAGCGATGCGCGATCCCAGTTGCCGCGCGATGCAGCGGCTTCGTAGGTGCTCTGAAAGAAGTCGAGTGCATCGGCATCGGGATTTGCGGAGGCGCGCACGGCGTTATACGGCAGCACCCACTCGTGCATTACGTCGTTGTACTCGCCGGCGGCCGGGCGGATTTTCGCTGTTGGACAGCCGACGGGCTCGGGATACGCGTAGGCGTAGAACACGGCTTCTTCTACGGGGCTACCGATGGCGCCAGGCCACCAGCCGGCGCTGATGCACGCGTGTGAGTACGCCTCGCGCGTCGCCCAGTCGGCGAGCCCGGGGATTCCTCCCGGATGCAGCGGTGCGCGCGCGCCGTTGAAGCGCGTGCACGCGAGGTCGAAGCTTCCCCAGAAGAAATGGACGGGGCTCGACTTGCCGATGAACCGTCCGCGAAAGACGCCGAGCAGGCGCGATGCCTGCGAGAGCGCGCGCCAGAAGTCGTGCGCGGCGGCAGCGTCGTACGACTTGTGCGTGTCGTCCTGCGCGAAGGGAATCGGATTCGCGATCTCGACGGGCATCGGCCAAATGCGCACGTCGATGCCGAGCGAGCGCAGGCCGGCCATGTAGCGCTCATAGAAATCGGCGACGGAGCGCGGCGCGAGCGGCGTGATCCAACTGCGGCCGTCATCGTGCTGAACGATGAGCGCGTGATCGATGAAATCGAATTCGACGGAGAAACCGGATTCGCCGTACGGAATCCACGTTGTGGTAAGGCCGCGTGGGGACACGTACAGCGGCACCTGCCACCAGTGATTGACCATCGGCGCGAGCGCGAGGCGCGTTTTGCCGACGATCTGCATCCACATGTGGAGCGTCTCCTTCGTGTCGTTCCACGCAGCGAGCGAAAGCGACGGCCAGGCGGTGTTCGCGTTCATGCGATCGGCTCGGCTGCCGGCTCCATGAATAGCTCGTCGACGTAGCACCAACTCCAGTCTTCACCGGGCTGGAAGCTCCTCATGATCGCGTGCTTCGACTGATGGAAGTGCTTCGTCGCGTGCGTCCCCTGCGACGAATCGCAGCATCCCACGCGGCCGCATTCCTGACAGAGGCGCAGGTGCACCCACTGCATGCCGAGCTTCAGACATTCCTCGCATCCCTTGGGGGTTTTCGGGGCAACGTCGCGCACCCGGTCGAGATGGCTACAGCTGTCGGCGGGTTGCGTCATGATTGCTCCTCGAAGTGGTCCGCGAAAGCTAAATGAACTTTCATGATTGTCGGCGTCAGGGCGTGAGGAGGGCGAGCACGTCATCATTACTTACGTCGCCGAAGTATTGGCGCAGATCGACGCCTGCAAACGCCGCGAGGAGCGCGTCGCGCTCATGGGGGAGTCCGACCAGCCGCGATTCGAGCTCGCTCACCTCGTTGCGCCCCATGAAGTCGCCGAAAAATCGGATTCCCGTGATGCGACCGCCGTGCACGTCGAGGCGTACGTCGATCTCTCCCGCCGGGAATCGCTGCGCGCGCTGCACCGTGCTCGGTGGATTCTCTCCGTAGTTCCAACTCCGGCTTCCGTATCGGCGCTCGACGAGCTCGTGTGCGGCGTGCCAGTCGGCGGTGCTGAGAGCGAGCGAAGGAACGAGCGCGCGGACGCGCGTATCGAAAATGCGCTCGAGAATCCTGTCGCGCAGCTCGTCGACGGTGATCGGCTCGCGCAGGAACTCGCTGATGTTCGCGACGCGGCTTCGAATGGACTTGACGCCTTTCGACTCGATCTTGCCGGGCTTCGGCTTGAGCGCCGCGGTGACGTCGTCGAGATTCGAGTCGAGCAGGAGTGTGCCGTGACTGAACATCTTGCCGGCAGTCGCGAATTGCGCGTTTCCGGAGATCTTGCGGCCCCCGGCGAGGATGTCGTTGCGGCCGCCGATCTCGGCTGGAACGCCAAGCTCGCGTAGCACCTCGACGACAGGCTTGTTGAACAGGTCGTAGCGATTGAATCGCGCGATCACATCGCGCGTCATGAAGCTGAAGTTCAGGTTGCCGAGATCGTGGTAGACTGCGCCGCCGCCGGAGACGCGACGAACGACGCGAATGCCGCGCTCGTCCACGACCTCGGCGTTGATCTCCTCGATGGTGTTCTGGTTGCGCCCGATGATGATCGCGGGGTCGTTGACGTAGAAAAGGAGCAGGTCATCGTCCGCCATCCTGTTGCGGAGGATGTGCTCCTCGAGCGCGAGATTGAGACGCGCGTCGGTGATGCCGGCATTATCGACGAAGAGCATGAAGAAAGATGCACGAGGGAACACGCGAGTGCGTTCTCGACACGCACTACTGAACGGCGGAGCGCAAGTTCAGATTTCGGGAGCCGCTTCGCAATCGAAGTGGCGCGCAACTCTGCCAACGTCGAGACTCAATGTCCCTCCCACACTCGAACAGTCGCGTCGCGCTCATCACCTATGCCGGGGTGCCGGCGATCACCGCGGATGACCTCCTGCTGCGGGATGCGCTGATGGCGCGCGGAGCTGAGGTGGAGGCGCGACCGTGGGATGCGGAGGCGGATTGGTCGATCTACAATCGAATCGTCCTTCGATCGTGCTGGAACTTCCATCATCTGCCGAAGGAGTTTTGCGGATGGGTGAACGAGGTAGAGGAGCGGCATGACGGATCACTGATGAACGGTCCTGCGCTCGTGCGATGGAGCGTGGACAAGCGCTATCTCAAGGATCTCGAGGCGCGTGGGATCTCGATCGTTCCGACGATTTGGGTGGGCCGTGCCGATGGCGATGCGCCCGATCTGGATGCGCTCATCGAGGCGCAGGGATGGGATGGCGGTGCGGTGGTAAAGCCGGCGATCTCCGCGACCGCCCACGAGACGTGGCGGATCGCGCCGCGGGATGGCGAAGTGAACCAGGCGCGCTTCGAGGCGCTCCTGGCGTCGACTCCGGCCGGGCTGATGGTGCAGCCGTTCGTGCCGGAGATCGAGGATGGCGAGTGGTCGCTGGTCTTCCTGGGCGGTGAATTCAGCCACGCGGTGAAGAAGCGGCCTGCGGCCGGGGACTTTCGCGTGCAGAACAACTTCGGCGGAACCGTCGAGCGACTCGATCCGCCCCCTGAAATCATCGGCGACGCGCGCGCGGTGCTTCGCGCGGCAGCGGATGCAACGGAAACGGAGACCGGTACGGTTCTATACGCTAGAGTTGATGGCGTTGTACGGAACGGGCGTCTGCTCCTGATGGAGTTGGAGCTGATCGAGCCGGTTCTCTTCTTCGCGCAGGCGCCGGGCGCGGCGGCGCGCATGGCGGAGCTCATCGTCTCGAGGTAGATGAGGGATCGGAAGGTACATCCGGAACTGTTCAGTTCCTCCTCGCCATCCCGACACTAACGGGGTGACCATCGACAGCTCCGCCGCCCTCCTCCTCGCCGCTGCCGTAGGCGCGATCATAGCCGCATTTCTGCTCGGCCGGCGGTCGTGGTACGCGGCCGAGCATCGCGAGCAGTCGTGGCGTCGTGTGTTCGTGGAGGGGCAGGAGATCGCGCACATCGGCAGCTGGGAGATCGACAGGATCTCGAAGCAAACGACGTTGTCGGACGAGAAATACCGTATCGCGGGGTTGGTGCCGCAGTCGCAGCAGGCATCGTTTGCCCTCTTCCAGAAGCACGTGCATCCGGAAGAGGAGGAGTACGTGTTGCAGAATATCGAAACGGGCTTTCGCACCGGACGGTTCGAGTTCGCCTTTCGTGTGATTCGTGACGACGGAACGGTGCGTCATGTCGTCGATCGCGGCTACACGGTGATGGAGAACGGAGTCGTAGTTCACATCGCCGGGACGACGCGTGTCGACGGTCGACGGCACGCTCGTCGACTGCAATCCGACGTTCGCGCGCATGCTGGGGTACGACAGTCCGGCGGAGGCGTGCGAGCATCTGACGACGGAGTACTACTCGAAGCCGGAAGCTCGAATCGACTTGCTCTCGCGGATCCGGACGCAGAAGCGCATAGAGCTGCACGAGGAAACGCTCAAGCGGCGCGACGGCTCGCTGCTCCAGATCCTGGAAAATGTCGTCGGTCATTTCGATGAGGCGGGTGAGCTCAGCGAGATCCACGGCTTCGTCATCGATGTCACCGATCGTCGTCGTCTCGAACATGAGCTGCATCATTCGCAGAAGCTGCAGGCGGTGGGGCAGCTCGCCGGCGGCATTGCGCACGACTTCAACAACCTGCTCACGGCGATGAAGCGGCATGGCGAGTTCGTGCTTGACGACATGGCGGAAGGCGACCCGCGTCGCGCCGACATTCTCGAGCCGAACCGCATCGTGCGACGGCCCCGCCGTCGCGCGCGTGCGCCTGGGCCATCCATAGCGTGTGCTAGATCCCGTTCGCCGCGCTCGCTCCTCCGCATCGCGACGCCGGCATATTCGCCGTTGGAGCGACGCCTGCCATGTACAGACGGCGAATGATCGGCACCGGTAGCGCGCCGTACAGCAGCGCCGTGTCGTGATAGCGGCACAGGTTGAACCCCTTGCCGTCACGCTTCTGCACATCCTGCCGTAGCCTCGTCCACTCCTCGACGCCGGCGAAGTAGGCGTTGAGCTGAACGTAGTCGAGCTGCGCGCGCTGCAGCTTCGCCTCCGCCTCCGGACGCTCCTGAAATGCGTCTCGCATCATGAAGGCGACGGCCGAATCGCCGGGCATGCTGCGCGTGTGCAGGCGGATATCGATGATCACGTTGGTGTAGATGCGGAGCATCCCCTTGAGGTCGGTGAGCTTCATCTTCACCGGATCGCCGCCGTCGACGTGCGCGTCGTACATCATCACGTGCTCGGCATACACCGCCCATCCCTCGACGTACGGGGTGTTCGAGTACACGGAGCGCAGCAGTCGCCGCCATTCGGGGGTCAGCAGATTTGCGTACGCACCCTGCACGACGTGCCCCGGGATGCCCTCGTGCATCGTGAGGTCGAGCATCTTGTACGTGTTGTACTCGCGCAGCTTCGAGTCCGCGCGCTCGGTGGTCCACGCTGCGGGGATCGGGGTGACCCAGAAGAACGTCGCGAGATTCGGATTGAGCGGCGGCGCGAACACCGCGCCTGCGACTCCGTAGACCCCGCGCATGAACTCCGGTGTCGGAATGACCTGCAGATTCGGGAAGGAGTCCAGCGACACGATGCGCTGATCGCGAACGACGCGCGTGAGCGCCGAGACATCCGCCTTCGCCTGCTCGAGAAGCGAGTCGCGGTTGGCGTGCTCGCCGCCGATCCGCGCGAGCGTCTCGCTCACGATCGCATTGAGCACCACGGTCGAGTCGCCCGTGTGCTTGTGCCCGGGGAACCACTTGTCGTGCAGCGGGCGTGCAAGCACCAGCATCGCCGCGCGTGTCTTTCGCATGCTGTCCTCGGCGATCCGCAACTCCTCATCCGGAGTCAGCGACACCGCGAGCGAGTATTTCCACTTTGCGTTGAACAGGCCCACACCGGAGCGCCAGTCGACGGTACCGCGCTTCGACAGCGTGTCCCTGATGAAACGCTGGTACTCGGTCAGTGCGGCGATCGCTTTGGGCGCGACCTTCGCATACCGCACCTGTGAGGGAGTGCCGCGGGTAAAGTCGGCGCCCATCTCCTTGACGAGCGACGTCACACCGTCGGTCTCCTCGATGGCGACCTTCGTGTAGATGTTGTTGGTCGCGCGGAGGTTGCGCCGTGCGACCGAGAGGAACGCCGGCACGCGCGCGACGCGCGCGGTGAGATCCAGGGCGCGTGTGTTCTTGTCCGCATATTCAAGCGAGATATTCGCGAAGAGCGTGTTGCCCAGATCCTCGGCGTACATCTGCGGCTTGTACTGGTGGAACCGTTCCTTCGTAAGCCCGAAGAGCGCGAAAGCGGCCGCATTGGCCACGACGTCGTAATCCGCCTGCGTCTGCGCGTCGAGGCGCGCACGGTCGAGCGCGGCGAGTCGGCTCTGGACGCGGATGAAGTACGCGCGCTGTTTCGTGATCGCTGCTGGTGAGAAGCTGTCGAGCAGCGAATCAAGGTGCGCGCGGCGACCCGTGTATGGATCCGTCCAGTCGTGCAGCCCGGATTGCGTCGCGGCGGAAGGTGCGAAGGCGAGCGAAGTAAAGACGAAGTCGCTGGCGAGCGCCGCGAAGCCGGTGAGCGAGCTGTCACGCGCCTGTGCACGAGACGTAGCGCTCGAGGCGATCATCAGCGCCGCGACGAGCGGGGATGCAATTCGGATTGTTTTCATGGTGCACGGATGATGGCGGACAGGACGCGCGGCACGCAAGAATCGCGGCCGCACGCCAGCCGTCACCTCACGCGCAATTCGTGTTCGATGGCCTCGACGCGTGGATGTGTTTCTTCCACAGCTCCTTCGTTGCCTCGCCCGCCCTCGCGCCGAGTAGCTTCGCGCTGGCGTTGACGGTGGCGGAGATGTAGACGTCGGTCTGCTCGCACGCTCCCCATTCGCGCGTGCCCGCCGATGTCCCGGATAGTGAGTCCGATGACGAGCGGAATCTGGGGCACGCACTGCGCGCGAAGTCCGCCGCCCGCCGCCCGCCGCAAACCCCGCCAGTATAATGAGTGCGGACGCCTTCGGAGCCGAGCGATGTGACACATCGACCTCGCGATCCTGGATAGGGAAAGCTTGTGAGACTCCGGTCGAATCGAGCGGGCATGTGTTGCGCGCCTCCGCCGAGTCGCGTATGGTGCAGTCCGCCGGAAATGGCGGCTGGGTGTGAATATATCTTTATGGTCGGCCGCCACCCGATGGGCCGGCGAAATCGGTGCGCGGCGAGTGAACGACGGAGAGGCGATGCCAGAGCGGAAACCACGCGACGACGAGATAGACTTTTTCGGTGTGTCCGATCGGGGGAAGGTGCGGTCGAAGAACGAGGATCACTATCTCCTCGCCGCCGTCCATCGCCGCGTGAACATCCTCGACACCAATCTCTCCGAGCCCGACCGGCTGCCGCTTCAAGATCAGCGGCTGGCGTTCATCGGGATGGTGGCGGACGGCGTCGGCGGTGCGACTGGCGGCGATCGCGCGAGCGCGATCGCGCTCGAGACGGCAACGCGATACGTCGTGAGCAGCCTCGATTGCTACGATCGTGCGGCCGCGGTCGATGGATCGATGGGGCCCGCGCTGCAGCAGGCCGCGCTCAAGTCGCACGAGGCGGTGCTCGAGCAGGCGAGTGTCGAGGGGGACGGCGTGCGCATGGCGACGACGCTCACGCTGTTTATGGGCGTGTGGCCATGGTACTACCTGCTTCAGGTCGGTGACTCGCGCTACTATCATTTTCGCGATACGAAGCTCACGCAGGTGACTCGCGACCAGACGATCGCTCAGGAGTTGCTGGATCAGGGCGTCTTCACGCACGCGATCGCGGAGCGGTCTCAGTTCAAAAACGTGCTCTCGAGCTCCATTGGCGGTGAATCGTCGCTGCCCGTCATCACGTGTCTCCGCTCCGACTGGGGCACGGTGCATCTGCTGTGCACCGACGGGCTCACGAAACACGTGACCGACGAACAGATCGCGTCCCGTCTCGCAGCGATGACATCGGCGAAGCAGGTGTGCGAACAGTTGCTCGCCGATGCGCTCGATGGCGGTGGCACCGACAACATTACGATCATCGTCGGTCGCGTCACACCGAGCGACTGATCTCGCTCGCGATCAAGTGAAGAAGATCGCACCGATGGTGATGAGCACGACTCCGACGATGAAAATGGCGAGCATGCGCGAGCGTGTCCGCATGTAGCTCTGGAATCGCGCCTCGTCGAGCCAGACGCGCCCATCGGCGGTCGACACCAGCGCACGTTTCTTCGAGAATCGATTGAAGATCTGTCGCTGCGTGCGCGCGGGCCATTTGGGTGGCGCGATCGCCGATTGCGGTGTGTATGCATCCGCGACGCGGAATGTCTCGATCACCTGTTGCTCGGTCTGATAGAGCTGGTTGAGAAAAATGCTCATCGTGTGCTCGGCTCTCGGTGAAGGACGTTAGGGATGGGTACCGCTGATGAACGACGGCAGCAGCGCGAGCACGACGAGAATGGTGACAGCGAGCATTGTAATCCCACCGCTGATGTTTCCCCTGCGAAACGACAGGAAAGCACGCGCCACGAACATCAGCACGACCGCGCCATACGCGAACGGAATCGCCGCATCGTAGAGTCGGCCGATTGTCCCGTTCGGATCGACCCCTGCCCACACGGCGGAGCCGATCAGGACCGTGGAGATCCCGACGATCAGCGTCCACTGGAGAGTCGATGCCCCGCTCGGATGGCGCGGCGATGACCTATTCGGATCGAGCTCCGCGCCGCACGATTCGCAGCGGATATTGCCCGCTGGGTTCGCGATGCGACAACGCGGACATGCGACCCAGCGCTCCGAGGAGTCCTGCCAGACGGCCATGATGATTGACTGAGGTGAGCGGGTCGCCGGGATGCTGGTGTCACTCTCTACGGCGAGAATCCTCGTGTGTGCGGCTCACGACAAAAAAAGGCGGACGCCCGGTTGAGGCGCCCGCCCACTCCTGTAATGCCATCAGCGATCGATCAGTCGCCCAGCTACTCGACGTGGACGTAGGTGCCGAGTCGTACGTTGTAGGCGAGATACCAGCCGTCGTGATCGGGATCAACGTAGATCACGATGTCGTCATCGTCCCAGCGCCAGTCGTTCGCGTAGTCGTAGTCGTACGGCGAGGCGGAAAAATAATAGCCGCCGACGTTGAAGCGGTCGCGAGCGCCGCCTCCCTGCGCCTCGATATCACGCACTAACCACGCGCAGCGTTCACAGCTGTGATCCCGTTGAAACAAGGAAGTCTTGATGTGAGAACGGGACCCGCGTGAGCGAGTCCCGTTGTCGTTCCTTCGTGCGCGATCGGATCAATTACCGTCGAACTCCACGTGCAGGTAGGTGCCGAGTCGGGTATTGAAGGCCAGGTAGCAGCCCGAGTTGTCGGGATCGTCGTAGATGATGACGTTGTCACGATCCC
>JBDTJH010000242.1:0-25602 GCA_039935955.1 Gemmatimonadaceae bacterium
GCTTCTGCGCGGCGGCCATCGGCACCGAGACGAACGGATCGATCGTGAGCCCGGCGTCGGCATGTTCGCTGGTGGGGATCAAGCCGACGGTGGGCCTCGTGAGCCGCAGCGCGATCATCCCGATCTCACGCAGCCAGGACACGGCGGGCCCGATCGCGCGAACCGTCGCCGACGCCGCGATCCTGCTCGGAGCCATCGCCGGCGCGGATCCGCGCGATCCAGCGACGATGGTCTCGAGCGCGAAGCGAGAGGCTGGTTACGGCAATCACCTCGATGCGGAGTCGCTGCGCGGAATGCGGATCGGCGTCCCCCGCGAGCAGTACTTCGGCTACAGTCCGGCGGCGGACGATATCGCGCAGCGGGCGCTGGATCTGATGCGCGAGAAAGGAGCGGTGATCATCGATCCTGTCGCGATCGGCACGATGGGCGCTGTCGGCAGCGCGGAGTACGAGGTGCTGCTGTACGAATTCAAGGCTGGCGTCAACGAATATCTCTCGACGCTTGCCGTTGGCGCGAAGGTCCGCACGCTCGGCGACCTCATCGCGTTCAACAAGGCGCACGCGATCGACGAGATGCCGTACTTCGGCCAGGAGATTTTCGAGCGAGCGGAGAAGTGCGGCCCGCTCACCGACGCGAAGTATCTGCGCGCGCTAGCCAAGGTACGCGCGAGCACGCGAACCAAGGGAATTGATGCGGTCATGGATGCGCACCGGCTGGACGCGCTTGTCGCCCCGACGGGAGGACCTCCCGCGCCGATCGATCTCGTCAATGGCGACGCCGATGGCGGGGGAAGCGCGGCGCCCGCGGCGGAGGCCGGCTATCCGAGCATCACGGTGCCGGCGGGATACGCATTCGGTCTGCCGGTCGGGATTTCCTTCTTCGGGCGCGCATGGAGTGAGGCGACGCTCATCCGCATAGCCTACGCGTTCGAGCAGGCTGCGAATGCGCGACGCGCGCCGACATACGCGCGCACCGCAGCATTGAAGTAGGTCGACTAGTCCGTCTTCTTCACCGATGGATGCTTGATGGTGTCGGTGTGCTCGGGGCCCGGCATCGGTATCGGATTCACATTCGCCGGCGGCGCGGCGTTCGCGGCGGGCATCGCCGTGGTGTCGCCACCCTGTGCGAAGAAGAACTGCGGCTCGGCCTTGGTGCGGAGCGAGTGGATGTACTCGATCAGCGCGCCGATCTGCCGGTCGTTCAGCCGTCCGGCCCACGGTGGCATCCCCATCGGGCGGCCGTCGTGGATGCTGTGGTAGATCATCGAGTCCGACCCGCCGTACTTCCACGTCGTGTCGCGCAGGCTTGGACCCATCGCGCCACCAGCCAGGCCGCCGTGGCAGCTGTAGCAGTTGTTCTCGATGAAGAGCTCACGCCCCTGCACCGCGAGCTTCGCATCGCCGCCGAAGGTGTGCTGCCCGATGTCGTCGGTGCTGGCGGGCGCTGCGCCGGCCTTGTCCTCGGGCTCGCCCTTGCCGCTACACGCTGCGAGCACGAGCAGCGCGACACCACCGAAGACGATCGACTGAAGCTTCGTTCTCATTGTCATTCTCCGTGAATCGCGCCGCTCGACATCGAGTCGAGTGGCACGCCGTAGTCGGACAGGATTTTATGAATGGCCGGCCGCTCGCGCACGAGGAGCGTATCGAGCGTGCGCGCGAGCGTGGTATCCGTGCGGCGCAGTCCCATCGCGATGTCGAAGGCGAAGATCTGTCCCGACGGATCGTTGGACGGAGTAACGGGCACGATGGTGAATGGCGTGGACGAATGCTTCGCGAAGTAGCCGGCGAACGGCCCCCACACGATGGCAACGTCGATCTCGCCGCGCGCGAGCGCCTCGATGATGCGCGCCTGCGGATTCGGCTGCGAATAGTCGCCAACGATCGGATAGCCGCGCACGTTGTCGATCATCCCGCGCGACGCCAGTGCCTGCGCCGGCGGCGTGTTCTGATAGTCGTCGCCGATCATGTGCACGCCGACCTTCAGCGAGCGAAGCGCGCTGTCGTCGAGCGAGCGCACGTGCACCGGCCCGTTGGCGCGATAGATCATCACGTACGTCGAACGATAGTACGGCCTGGTCGTGAGCAGCGGGCCGAATGCGACCGGCACTCCCATGTACACATCGCACGCGCCGGCCTTGAGCCCTTTGCGCACGAAACCGCGCATCTGCGGGCGCCAGCTGAACTCCACGGTCGTTCCCATGTCGTGCGCGAGCAGATCCGCGATGCGATTCTCGAAGCCCGCACTTTGCTCATTCGAGAAGGGGAGATTGTTCGGATCAGCGCACACGCGCAGCGGCGGCTTCGGCGCCGGGTGCGTCGTAGCACCGAGCGTCGCCATCACGAGCAGAGCCAACGCCGTGCGTGCGATCACGGCAGCGCGAACACGTGGAGGGCGCCGCCGGCCTTCGTGTGATCCGGCAGATCTCTCATGGCGTTGACGGCGCCGAGCGCGGCGAAGGGATCGTCGGTAGAAAGGTTGCCCGGCACGATGGCGCCGGCCCACCCGCCCACACCTTCGTAGACGGCCACGTACTGCTTGCCGTCGGGCCCGATGAACGTGATCGGGTTGCCGATGATGCCCGACTTGAAGTGCGTCTTCCAGAGCAGCGCGCCGTCCGTTGCATTCACCGCTTTGAAGTCGCCATCCATCGTGCCATAGAAGACCACGTCGCCGGCTGTCGCGAGCGCGCCAGCCCACACGGGGAAGTTCTCCTTGATCCCCCACACCTTCTTGCCGGTACCGGCATCCCATGCGAGGAACTCGCCCCGATTTCCGCCCGGGCCGCCGTACATCTTCACGGCCGCGCCGACGTACGGCGTGCCCGCGATGTACTTCGCCTCGATGCCGCCGTAGTCCATGCAGAGATTCGTCGCCGGCGTGTAGAACAGATGCGTGCGCGGCGAGAAGGCAGCGGGCTGCTGATCGCGTGCGCCCGTGGATGACGGACAGATGTTCGTCGTCATCCGCCCCTGGTGCGTCTGCTTGTCCTCGACGAGCGTCGGACGGCCCGACTTCAGGTCGACACCCGTCGCCCAGTTCAGATACTGGTACGGCTGCGCCACGAGCACCTCGCCCGTGTTGCGATCGATCGTGTAGGCGAAGCCGTTGCGGTCGAAGTGGACGAGGACTTTTCGCGTCGTGCCGCTGAACGGAATGTCGGCGACGATGTGCTCGTTCACGCCGTCGTAATCCCACGCGTCGTGCGGCGTGTACTGGTACGCCCACTTGAGCTCACCCGTATCCGCGTCGCGCGCCATCGCTGACGTGGAGTAAAGATTGTCGCCCGGGCGCAGATCGGGATTCCATGTGCCGGGGTTCGACGTGCCGTAGAACACCGAGTTCGATTCAGGGTCGTACGTCACCCATCCCCACACCGTCGCGCCGCCGATCTTCCACTGGTCGCCGCGCCAGCTCGTCACGCCCATATTCGCGGGCTTCATCGCCTCGTAGAACGGCTTGAATGACGCGCCGATCTTCACGTCCTTGTCCGGCCCGGTGTTGAACGCCTGCCAGAGAATCTTTCCCGTCTTCGCATCGAGCGCCGTGAGCCAACCGCGCACCCCCATCTCTCCGCCGGAGTCGCCGACGTAGACTTTCCCCTTCACGACGAGCGGCGCCATCGTCATCGTCGATCCCTGATTCGGATCGGCGAGCTTCGTGCGCCACAGCTGCTTGCCCGTGATCGCATCGACGGCGACCGTCGCGTTGTCGAGCACATTGTAGATGATCTTGCCGTCGTAATACGAGGCGCCGCGATTCACATCATCGCAGCACGCCTTGCCGAACGCCGTCTGATCGATCGGCGGCGCATACTCCCACAGCTTCGCTGGCCCCGGCTTCGACAGGTCGAACGCAACGAGCTTGTCGGGATACGGCGTCACGATGTACATTCGGCCACCGACGACGAGGGGCTGCCCCTCGTGCCCGTCGGCGATGCCGGTTGTGTAGCTCCACGATTCCTTGAGCTGCGCGACGTTGCTCGTCGTGATCTTGTCCAGCTCGCTGTAACGCGTGCTGCCATAATCATGACCTGGAATCGTCCAATCCCCTTCTTTCGAGCCGGGCGGCAACATGCTGCGGCTGGTGCTCGACGAGGCGGGAGCCGGACTGTTCGCGAGCGAGGGCGCTGTCTGGGCCTGTGCTAGGGCGCCGGCGGGCAGAAGTGCCGCGGTGGCGACGGAACAGGCGATCGAGCGCCAGATATTGCTGCTGGCGTGCATTATCTATGTCTCCGTGACGGACGCCATTCCATAGTGCAATGAGCGCACCGTTGGACCGCGTCCCTGGATTTACTACATCTACAGCCGAGTGAGATGATCCTCCCCGCCGCACTTCTGCTCGCCGAAGCCGCTGACTTCACCGCCGTCGACGTCCTCCACGAGTACGTCTCGTTTCTCGGGTCGTTCTTCATCGTCGGCGCGGCCGCCTTCTATTTCCTTCTCCTGCGCCCTTCGTTCGGCCGCAACGCCGACGCCATGCGCGTCGCCTCCCGCTCGGCCGCACGCATCGGCATCGTCGGCGCGCTGCTCCGACTGCTGACGATCGGCATGTCGGTGAGCACGTCGATGATGGCAAAGCAGCTTTCGCTCGCCGACGCGCTGACGCGAAGCCCGGCACTGATCATCGGCGAGATCGTGACGCTCGTGACTCTCATCGCGTTCGCCGCAGCGGCGAGCGCGTCGCGCGATGCGATTGCGATATGGGTGCTCGCGGGGGTCGCGACGCTGGTGATCGCCTTCCGCGATGTGTTCTCGCGCGGACTCCAGATCAAGGCTCTCGTCAATCCGCTGCACGTCTTCGCGGCGTCGATGTGGATCGGGACACTGTTCGTGCTGGTCGTCGCGGGGATCACGACGGCGATGAGCGGCGCCTTCGCGACATCCGACCGCGGCCCCGCGGTCGCGACGATCGTAAATCGCTTCTCGACGCTCGCGCTGTGGAGCGCTGGTGTGCTCGTGCTCACCGGCGTCACCACCGCGTGGATCCACCTCGGCGCCGTCTCGGCACTGTGGACGAGCACCTACGGCCAGACGCTGATAGTGAAGCTCTGCCTGGTGGCGGTGGTGTTCACCGTCGGCGCCTACAACAACAAGCGCCTCATGCCTTCACTCGGCACGGAGGCGGCGGCCACGAGCTTACACCGCTCGGCGAAGTGGGAGATCGGAATAGCGTCAGTGGTACTCATCGTGACGGCAGTGCTGGTAAATCTCCCGGCACCGGCAGAGCACATGGCGCATTAGTGCCTGGCGAGAAACAGGCAACAACACTCGTGAATGGCAACAACAAGCAGGGGAAGTCAGACAAAAAACGGGCACGACCAAATTTGAAGTCTCCGTGTCTTGTCCGCTTTTTTCCGTTAGTTGTCGTTTTTCAACCGTCAGTGCTGGTCGCTACTGAAGACAACTAATGCGTGACGACCTTGCTCATCCACGCATCGGCGCGGTAGTCACGCTCGGATGCCGACGCGCGCTTCATGTCGGTTGATACCGAGACGCTGCGGAGTGGGCGCGGGGAGACGCCGAGTGACTGCAGCTGTCCCGGGCCGGTCGCCTTGAAGAAGGTGAGCGATCCCTGCGACTGCGAGGCGTCGATGAACACGCTGCCGTCGGCCAGTGGTGTGATGTCGCCGAATTCGGCGGTGAAAGCACCCCAGCGCGTGAACGTCCCGTTGTCGAGGGAGAGCACGCCATAGGTGAGCGAGTCGCCGCCCGTGGCTGCATCAGGCCCGGTGTAGAAGATGCGATTTCCCGACGCATCCGCCCTCACCTCGAACAGGAACGAGTTGCTCGGCGGCTTCGGATACTCGCGCGTCTTCCCCGCACGTTTCACGATGATCTTGTCACCCGAAGCCGGAATCCATGCCCATCCATCGGGGAGCGCCGTCGCGTAGTTGACGACGGAGTCGGGGAGATCGAGGATGTTCCGCTGTGAGCTCGTGCGAACATCCATATCGGAGAGATGCAAACCGGTCGGCGTTTGCCGCCCCATTCCCAAAGTGACGGAGTCGCTCCACGCGACGTGGAAGGGACGGCCGCCACTGTTCACCGGATTTTCCATTCCACCGCCGAAGGGCATCAGCGACTAGCGAACCTCGGCATGCCCGCCGCCGGTCGGGACGTTTCGGCGAACGAGGAGACGCTGCCCGTCGGGCGAGATCGACGCCGAGACGGGACTCGACGCGTGCGCGACGCGTCGCTCGTCGGGGTAGCGGCCCTTGAGCACGTCGGCGAAGTCGACGCTCCACACGTTGAAGTCGTACGTGCCCTCGTCCATCACCATCGACTTGCCGTCGTCCGTGATCGAGAAGCCGGTGAACAGCCCCGTCACCATCGTATCTTGCCGCGTCGCGAGATGACCGGTAGCCGGATCGACCGCGATGCGCACGATCGACTCCCCGGTCCCATTGCCCAGACGCTGCAGCCAGACCGCGTCACGGCTCGCAACGCCTCCGCACGTGCACGCGTTCACGACGTGATCGGCGACGTTGCCCGCACGATCGATGATCTGCCAGAGTCCGTGCGGCTGCTGCAGGATCAACGTCACGATCCAGTTCGTCCCTGGCATCGAGGAGATCGCGGCGATTCCCTGTCCCGCACCGGCGACGCGAATGCTGTCGTGCACGGAGCCATCCAGCGACGCGACACGAATGTAGTAAACCGAATCCGCATGATACGTGGGTCCGATGAGCAGCGAGTCGCCGCCGGCGAAAAAGGTGGCGACTCCCTGCGTGATGTAACGCGGCTCGCCACCGAGCGCCGAGAGCAGGAACATGCCGATGCGGCCGTTCACGGTGCCGTTGAACATCAGGTTGCGCCGATCGGGACTCCACTCGAGACAGTAGCCGGCGGTCGCGCCCTCGAGGATCGGACGCGTCGTGCTGCCGCCGACATCCTGCTCGACCACCGTGTACTTGCAGACGCCGGACACGCACTTCTTCGTGATGTACGCGAGCTGCTTGCCGTCCGGCGAGATCGGGGGGACGAGCACGGCGCCGGACGTCGTGAGCTGCGTGCGCTGCCCGAGGCTCGCCGCGCTGCCCGCCGCCGCGCTCGAAGTACCGCCATGCTTCCCGCGCAGCGCGAACGCGCCCGACGCGAGCGCTCGATGACGTAGCGGTCACCGAGCGCGGTGGAGATATCTGGGGTGTCGGACATGGATCGAAGTCATGGACTTCCCGGAAGCTCGCCAGTGGTGCGCACTTACGCCGATCGTAGCGCAATCGGCTACTACCCTCGACGCGAGAGGATCGGCGATCAATGCACCGGGAGCGCGTGCGCGTGTGGTCCGAACGCGATTCCCGACGGCAACATTACCGTCGCGCCGGTGATTGCCACGCTTGCGGTTGGCGCACCGGTCGCTTGCAGCTGACTCGAGAGATACCGCAGAACGCGAGCTCCCTGATAGCTCGCGACCCAGAGGGCATCGCTCTCATCGAACGCGAGCCCGACGGGCGATCGCAGCTGAGTACCCGTGATTATCACCGTCGGCGCCGGCGACCCAACCGTCGCGAGACTGCTCGCGGGAAACTCGACGATCGAGTCGATGATCGAGGCGACCCACAGATTCCCGTTCCTGTCGAAGGCGATGCCGAGGGGGCCGGTGAGCCCCTGCGTGCCGGTGACGCCGGCGGTCGGTTGCGGGGATCCGCTCGTCGCGATCTGCGCAGCCGTAAACGAAGCGATCGAGTTGTTCCCGTAGTTGCACACCCAGAGGTTGCCGTGCGCGTCGAAGGCCACGGCCCAGGGGCGCACGATCGAGCCAAAGGCCGAGGTGAGGGTGACGCCGGGCGTGAGAGTGCCGCCGACGGCGACCTGCGCAGCCGAATATTCGAAGACGTGATCGTTCTGCGACGCAAGCCAGAGATTTCCCTGCCCGTCGAACGCGATGCCCGTGATCGCATGCGCGGTGCCGCTCGCGTCCACGAGCACGCGCGTCGGATTCGCCGTCGTGCTCGACGCGATCTGCGTGGCGGTGAAGTAGAATAGCGAGTCCGAGTTGTCGGAGATCCACATGCCACCGCTGGCATCGATCGCGATGCTCTCTGCGTGATTCCCCGCATGATGGCTCGCGCCGATCGTCACCGCGGGATCGGGCGCGCCGCCGGCCGCCAGCTGCGCGGTGGAGTAGCCGGTGACGGCATTTCCGCCGGCATTCGCGACCCAGAGCCGGCCGGGTGCCCCCGTGGACGCATAGGTGACGCTGGCAGTCGCCATCGCGCCTGCATCGACCGTGGCGGGACTCCCCGTCACCGTAGCCGCGAACAGATTGCCGACGATCGGGTCCGTGCTGGATCCCGCACTCGCATCTACGGAGTAGCTGCCTACGGCGAGCTCCGTGAGCGTCTGCGAGCCCGTCAGCGAGTGCGCGTAGCTGTTTGGCCCGTTGACCGAGACTGCCGTCGACACCCCCGATGGCGCCGAGATCGTGACCGTCAAGCTCCCGGTGTTCGGACCCGTATCGGCGCCCGATCCGCCACACGCGAAGGCGACCGACAGCAGCGCATACAGCGCGATTTGTCCGCGCACGAGAGACGCGAGATGCGCGAAAGGCGCTCGGATGAGTGGAAGCAGAAGGCGGCGCATGAGTCCTCCGGGAGTGACGGATGTGCCTACAGACTCCTGTGCGCCAGCGTGTGTAACTCCGATTGGCTCCCGGTCAACATCAGCGCAACGTGGCGAAGAGCGCGGCGATATAGCTCCCGATCGCCATGGCGATGAGGAGTGCGAGCACCTCGTGAAATCGCCGCGACTTGATCGCGATGCCACTGACGCATGCGACGATGAGGAAGATGTGAAAGGCGAGATTTGCTCCCAGCGGCAGACGTCCACTCAGCGTCTCCTCCTTCACGACGCTCACGATCAACGTCGCGAGGAAAAAACCGAACATCCATCGATGCTGAGCTTCAAAGTGATCGCGTAAATCGACTGCTTCCGATTCGATGTTTTCCGGAAGCACGACGGCCGCCATCATGTATACCATGATTGGCTGAAGCAGTACCACGATGAACGCGAGAAATCCCCAGCTGTTCAGCGTGCGGAGCCCGAACATCGACCACCACATCTGAATGAAGATCACCACGATGACCGCCGCCCAAAGTAAGGGCGGCCAGTAGAAGCGCACCTGCGCGCGATGTCGGATGAGACGGCCGCCCGCAGTGAGCAGCTGCGTAATGCCCAAGCCGATGATGATCGACAGGAGCACGGAGAGATAGCCGAACGCGTCCATAGATCCCTGTCAGTTGCCGTCACGATCTGCGAAGGCGACAACCATACCACCTCCGCTTCCGCACGGGAATGGGGGAACGCGCGCGCCGCGCCGCCCGTTTACCCTCATGGCCGACACACTCTTCTCCCCGCTGACGATCCGCGGCATCACGCTCAAGAATCGCATCGCCGTCTCACCCATGTGCGAGTACTCGAGCGTCGACGGATTCGCCAACGACTGGCATCTCGTCCACCTCGGCTCCCGCGCCGTCGGCGGCGCAGCACTCGTCATGACGGAGGCGACCGCCGTGGTGCCCGAGGGACGCATCTCCCCCGACGACCTCGGCATCTGGAAGGAGGAGCATGTCGCGATGCTCTCTCGCATCACGGCGTTCGTGGCCGAGCACGGCGCGGTACCGGGGATCCAGCTCGCACATGCAGGGCGCAAGGCGAGCATGGCGTCATCGTGGAAGGGAGGCAAGCTGGTAAGCCCCGCCGATGGCGGCTGGCAGCCCGTGGCGCCAAGCGCGATCCCGTTCGACGATGGCTACGCCACGCCGGTCGCGCTCGATATATCCGGAATTCAAGATATCGTGCAAGCCTTCGCCATCGCCGCCAGCCGCGCGCTCGACGCCGGCTTCCAGGTGATCGAGCTCCACGCCGCGCATGGCTACCTGATCAACGAGTTCCTCGACCCGATCAGCAACACGCGCACCGATGCCTACGGCGGCTCGTTCGAAAATCGATCGCGTTTCCTGCGCGAGATCATCGCCGCCGTACGCGCGGTGTGGCCGGAGCATCTGCCGCTCTTTACGCGCATCTCCGCGTCCGACTGGATCGAGGGCGGGTGGACGGTCGAGGACTCCGTGGCGCTCGCGCGCGTGCTCCACCCGCTTGGCGTCGACCTCATCGACTGCTCATCCGGCGGCAACGTCGCGAAGGTCCGCATTCCGCTGGGGCCCGGGTATCAGGTGCCGTTCGCCGAGCGCGTGAAAAAGGAGACGGGGGTGCCGACGGGCGCCGTCGGTCTCATCACCGATGCGAAGCAGGCCGACGACATCATTCGCGAAGGGAAGGCGGATATCGTGTCGCTCGCACGCGAGGAGCTGCGCGATCCATACTTCCCGCTGCACGCGGCGAAAGAGCTCGGCGTCGATGTGCCGTGGCCGAAGCAGTACGAGCGGGCGAAGAAGTAGCCTCCGCGCTACCGCCCTCGCGCCAGCTGCAACAAGTCGTTCAACACCCCGCTCGCCGTCACGTCCGGCCCCGCGCCCGGCCCCGAGATGACCATCGGGTTCGTCTTGTAGCGATCGCTCACGAACACGAACTGATTGTCCGTTCCACGCAGCGACGCCATCGGGCTCGACGAGTCCGCGACCACGAGCCCCACCTTCACCCTCCGCGCGCTCGCGCTCACCTGATACCGCAGCACGCCGCCGCGCGCCGTCGCGCGCGCGACACGCGCATCCCACGCATCGTCCCACTTCTCGAGGCTCGCGAGAAACTTTGCGAGCGGCATTCTGATCGCATCCGGCGTCACCAGCGACTCCACCGACACATCGCTCAGCTCCCCATCGTAGCCGAGCAGTCGCCCGAGAATCAGTCCCTTGCGCGCAACGTCCATCCCCGAGAGATCGTCGCGTGGATCGGGCTCCGTGTAGCCACGCGCCTTCGCATCGCGCAGCACCGCCGAGAACTTCTTCCCCCGCCCGAGCTCATCGAAGAGAAAGCCCAGCGTCCCTGACGGACACGCGTCGATGCGACGCACGCGGTCGCCCGACTCCACGAGCTTCGCATACGTGTCGAGAATCGGCAGCGCCGCCCCCACCGTCGTCTCTGCCCGAATGCGCGCGCCGAACTCCTCGGCCAGCGCGCGCAGCTCGCGCACGCGCGCGCGCGACGCGCTGAGCGGACGCTTGTTCGCCATGACCAGATCCATTCCGGCGCGCACCGCATCCAGGAGCAGCGACATCGTGTCGTCGGCCGTCACATCGATGCACACGGGGCGCGAGAGCGCGTGCCGCGCGATGTGCGTCATGGACTCGCTCGTCGTCGCCGCCGTCCCGCCCCGCACCGACGCGAGGGTGCGCCCCGCATGCTTCGCCGACGTCGCCGCCGAGAGCCGCGACGCCGAGATGCCATCGGCGTCGAAGAGGTAGCCGCTCCGGTCGATGATCGCGACGACGCGCGGCGCGCCGCTCTTCCGTGCGCTCCGCGCGACCAGCGCCGCCACGCGCTGCCCGATCGAGCCGTAGCCGAGCAGCACAACGTCGGTGTACGCGCCACCGGTCGCGCCGCCGCCGCCCACGCGATCGAGCTGAAATGCCGCGTGGATGAGGCGAAGCGCGTTGACCCCGTTCACCGCATCGACGACGACCGAGAGGTTGAGCTCCGACGATCCCTGCGCCAGCGCGACGACGTTGATCCCCTCGCTCGCTAGCGCCTCGAACGCGCGCCGCGCCGTCCCCGGCATATCGCCGACACCGAGCCCGACGATGGCAATCGTCGCGACATCATCGCGCGACGTCACGCTGTCGATCTCGCGATTCGCGATCTCGTGGCGGAACTCGTGCGACAGCCCCGCTCGCGCGCGCGCCGCCGCAGCCGTCGGCACGCTGAAGCAAATCGAATGTTCCGACGATGCCTGCGAGATGAGCGACACGGAAATCCCCTCGCGCTGCAGCGTGCCGAAAGTGCGCGCCGCGATGCCCGGAACGCCGAGCATCCCGTTGCCCGCGACGGTAATCATCGCGAGATCGGCAGAGATCGAGAGCGCCTTCACAGGAAAGCGCTGCACCATGCGACGTGCGGACACCTCGGTGCCCGTCGATTCCGGATTCGCGAACGGCCGCACGAACAGCGGCATCGCGCGGCGCGTGAGCGGGATGAGCGCGCGCGGATGCAGCACCTTCGCGCCGTAGTACGCCAGCTCCGCGGCCTCGCGAGGGTGGAGCTGTGCGATCACGCTCGTGTGCTGCACCAGCTGCGGATCACTCGTGAGCAGCCCCGGCACATCCTTCCAGAGCGACACCGCGCGCGCGTTGAGCGCTCGCGCGAGCAGCGTCGCCGAGAGATCGGAGCCGCCACGTCCGAGTGTCGTCACCGCGCCGTCGGGCGACACGCCGAGAAAGCCGGGGACGATCGCGATCTCGCCGCGCGAGAGCAGCGGGCGGATCACGGCGCGCGCTGCGCGATCCGTCGCCGCGAGATTCGGCGTCGCGCTGCCGTGCGAGTCGTCGGTGTGGATGACGCGCGTCGCGTCGACGTAGCGTCCCTTCACGCGCCGCGCGCGCAGGGCGGCGGCCACCATCGTCGCGCTCAACCGTTCCCCACGCGCGACGATGAGATCCGTCGTCCGCGGCGTGAGCTCACGCACCGCATCGAGCCCGCGCACGAGCGTGTCCAGCTCCTGGAACGACTCGTCGATCGCGCGCGCGACCTCCGTGCGCGCGCCTCCGGCGCGCAGCACCGCGCGCGCGACATCGACGTGCCGCGCTCGCAGCCGCGCCGACTCGCGCAGCGCGCCGGCCACGTTCCCCACCACCGCCTTCTTCGCGATGTCGAGCAGCGCATCCGTCACACCGGCCATCGCGGAGAGCACGACGACGGTGGGCTCGGACTTGTACGCGACGATCAGCGCGACCGCGTGCTTCACCGCGGCCGCGTCGGCCAAAGAGGCCCCGCCGAACTTGTGTACCTGGGGCCGTCGCGCTCGTTGCGTCATGCGGGAATGTCGCCACGCAGGTCGCGCGCGGCAAGCACGATGAAACGCAAAACGCCCCCGCGACTCTCGTGCAGTCGCGGGGGCGTTTTCTGTACTGCGTCGTGAAGCGCGCTACCTGCTTATGCGGCCCACTCGTCGTGCAGCGTCGCCGCCGCATCGTGCGCGCGGAGCGACTTGAGCGCGCGGTCGCGAAGCTGACGCACACGCTCGCGCGTGACGCCGAAGAGCTTCGAGATCTGGTCCAGCGTCATCGGCTCATCTTCGAGACCGTAGTACATGACGAGAATGCGACGATCACGCGGCGGAAGCTGTTCGAGCGCGCGATAGAGCGCCGCGCGACGCGACTCATCTTCGGCGCTCGAGAGCGCATCGTAGCCCTCACCCGACGCCTCGGACGCGACGACGCTCGCGAGCGTCTGGCCATCACGCTCGCCACGCGCGCCACCGAGCGGCTCGTCCAGCGAACGCTCCGGCGTGACGACGCCGAGCAGACTCTGAACGACATCCGGTGCGAGCTGCGCGACCTTGCCGATTTCATCCGGCGTCGGCTCGCGACGAAGTGCATCGCGAAGCGCTGCCTGTGCACGCGTCACGCGCGTCAGATCACCGGTGCGATTCAGAGGCAGACGAATCGCGCGGCCGTGCGTCGCAATCGCTGCGAACACCGCCTGACGAATCCACCACACCGCGTAGCTGATGAAGTTGACGCCGACGTTCGGATCGTACTTGTCGGCCGCGCGAACGAGACCAGCATTTGCTTCGCTGATCAGATCCTCGAGGTCGAGTCCGCGGTTCTGATACTTCTTCGCAACCGAGAACGCGAAGCGGAGGTTCGCCTCGATCAGCTTCTCGCGCGCAGCCTCGCGCTCAGCGCGGCTCCGCTTCTCGTCGCGCATGAGGCGCGCGAGTTGTTTCTGGTCTTCCGCGGCGAGGACCGGCATGCGGCCGGTTTCCGCGATGTAGAGATCAATAAGATCAGCGTCACGAAGCGCCCCCGAGATTGCCGCCGGGGTGGCTGTACGACGACGGGAACGTGTGCGGGGTGCTGTTGCCATGGTCAATGAACTCTCCCTGTCCTGGCGGGCTCAACTGGAAGCCGGCAGGCGCCAAGTGCTTAAAGAATTAGGAAGGAACGCTGTTATCCTAACACCGAAGGAACCGCTAAAGTTTCGTCAATTCCTGCCCAATATACGTTTCCGACCGCAGTTCTGTTCGTCCTTTTTGATACACCGACTTAGTAGCCTCCCGAGGGGGGGTAGGTCAACCCCCAAACGGGCACCTTTTTTCGTTCGTTTTTCCGCCATCGCGGCGGTTTCCGCGAGGAGGTATGATGCGTCGGACTCTGTTCGCATTTCTCGCGCTAGTAACGGTCGTGACCGTCGGATGCTTCGACGAATCGACGTTAGATCCATATAACAGCGGCGGAACGCAGATTGGAGGCACTGGAGGCGGCGGAAGAGGCACCCCCGACAGCTCCGGCGCGCTCGACACGGCATCCGTCATCATCTTCGACAACGGATACAGCCCGACCGCAGTTGCCGTTGCCCCCGGCGGCTCGGTCACCTGGGTCTGGACCGGCAATAACGCCCACGGCGTGACCTTCGACGACGCCACCATCACGCCGTCCACCATCCAGTCGGTGGGCACGTACAAGGTGCGCTTCCCTCATGCCGGCATCTTCTCGTTCTTCTGCACCGTGCACGGACGAACGGTCGAATCGGGAACGGTCACGGTCCAGTAGCTTCGGCCCGGCGCCTCTGAATCGAGGCGCCGGGCTTTTCACGCCGCCGGGCGGGCCATAGCATTTGGGGTGACCACGCTCCCCCTCCAGCCCGACATCGCACCGCTCGCCGCCGCGCTCGCCGGCCAATACGACATCGAGCGCGAGCTCGGCCGCGGCGGGATGGGGATCGTCTACCTCGCGCACGACGTCAAGCTCGAGCGCGAAGTCGCGATCAAGGTGCTCCCACCTACACTCGCGGGCAACGCCGACGTTCGCGAGCGCTTTCTCCGCGAGGCGCGCACCTCCGCTCGCCTCACGCATCCGAACATCGTCGCGATCCACGGCGCCGGCGAGATCGACTCGCGCGTCTACTTCGTCATGGGCTTCGTCGACGGGGAGTCTCTCGCCGAGCGCCTTCGCCGCGAGGGGCCGCTCGATCCGGCGATCGTCGTGCCGATCCTCCGCGATGTCGCGCGCGCTCTCTCCTACGCGCACGAGCGCGGCGTCGTCCACCGGGACATCAAGCCCGAAAATATTCTCCTCGACGCGCGCACCGGACGCGCGATGGTGACGGACTTCGGTATCGCGCGTGTCGCCGAAGCCGCGCCACTCACGATGACGGGACAGGTGCTCGGCTCCGTTCACTATATGAGCCCCGAGCAGGTCTCCGGCGACAAGCTCGACGGCCGCAGCGATCTCTACTCACTCGGCGTCGTCGGCTTCCTGGCGCTGAGCGGTCGCCTTCCGTTCGACAACGAGAGCGCATCGGCGGTGATCGTCGCGCACGTGATCAAGGCCGCGCCGTCGCTGCTCTCCGTCGCGCCGAATCTGCCGTCCGCGCTCGCGGCGGTGATCGACCGTTGCCTCGCAAAGTCCCCCGATGCGCGCTATGCCACGGGCGATGCGCTCGCGCGCGCGCTCGACGAGGCATGGGACCCGAGCGCATGGGAGCGACAAAAGACATCGAAGGCGCAGCTGCTCTCGGACACGCAGGCGCAGGCCGTGTGGCAGCGCGCAGCGGATCTGCAGATGGCGACGGAGTCGCATCCCGCGGCGCCCGTCGGCGCGCTGCCGGCGCGCGCGATGCCACCGAGCCTGACGAGCGGAATCGCGATGGAGCGCGTGCGCGAGAGCGCCGTCGAGGCGGGAATATCCGAGGAGCACGTCGAGCGCGCCGCGTCGGAGCTCGGTCTGTCATCGCGACTGGGACGGCGGGGAATTCGCCCGGAGCCACCGTTCACTCCGCCGGCGTATCGCCCGCTTCTCACGCCGCTCTTCGCCGCTCCGTTCCGTCTGCAGGTGGAGACGGAGGTCGCAGGCGAGATCTCGCCCGCCGATTACGAAGTGGTCGTCGAGCGCATTCGCGAGACGCTCGGCGATGAAGGATCCGTGAGCGCGCTGGGCCGCACACTCACGTGGAGCTCGCGCGTCGTGAGCAGAAAGGGGCGCAACGTCGCCGTCACGATCTCTCCCCGGCACGGCCACACACGAATTCGCGTGGACGAGCGGCTCGGCCAGCTTGCCGGCGGATTATACGGCGGAATCGTCGGCGGCACATCGAGTCTCGCGGTGTTCGCCTTCGCTTCCGTCGCGCAAGCAACGCACTGGTGGCTGCCGGCGCTCGCCGCCGGCCTCGCCGTCGAGCTTACGACCTTTGGCATCGCGCGCACCGTCATCGGGATAGTCAAAGCCAAGCGGCGGCGACAGCTGGAAAATCTCCGGCAGCATCTCGAGGCGGATGTGCGCGAGATGATCGCCGCGCCGTTGTTGCCGGACAAGCGCTGAGCGAGCGTCGATCGATGTGCGTCGATCGCGTCGAGAGCGCCTCAACTTCGATTGTCGCGCCCGCCTGAGCCCCCACGAGGGTGCAAAAGCGGTTAGATTACTGAACTGTATTCAGGAGATGCGTGTGAAGGAGTTCGAGTTCGAAGACGCCGGACGCACTTTCAGCTGTTTCGTTGAAAAGCAGTCCGTAGCGCATCCGCAGGATTGGTGGTGGTTCACCGTGTCGAACGACACGCGCAATCGGTACGCTCCATTTCGTGCGGAGTCGACCGATACCAATGCCAACGTGAAGAGCCGCATCCTCGCGTATCATGAGGAGCTCCTCGCCGGCCGCGCGCGGCCGCGCACGACATCGTGGCAGCGTCAGCGCCCTGCCGGCGCCGCAGCTCCCGCTGCACCGGCCGCGGAAGCGACCGTCGCAGACGCGGAAGGCTGAGCATGACCGAGGAGCTGCCCCCGGCACTGACGAAGGCGGAGTGGGCAGCTCTCGAGCGTGCCGGCCGGAATCATTCTTCCGATGAGGTCGAGTCGCTGATCACGCGGCTCCGTCACCTCAAGCGCTACCGTGCGCTGGCGATCGTGCTCCTGCACGATCATCCGTACGGTTTCACTCGCGAGATGTTCGATGCGCTCAAGCGGCAGGTCGCCGCCGCGGACGGCGCACCGGGCGATCGTGAGCTCGCCGACCAGGCGATCGAGCGGATGTCCGCGCTCCTTCCGCCCGAGCCGGCTCCCGTAGAAGCGGCAGCCATCTCCATCGCGACGTAACTGCTCAAGCGACGCGCATGCCGCGCGAGATCAAGTCGCGTCCAGCGCTCCGAATCGAACGGGAAGCCCGAACATCTTCATGCGCAGCATGTCGAGCAGAGCATCCGGAAAAATCCTCGGAAGCAATGACAGCACCCTCGAGTGCTTGCCGACGAGATAGCGCCGTCTCGGCGAATCGTCGCGCAGTGCGCGCAGCACCGTTGCCGCCACGACTTCCGGGGGGCTTCCGTTCCGCTCCTGCGCACCCGCGCGCTCCGTAAAGCCACGAAAGAAGTTCCCGTACAGCCTTTCCGCATCGGGCGACATCCGCCGCAACGACCCGTCGGGATCGCCGAGCATCTTGTCGACGGCCGGCGTTGAGATCGATGCCGGCTCGATGATCACCACATGCATCCCCCACGGACGAAGCTCGAGCCGAAGCGACTCGGTGATCATCGCGAACGCGGCATTCGATCCATTCAGCACCCCGCCGAAGGGAATCGCGATGCGATCACCGATCGAGCAGATGTTGACGATCCTGCCGCGATGCTTGCGCAGCAACGGCAGGAATGCCTGCGTCGCCGTGATCTGGCCGAGCACGTTCACCTCGAGCACGTGCCGCACATCATCGAGCGCCTGAAACTCGATCGGCCCCGAGAGACCGATCCCTGCGTTGTTGACGAGGCCGTGCAGGATCGCGCCGCGCGCCTCGAGCGACGCCGCAGTCGTGCGCGCGGCTGAGGCGACGCTCTCGCGATCGGCGACGTCGAGCTGAATCGGGATGAGCCGCTCACCTGCTTCCTTCTCCAGCGCCTCACCATCAGCGGGCTTTCTCACACTCGCGAAGACGAGGAATCCTTCGCGCGCGAGCAGCAGCGCGCACGCGCGCCCGATGCCGGTGGACGCCCCGGTGACGACGACGGCGCGCTGATTGTTGTTCGGCATGTGATCACTCCTTACGAATGGGACAGCCGGCGGGGAAGCCGACTTCGCTTCGTTCACCGTCGCCTGCGAATAGCTCGCAGCGTCCGTGCCGCTGTGGTTCGCACCAGCTCGCTATTTGTGCGGGAGCGAGCCCCACACCATCTCGACGAATTTGTCCGGCGGTACTCCGCCGTGCGCGTACGTCGCGTCCCACAGCGCCGTCGGCTTCGCGGCGATCACGTCGCCGAGCGGCTTTCCGAGCGCAATGAGCCCCTGCACTTTCCCGCGCACGCCTACGAGCATGTCGCGGTACGCGCCGACATCTGCGGCCGTCGACACGGCACCGCGACCCGGGACGATCTGCACGCCGGTGAATCCCGCGAAGGGCGACACTTCCTTGATGAGGCTGTCGATCGATGCGCCGGCGAATACGTCGATGCGCGGATAGCCCTTGGCGACGAAGGCGTTGCCGAGGTAGAGGACGTGCTTGCTCTCGAAGTGCACGATGATGTCGGCCTTCGTGTGCCCCGGCGGTTGGTGCACCGCGTGGATCGATCCGCCATCGAGGTAGATCTGTAGCACCTCGGAGAAGCCGAGCGCGGAGGTGATGTGCGGTGCGGTCATCCGCATGCGCTCGTGCGCGACGACGGTGGCGTGGCGATCGGACCATCCCGCATCGCCCTCGTCGCCGAGGGAGTCGCCGGGGGCGAAGAGGACGTAACGGATGGGCGCGGCGGAGACCGTGCGCAGCGCGGCGGCGACGGCCGACGTGGCGGCGATGGACTGTGCGCCGGCGAGGACGATCCCGCTCACCGACGTCTCCGCCACCATATTGCCCGACGGCGCCACGATGAGGTAGACATCCGGGGCGAGCTTGGTGATCGGCAGCGTTCCCTGCGCGCGCACAGTCGGCGCGACCATGAAAGTGAGCGCAGCAGCGACGCGGCCAAGGGCGTTCATCGTATCCCGGGTGTAGGTGATGTCTCGAGCATTCGGCTCGCGAGCTCGCGCACGAGCTTCGCCGCGACGGTCGCCGACATGCCGCTTGTGTCCTGCGTCGGATTGAGCTCCACTACATCCGCGCCGACGATCGGCCCCGGCAACGACTGGATCATCGACACCACCTCGCGCACCGTGAGGCCGCCCGGCTCGCGATGCGAGACGCCCGGCACGAATGCCGGATCGATCCCGTCCATGTCGACGCTTACGTAGATCGGACCGCGAAGCTGCGGACGCTCTCCCGCCGCCCACGCACGCATGTCGATCACCTGCACGCCGAAGCGCTCGGCCTGCGCGCGCTGCAGCGCGTTCATCGTGCGGATCCCGACCTGCACGAGCTGCGTCGCGAGCTTCTCCTCCATGATGCGCGCGAACGGACACGCGTGCGAGAAGCGGTCGCCCTCGAAGTCGCCGTAGAGATCGGGGTGCGCATCGATCTGCAGGATCGTGAGTCCCGGCACGAGCGGGCCGAGCGCGCGCAGCACGGGGTATGAGACCGAGTGGTCGCCGCCGAGCGAGAGCGGGCGCGCGCCACTCTCGATCAGCGCGCGGATGCCGCTCTCGATCATTCCACGCGCGGCGATGGACGCGGGGAGATCGAGGTCGCCCGCGTCGGCGAGCCCCTCAGCGCCGAGCACGTGAAGCCCGCTCTCGCTGCATCCGTTCGACTGCGACGAGTGCAGCTCCTCGCGTATGCGCGCGGGCGCGAGCGCGGGCCCGCGAAGAAACGAGGAGCTCGCGTCGTACCCAAGTCCGATCAACGTGGGACGTGCGCTCGTGAGGTCTATGGTATTTACCGTCATGAGATGAGGACTATAGGTTAGTGTGGCCCGATTCCGAACGTGGTTGTTTAGCCGGGCTTGCGTCTTTCGGTGTCGCCGCCAGCCGCCAGGTCGACACATCGCGCAGCATCGCATCGGCCTTCCCGCGCGATTCGACCGTGACGGTCTCTACCCAGGAACAGCCAAGCCAGGTGCGCGATTCGAAGTCGCGGCTCTCGCCCGCCTCGCGCTTCGGTCGCAAGAGAAATAGCGGGCTAGAGAATATTTACGGCCCGTCCGGCGAGCAGCGCCACCGTCGTAAGTGACATCCCCGCCTGGACCATCATCATCATCTTGGCCCAGCGCGAGAGCACCGGCACGTCGGTCGGCGAAAACGCGGTACACGTGTAGAACGAGATCGCGAGATAGTCGACGAACTGCGGGCGCCAGTTCTCGACCTCGGCGATCGACTTCCCGTTCGCGCCGGGGGCGATGATCGACATCTGCGGAAAGAGGAAGGCACCGCGCACGTGCGCGATGCGGGTGTCACGCGCATTCGGGCCGCCGGCGTCGAGGCGCCAATACCAGACGGCGAAGACGATCACGTTCGTCACCCAGAGCACCGCGGCCGACACGAGTAGCCGGGACGCAGGCTCCGTGTGCTTCGGCAGCGCCGCGATGAGCGTACCGAGCGAATAGAGCTGGGCGATAGTGATCAAGCCGAGCAGTGAGAATCCGAATACCTGATTGAGATGCGGCCTGTGGATGTAGTGCGTCACGATTGCTGCGGCGAGCAGCACGGCCACGATCACCGCCACGATCCACTGTGGGAGCACGCTCAGCGAGCGCGGGAGCGCGAAGGGCAAACCGGCCGCGGCGATCATCGCGAGAATCACGGGCCATCGCGGCTCGTAGCCGGGCCTCTCCGGCGGATCGCCCTTCTTTTTGCGCGTGTCTGCCATATCGGCGGGTGCCTGCGGTTTGGAGACGGTCGTCGTGCGCGGGAGCGCCGAAGTCTGCTACCATGATGATAGCGTTTTGCCCGGCGGTGGGCACATACTCCTGGCGACGCCGACGCTACCGAAGGAGATCGTGGCAGCGAAAAAATCCACTTCCGTCATGCACGTCGCGCTCCTACGCGGCATCAACGTGGGCAAAGCCAAGCGCGTCCCCATGGCCGAGCTGCGGGCGCTCTGTGAAGGGCTCGGATACGGCGACGTGAAGACGCTGCTCAACAGCGGCAACGTCGTCTTCTCCGCGCCGCGCGTAGATGCGATGGCGGCGGCGAAGATCCAGAAGGCGATCGCGACGCGGATCGGTGTGACGTGCCGCGTGATCGTCGTTACCGCCGCAGAGCTCGATCGCATTGTCGAAGAGAATCCGTTCGCGGAGGGCGAGGCGAATCCGCCCCGTTTTCTCGTCACCGTGTTCGCGGGCGAGGCAGACCGCGCGCGCGCGGCGGAGCTCGCGAAGGAGGAGTGGGGAGTGGAGCGGCTGGCGGTCGGGTCGATCGCCGCATACCTGTGGTGCCCGAATGGAATTCTCGAGAGCCGTATCGTCGCCACGATCGCGAAGCAGCTGGGCGACGGCGCGACGAGCCGGAACTGGGCGACGATCAAGAAGCTGCAGACGCTAGTGGCCGGTGGCGCCGAATGAATCCTCTTCCGAGGTACCATCAGCCAAATGGCTAATTCGAGCCGCCACAAAACGCACGAAAGCCCCCAATACGATAGGGGCTCTCGAAGAGGCGCGAGCCCGAATCGAACCGGCGAATAGCGGTTTTGCATGCGGAGACTGAGAGACCGCGGACCGGTGTGGACTAGGCGACTATCATGGTCCTCGCACTTTCTTGTGCTCGCGTCGGTTGCGAGATTCGAAGCGCAGGCGCACGACCGTCGCGTGGCCGCGCGGGCGTGACCGATACGCATCGCGGTCAGGCATCGCGATTTCCATTGACCTTGAGTTGTCACATGGACTCAGTTCACCACATCGCCCTCGTGGTCGCTATCGCCGGCGGCGTGTGCGTACTGGCGCTGATCTATTTCAACGCCAGTGTCAACGCGCATGCGGATAGAGAAGATGCCGTCGTGTCGGTACCGGGAGCGCAGTCAGGGATCGATGAGTTGAGCCCCGCCATTGCGGCCGCAGCTGGCCAACCCGCGCTCGCAGGTAACACGCTCGAGCTGTTTCAAAACGGTGAGGAAATCTTTCCCGCCATGCTCGAATGTATCGCGCGCGCGGAATCGACCGTTCACTTCGTCAGCTATGTATTTCGAGCTGGTGTGATTCCGGGCGCATTCGCCGATGCGTTCTCGAGCGCGGCGCAGCGCGGGGTCGAGGTGCGCATTGTCATCGATCGAGACGGAGCGAAGAGCGCATCTCCCCGACTCCTCGCGCAAATGCGCGGGGCGGGCTGCGACGTGCAATGGTTTCGGCCAGCGCGGTGGTATGACTGGGAAGAATACAATCGTCGCACACATCGCCGCCTCCTCATCGTCGATGGCGACGTCGGATTCACGGGCGGCGTTGGCATCGCTGATGAGTGGAGCGGCGCGGGTGACACACCGGGCCACTGGCGCGATACCCAAGCGCGTATTCTGGGACCCGCGGTTGCCTCACTGCAGCGCGCGTTCGTCGACAGCTGGAGCGACGCGACGGGCGAGTTACTCCTCAAGCCTGAATATTTCCCGCGCCTTGCGCCCCAGGGCGATACGACGATTTGCATCGTACAAAGCAATCCGGCGAATGCAACGAGCACCGCCCAGCGCACCGTCGCCGCGCTCATCGCCAGTGCGCGTCGATCGCTCGCCATCACCAATGCCTACTTCGTCCCGACGCCGGCATTTATCGGCGCCCTCTGCGCTGCAAGCGCCCGTGGAGTCGAAGTCCGCATTCTGATGCCAGGCCCATTTCACAATAAGCCGATCGTACGTTCAGCGAGCCGCCACACGTGGCGTCGGTTGCTCGAGGGCGGCGTACGGCTCTTCGAGCACCAGCGCACCATGGTCCATGCGAAGGTCCTCGCCATCGATGACACGATGCTCTGCGTGGGCTCGATCAACTTCGATCCGCGCTCGTTTGCGCTGAACGCCGAGTGCGCCGCGATTGCGTTCGATGCAAAGCTCGCGCGCGCCGGCGCGGAGGTGTTCGACCATGATTTGCAATCGTGCCGAGAGGTCCTGGCCGCCGATCTCGATCAACTCTCGCTGCTGGCTCGCGTCACCAGTCAAGTGGCGTATTGGTTTCGGGCGCAACTGTAACACCCTGCGCGCGACGGATGGAAGGCCTCATACGGCGCATCACCATGAGGCATGTGCTTGTCGTCTTCCCGATACCTCGGCCCTACATTCACTTTGCGCACCATGATGGATACGAATTGCCGGCGTGTTCACATTCTGCGTTTCAACCGCGAGGGATCACGCGCCAACCTTGCAGGCGTCGCGCTGGCCCTCGCCCAGAAGGCTCGTTCCAAGGCCGACTCCCCAGCGTGATGGATTACGGAGAAGCGATTAGAAGTAACGTGCGAAGTCGGAGCAGATGATGCAGATCTACACGACGCACTCCCGAAACTGTGGCTCGCTGATCGACGAAGTCACGGCGAACGGAGTCTTCCGCCATCGCGGCACTCTCCTCGTTGGCGGCATTATCGCGATCGGAATCGCGCTCCGGATACTCTATCTTGGCGCGCCAAGTTTTTGGCTCGACGAGGCGCTGAGCGTCGTGTTCGCTCGGCTGTCGTGGTCACGGTTTGCACATCTGACGGTGTCGCGCGAGCTCAATATGCTGCCATACTATCTTCTCCTGCGTGGCTGGATTCGCCTCGGGACGGAGGAGTGGATCGTTCGGAGCCTGTCCGCGCTCTGCTCCATCGCAACACTTCCGCTTTTATATCGCCTCGGCACGCGCCTCTTTGGCGCGCGCGTAGGGCGGATCGCTCTTGGCCTCCTGGCGGTGCACCCCTATCACATAAGGTTTGCGCAGGAAGCGCGCGGCTACAGCTTGATGCTGCTACTCGTCACCGCGTCGACGCTGCTGCTGGTGCGCGCCACCGCGTCTTCTTCGCGGCACCCCATTGGCGTGTGGATCGCATACGTCGCCACGAGCGTGCTTGCCGTGTACACCCATTTCTACGCGGGCCTCGCGATCGTGGCCCAATGGGCCTCACTCGCCATCGCCCGCCCTCGGGACCTGCCGTGGAAGCACTTTGCACTCGCCGTCGCCGCCATCGGAATCCTCCTCTTGCCGCTGGCCGCGTTCGTGTTCCTGGGGCACGCCGATAGCGCAGCTTGGATCCCGCGTACCACCTTCAGACGTGTCGATTATCTGGTGTACGCGCTCCTGGGCGCGGGCAGCAGCGCCGGAGAGCACAAGCTTGAATTTGTCCCGTACGCCGTAGTGCTGTTCGCGGCGGGCGCAAGCGCGCGTGTGGCGTGGCGGACGCAGCGACGTGAACGCGAGACCTGGCACCAAGCGTTGGTCATCAGTGGCGCGGCGCTTCCCATCATCCTCGTGCTGACGATCTCGCTCTTCAAGCCGATCTTTGTCGACAAGTACCTGATCGAGTGCCTGCCCTTTACCGTACTTCTGGTCGCCGTGGGGATCGACCGTTTGCGGCCGCGAACTCTGTCGCTGGCTGCGTTGGTCGTGACCCTCGTGATACCCGTTCACGCGCTGGTCGGCTACTATCGTCGGTCGGACAAGGATGATTGGCGTGCGGCGACTCGTTACGTCCTTGGATCGGCACGACCGGGAGACGCCGCGCTGTTCTTCCCGAGCTTCGTGGTCGCGCCCTTCGATTACTACCGGGCGAGGTTCGACGCGAGCGCAGGAAGTGTGGAGGTGATTTATCCCGGTGCGCTAGGCGACGGAGACGTCGGTAATATGCTCACACGCCTTCCGGATCGACACCGCCGCCTGTGGGCGGTCTTCAACCAAGATGGGGAAGCAGGAAATGTTCTCCGCGACTCGCTATCTGGTCGTTATCGGATGGAAAGCGACCGGCAGTTCACCGGCGTTCGCGTTGTTCTGTACGACACCAGGTGAGACCCGGCACTTCCCGCTTCGCACAGCGCGCTTCGTCTGCGACGTAGTGCGTAACTGCAGGTAAAGTTGGGCGCCCCAGCTGTGCCATTCGTTCTTCTGCGACGAGTGCCTGCAATCAAGCCAATGTTGCACTCGCTGGTTGAACCCGCCGTCGTTAACGGTGAAAGGTCGCTGCACGCAGATCTCCTGAAGGACGCAATCGCCAACGCAAAAACGCCCGCACACGAAGACGTGTCCTGACGTTTTGCGTCATCACAGCGGCTAGGGAGGGAATTGAACCCCCGACACGCGGATTTTCAGTCCGGTTCAGTGAAGACGCAATCGTGCTTGAGTTGACGTCAACGGACTGAAGTCAGCTCGCAATCGCTGCCGGCCGCGCCGAAAAGCAGGAGATCTGCCGAGATAGTCCCCCGACAAGTCCCCAACATCGATCCTCTCTTGGTTCACGTGCTCACGGATCGAGTTCGTGATGAATGCGACGACATGCCCGATTCCGTCAATCGTCTCACGACTTGCCGCGCCTCGCGGAGAAGCAGACGCCGGGATTACCGCGACAGTGAGAAATCCGCCGACCGCGGTCTCACGCCTTCGTCGCCAGCTGTCACTCCGGAGCTCGCCGTCCAAAGTCGGCTCACCGCAGCGTGTAGAGATACGCCGAAATGTCGCGCGCATCCCGCTGGTCGATCCCCA
>JBDTJH010000243.1:0-3312 GCA_039935955.1 Gemmatimonadaceae bacterium
TTATGTCACTGCCGCGTACCGCGGCTGCACACGCGTCCCACCTCGTCGGACCGACTTCAAATAACTCGCTCGCAATACTCTGGCTCGTCATGTCCGGTTTGATCCTCGCACTTATAGGCGTGGTTTACTCCAGAGTCCGGCGAGCACGACAGGAGTGGAGCGTTGCTGATTTCGCTGGCCAGCGCGTGCGCGTTGCTCCAAACGCGGGTCCCGCAGTGATTGGCATCTTGCGCCCTGAAATCGTCGTGCCACGATGGATGCTCGACGGACATCCAGACGACAGTCAGCTCATCGTCATGCACGAGATGGAACACCGCGCTGCACATGACCCCGTACTTCTCGCCGCCATGTGGGGACTCGTAGCGCTGTTCCCATGGCATCCAGGCGCCTGGTACTGCCTCGCTCGCACCAGACTGGCAATCGAAATCGACTGCGATGCTCGCGTCGTTGGAAAGGGCGCTTCACTCAAGAGCTACGCGCAACTTCTCGTCAATCAGGCGCGCGCGCGCCTCGGAGCGCCAGTACACATGTGGCTCGGTGCAACATCGCTGCTCGAACCATCATCTCACCTTGAACGGAGACTTCGCGCCATGGTTATCCCAGACAACGAACACTCGGCAAAACGGCCCTTTGCGCGCGCACTTCGCTCTGCTTCCTACATCGCGATCGTGTCCACGCTTGCGATCGCCGCATGCGAATCTCACGTCCCGACTGCAGCCGACATCAGCGGGCTTGACGCCGCGTCAGCAGAAAAGAACGTCCGCCAGGCATTCGTAATTGACGCAAAACAGCCCACATTCTATGTAAATGACGTTGTTGTATCTGCAGAAAGGGCCAAGGCTATTCCATCCGACAGCATCTCAACAATCAACTTCGTCAGATCCAAACAGCCCGGCGGCGAGCAGCAGATTCGCCTCGAAACCCTGTCGGGCGAGCATCGCATTCACACCGTAACCCTCCCCCTGTCGCTCGCCCGGGCCGGCACACACATGTTCCTTGGGTCACACGCCGTTTCGGTCAAGTATAGTTCAACTGGTAAACGCTTCGCGACGACACCGGCCGCTGAGCCGCTCTTTCTCATCGACGGCGTCGTCGCCACGACCGCTCAATACAAGGCACTCAATCCGGCGAACATCGAGAGCATCGAAGTCACGAAAGGGGCGGCGGCTCTAAAACAATCCAGCGATCCGCGAGCAAGCAACGGAATTGTAAGCATCACCCTCAAGCACTGACCCGCATTGTAGCAGTGGTGATGCAGCACGGGGATCACCACTGCTACGCCGTTATCAGCCCGGCTCCCCCGCCAGGCTCTTGATCTTCCGCACTGCCCGCTCGCGCGCCTGCACCGAGCGACAGATGATCAGGATCGTATCATCCCCACCAACCGTGCCAAGTATGTCGGGCCAGCCTTCCCCGTCCAGCGCACTCGCGATCGGTTGAGCCCCGCCGGGCACAGTCCGCAACACCGCCATCTCGCTCACACCGTCAATCCGCATGAACAGCTGCGGTAGCAATGTGTCGAGCGCGACCCGCGCCTCCTCGATATGGCCGTCCGTGACCGCGTATCGCGCCCCTTCGGAGGTCGGAACCCGCGCGATCCGCAGCTCCCTCAGATCCCGCGACAGGGTCGCCTGCGTCACATCCCACCCACGTCTGAGGAGCAATTTCCGAAGATCCTCCTGGCTCACCACAGCATGAGTTTCGATGGTCTCCAGGATGGCATTCTGCCGCTCTCGCTTGTTGGCCATCAGGAGAAGATAGCCCTCCCAACTCACCCCCGCCCAGACAGTTGCGAACGCCCCCTTGACCGACTATTTATACATACTTATCGCATAAAATTCCAAACAGAGACTGCCATGACCTTTACACCCAAAAAGATCGCCCTCGCCTACTCCGGAGGACTCGATACCTCGATCATCGTCCCCTGGCTCAAGGAGCGATACCCAGGCGTGAAGGTCGTTTGCGTGGCCGCTGACATCGGACAGGGCGACGAGCTCGCCGGAGTCAAGGCGAAAGCCATCGCGTCCGGCGCAGACGAGTGCTACGTCGAAGACCTGCGCGACGAGTACGTCAGCGACTTCATCTTCCCAACACTCCGCGCGGGCGCCATCTACGGCCGCAAATACCTGCTCGGCACGTCCATGGGCCGTCCTCTCATCGCACGTCGTCAGGTTGAGGTCGCGCGCGCAGTCGGCGCCGACGCTCTCGCGCACGGCTGCACCGGAAAGGGGAACGACCAGGTCCGCTTCGAACTCACGTACGCCGCGTTCGCTCCGGATCTTCCGGTCATCGCGCCATGGCGTGAATGGGATATCCGGAGCCGCGAGGACGCGATCGCTTATGCCGCGCGACACAATGTCCCCGTCGCCGCGACCAAGGAAAAGATCTATTCCCGCGACCGCAACATCTGGCACATCTCGCACGAGGGCGGCTGCCTCGAAGATCCAGCCCAGTCCGCACCCGACGACCTGTTCATGATGTCACAGTCGCCCGAGTCCGCGCCCGACACGTCGGAAGAGGTCACGATCTCTTTCAATCGCGGAACACCCGTCGCAGTCAACGGCCACACGATGTCACCGGTTCCGCTCCTCGCCATGCTCAACGACATCGGCGGTCGCAACGGTGTCGGACGGATTGATCTCGTCGAAGACCGTCTCGTCGGCATGAAGTCCCGTGGCATCTACGAAACCCCCGGTGGTACGCTGCTCTACGCCGCACACAGCGAGCTCGAGCAACTGACCCTCGACCGCCGTACCCTCGCTGCAAAGGATGTCATCGCGCTGCGCTACGCAGACCTCGTTTACGAAGGACGCTGGTGGACTGTCGAGCGCGAGTCATACGACGCGTTCGTAAATGTCACGCAGGAAACGGTCACAGGTTCCGTCACGCTTCGACTCTACAAGGGCAACGCCATCGTAGCCGGCCGAGAGAGTGCGTACGCGCTGTACGACGAGCGCTTCGTCACCTTCGGCGAGGACGATGTCTACCAGCAGAGCGATGCCGCTGGCTTTATCCGCCTGTTCGGGCTTTCGGCACGCGTCCGCGCGCTCCGCGAGCAGGAGCGCAATGCTGCCGAAGCCAGCGGAGACCAGCAAGCCGCCTGACTTTTTGGGCCCAGGGGCGAGCCTTCACGCTCGCCCCTGATCCGCGCGCGATGAGGTAGCACAGTACGCCTCACCTCCCCGGCTTCTCGCTCCCCGCTATACCTTAAGCAAATGACAGCTGACTCCCACAAACTCTGGGGTGGCCGTTTCGCCGCGCCCACAGCTCACGCACTCGACGCACTCAACCGCTCGATCGGCACCGATTTCC
>JBDTJH010000244.1:0-17103 GCA_039935955.1 Gemmatimonadaceae bacterium
CTTCGCTGCCCCCTTGCTCGCCGCCAGCTTTGCCGCGACGAACAACTCCGTCGCATCCATTCCCTCCGCGGGCAACGCCGGAAGCGTGACGAACGGCACCTCATCCCTCAACGCCTCCAACGCCTCCACCGAGAGAGATGATGCATCCCCGCGACCAAACAACAACGCCGACACATCCGCCGCCGCCTTCGCCGCCTTCTCCCCATGCACGCGCGTCGTCACATCCCTCGCCAACGCCTGCTGCGCCACCCTCCGCTCCGGATGCGCCACCAGCTCCAACTCGAGCGCCTCGATCTCCTCCCTCCCCATCAACGTAAAAAATCTCAAAAATCGCGATGCATCCCGATCATCCACATTCACCCAGAACTGATAGAACCGATACGGCGACGTCAACGCCGGATCCAGCCACACCGCCCCCGCCTCCGTCTTCCCGAACTTCGTCCCCGCCGCCGTCGTCACCAGCGGCATCGTCAGCGCATGCGCCTCCACGCCCTCCACCCTGCGCAGTAACTCGATCCCAGCCGTGATGTTCCCCCACTGATCGCTCCCACCGATCTGCAGCGTGCACCCAACCCTCCGATACAGCTCCAGAAAGTCCTTCGCCTGAAGCAGCATGTAGCTGAATTCAGTGTACGAAATGCCGCCCTCTTCCATGCGCGACCGCACCGAGTCTTTCTGCATCATGTAGCTCACCGTGAAGTGCTTCCCTACCTCACGCATGAACTCCACCGCCTGCATGTCCAGCAGCCACTCCGCATTGTCGCGCATGATCGCGCCGCTCGGCTCGCCGAACACCAGAAATTTCTCGAGCTGCTTCTGGATCGCACGCGAGTTCTGCTCCACCGTCTCCGGCGTATTCAGCTGACGCTCGGCCGTCTTACCACTTGGGTCACCGATCATCCCGGTGCCGCCGCCGATGAGCACCACCGGCCGATGTCCGGCGCGCTGCAGATGCGCGAGCCCCATCACCGGCACGAGGTTCCCGACGTGCAGACTCGTCGCCGTCGGATCGAAACCGCAATAGCCGGTCACGACCCCGGCGGTCAGCGTCGCATCGAGCGGCTCAGTATGCTGATACAGCAGTCCGCGCCACGTCAGCTCGGCCAGCAGCGAATTCATGTTGGACATCGGTCAAACATAGATGACACACGCGGTTGTGTCACGACAGCCGCGTTGCAGCCCCCCCGCGCAGACGCTAACATTTCAAGGGCATATGGCTGACTTTCCGCTCGGCAGGCGCTTCTGGCGCGCGCGCCCCAAACTCGCCCGCGCGACCCTGCTCGGCGGCCTCTTCGCGATCGCGTTTGCGATCGGCCTCGCGTGGTCATCGTGGAGCCTCGTCTGCCGCGAAGGCGCGTGCCCCGATCCGACGCAACTCGACGCCTTTCAGCCGCGCCAAACCAGCAAGCTCTTCGCCGCCGACGGACGCTTCATCGCCGAGCTCGGACTCGAGCGCCGCACGCTCATCAAGCTCGCCGACATCCCGAAGCCGGTGCAGCAGGCGTTCATCATCACCGAAGACAAGCGCTTCTACGAGCACGCGGGCATCGACTGGACGCGCGTCTTCGGCGCGCTCGCCGCCGACGTCGTGCATCGCAACTTCGCGCAGGGCTTCTCGACGCTCACCATGCAGCTCGCGCGAAACATCTTCTCCGACCAGATATCCCGCGAGAAGACGCTCACGCGCAAGCTCAAGGAAGCCAAAGTCGCGCGTCAGATCGAAGCACGCTATCCGAAAGGAAAGATCCTCGAGCTCTATCTCAATCAGATCTACCTCGGCAACGGCGCGTACGGCGTCGAGACCGCCGCGCAGCACTACTTCGGCAAGTCGGTGCGCGACCTCAATCTCGCCGAGGCCGCGACGCTCGCCGCGCTGCCGAAAGGTCCCGAGCGTTACAACCCGCGCAGGTATCCGGACCGCGCGATCCAGCGGCGCAACACGATCATCGGTCTCATGCGGAAGGAAGGCGTCATCACGGAGGCCGACGCCAGGTTGGCGCAGGCGTATCCACTGCAGATGGCGCGCAAGGCCGAGTCGGGCGAGCTCGCGCCGTATTTCGTGGAGTACGTTCGCCGCCAGCTCGAGCAGCAGTTCGGCGACAAGATCTACACCGACGGCTTCAAGATCTACACGACGCTCGACATCGAGATGCAGCAGGCGGCCGAGCGGAATCTCGAGCGGCAGATCAAGGCGATCGAAGGCGGCAAGTACGGCTCGTTCAAGCACACGACGATGGAGGAGTACGTCGCGCGCAACGCGAATGGCGAGAACGAAGCGAATAATGCGCCAAACTCGCCGTATCTCCAGGGGGCGCTCATCTCGATGGATCCGCGCAACGGTGCGATCCGCGCGCTGATCGGCGGCCGCGACTACGACGACTCGAAGTTCGATCGCGCGACGCAGGCGCTCCGTCAGCCCGGCTCGACGTTCAAGCCAATCGTCTACGCCGACGCGATTCACAATGGCAAGTCGGCGTCGTACATGCTCAATGACTCCGCGCTCACGGTACCCCAGATCAACGGGCAGGATTGGACGCCGCAGAACTACGATCTCAAGTTCATGGGCGACATCCCGCTGCGCGAAGCGCTCTACCTCTCGCGCAATCTCGCCGCGATCCGGCTCGGCATGGAGCTCGGCGAGTCGAGCGTGATCGAGATGGCGCGCAAGTTCGGCATCACCACGCCGATCCCGCCGTATCCGTCGATCAACATCGGCTCGGCCGATGTCTATCCGATCGAGATGGTCGCGGCGTACTCCGCCTTCGCGACACTCGGCATTCGCGCCGTGCCCAACGCGGTGCTCAAGGTGGAGGACGCGAAGGGCCAGACCCTCTGGGAAGCGACGCCCGCGCGCTTCGAGACGCTCTCCCGCGAAGAAGCGTGGATGATGGTCGACATGATGAAGGACGTCGTGCGTCGCGGCAGCGCGGCGAGCGTGTGGGCCTCCGGCTTCCACATCCCCGCAGGCGGAAAGACCGGCACGACGAACGACGGCACCGACGTCTGGTTCATCGGCTACACTCCCGACCTCGTGACCGGTATCTGGATGGGCTTCGACCGCCCGCAGAAGATCCAGTCGAACGCGCAGGGTGGTCGACTCGTCGCGCCCGCGTGGACGTCGTACATGTCGGAGATCTATCAGCGTCGCCCGGCGCCGCCGGACTGGCCGCGACCGGAGGGACTCGTCGTCCGCGAGGTCGACAAATACAGCGGCATGCTCAGGAGCCCGTTCTGTCCGGACTCGCAGGTGGTCAGCGAGTTCTACATCGAGGGCACCGAGCCAGTGGCGCAGTGCTCGGGCGCGTACGGTGCCTCGGTCGACTCGACGAATCCCGCGCCGTCACCGGTGCCTTTCGGCGGACAACAGCAGACGCCGAACAGTCCGAGCACGGTGCGCCCGCACGCGGCGCCGGTGCCGACGGCATCGCGCGACACGGTGCGCCAAACGCAGATAGACCCGTTCCACCCCGGCAAGCCGTGACGGGTTGGACGCCGATCGACTGTCACGCGCACACCACGATGTCCGACGGCGAGCTCACGGCTCCGGAGCTGATCGAGATCGTCCGCGCGCGCGGCGTGCGCCCGAGCGTGTCCGACCATCTCTCCACCGAAGTCTCGCTCGCGGTGAAATCCATCGACGCCGTGCGCGCGTATCTCGATGAGCTCGAGCCCTACGACATCGCCATCGGCGGCGAGTTCTGTTGGCACGACCCATTGTGGCGCGATCTCCCCGACGAGCTCTCCGCGCGCTTCACGCATCGCATCGGCTCTCTGCACGCGGTCAACATCCCGGGTGCGGACCGGCCGCTCAGCATGTTCGAGCGCACGCTCCCCGAGCCGCTCACGCCGGCGGCGTACATGGAGCTCCACATCGACGACGTCGAGCGCCTGGCTGCTGAGATGACGGTCGACATCCTCGCGCACCCGACGCTCCTTCCGCTCCCGATCCGCAACCTCCCGATCGACGAGCTCTGGTCCGAGTCCCACGAGGAACGTCTCGTCGACGCGCTCTTCGAGGCGGGAATCGCCTTCGAGATCTCGAATCGCTATCGCCCGCACGAGCGCCTCGTGAAGCGCGCCCACGACCGCGGCGTCCGCCTCTCGCTCGGCTCCGACGGTCACACGCGCGCGCAGGTCGGCGATCTCGCGTGGCCGCTCGCGATGTCGAAGCGCGTCGGCGCCGAAGAGAGCGCGCTGTTCGATCCGTTCGTGCACGGGACGCGCGCGCCCTGGTGATCCGCTACCACGCACGCTGGGTGCTTCCGATCTCGTCGCCGCCGATACGCGACGGGACGGTCGCAGAGCTCGGCGGCCGAATCGTCTACGTCGGACCGCGCGCCAACGCTCCCGACGGCCAGGGCGAAATCGATCGCGACCTCGGCAACTGCGCACTGCTCCCCGGCCTCATCAACGCGCACACACATCTCGAGCTCACCGCTTTCCGCGGGCTGCTCGAGGATCTCTCCTTTCGCGATTGGATCGCGCGCCTTCAGGGCGCGAAGGTCGCGGTGATGACGCCCGAGCGCTTTCTCGATTCCGCGCGCTGGGGAATCGCCGAGGGCCTTCGCGCCGGCATCACGACCTTCGCGGACACCTGTGACTCCGGCATGGTGCTCGAGGCGATGCGCGAACGCGGCGTGCGTGGAATCATGTATCAGGAAGTGTTCTCGCCGTCCGCGGATCCAAAGGCCGTCAGCGATGCCGCCGCGCGTCTCGCCGGGCAGCTCGCTCGCCACGATGCGTTCGAGACGGATCTCCAGCACGTCGGCGTCTCGCCGCACGCGCCATACACGGTGTCCGATCCGCTCTTCGCTCTCGTCGCGCGCTCAGGCCGCAAAATCGCGATCCACATTGCCGAGAGCGATGCCGAGCATCGCTTTGTGTCCGAGGGCGAGGGCCCGTTCGCGGATGCGCATCGCGCGCGCGGCTTTCCGGTCGCGCGCCGCGCCGAGTCGCCGATCGCGCTCCTCGAGAAGCTCGGCGTCCTCGATGCGAAGCCGCTGCTCATCCACTGCGTGCGCGTCAGCGACAGCGACATCGCGGCGATTGCGTCGAGCGAGAGCACCATCGCCCACTGTCCGATCTCCAATGCGAAACTCGGCCACGGCATCGCGCCGCTTCTCGAGATGCTCGACGCCGGCATCGCCGTCGGACTCGGCTCCGACTCGATGGCCGCGAACAACCGCATGCATCTCCTCGAGGAGTCGCGCACGGCGGTGCTCGCGCAGCGCATCCGCGTCTCGCGCCCCGATGCGCTCCCCGCAGCGCGCGCGATCGAGCTCGCAACGCTCGGCGGCGCGCGCGCACTCGGACTCGCGGATCGCGTCGGCTCGCTCGAAGTCGGGAAGGAGGCCGACCTCGCCGCCTTCGATCTCACCACGCTCGCCGGCTCCGCCGACGCGGATCCCGAGGCTGCGCTCGTCTTCGCACTCGGCGCCGAGCCGGCGAAGTTCGTTGCAGTCGCAGGGATCTCGAAAGTCTGGAATTGGGAGCCGCTCAACGAGGATCTCGAGCTACCCGGCCGGGTGTCAAAGACGGCCGCCGCGCTCCGTGGCTGGGTCGAATCGCGGGCGACTTCATCAAGCGCTTAGAATAACGGTCGAATAACGAGTGGACGACGGCGTCCAGTCATTCTTGATCTGTCGCGGCACATCGTTCGTGCGTTCGTCGCCGCGTTCCCCATTGCCCACATCGGGCGGAGACCCACGACATGCTTGACCTCACTCGCGTACCACTTCTCGCCGTGATCGCCGCTGCTCTCACCTTTGGCAGCAAGTGCTCGAACGATGCCTCGAGCAGCGCGAACACGGCCATCTCGAGCGCCTCGAACTCACAGGGGACCACTTCAGGGATCGAAGCCAACCTGACCGATCTTCCGACGTATCCGAACTTGACCGCCGGCAAGATGATGGGCCATCCTCCAAAGCAAGGAGCGTTGTACAACGCGAAGACGAACGATTCCTACGAGCAGGTTGTCGGCTGGTATCGGTCGAAGCTCACCGGTGCGACGGAGGGACACTCGGGTTATGTCGACGGCAAGAATGGGAAGCGGGAGACCGAGTTCCACCTGTCCAAGTGGAACGAGCAGGTCTCGATCCTGGCGGATTCCAGCGTCAAAGGGACCTTGTTCACATTGGGTCAGGACGCGCACTAGCCGCAGAGTGCAGTTCACAGGCAATTGATCGCTCTGGCGCGGCATCCGTCGGTCCCACTATTTTTCCCCTGACCCCCGTTTTCCGCCCGACGCACTAGGGAAGTCATGGCCGACACACCGTCCGGACGCACGACCAGGATTTGGCGCGACGGCCAGTTTGTCGCGTGGGACGACGCGACCATCCATGTGATGAGCCACGCCGTCCATTACGCGTCGAGCGTCTTCGAGGGCATCCGCTGCTACGAGACGCCGGCCGGTCCTGCCGTCTTTCGCGCCAACGAGCACATGCGGCGGCTACACGATTCGTGTCGCATCTACCGCATGCCGCTGCAGCACGATGTCGAGACGCTCGTGCAGGCGGCGATGGACACGGTGTCGGCGAACGAGGTGCGTCACTGCTATCTGCGTCCGATCGTCGTTCGTACGGGTGAGCAGATGGGTGTCTACGCCGCCGATGTTCCGGTCGAGACGTTCATCATCGCCTGGAACTGGGGACGCTACCTGGGCGTCGATGCGATCGAGAACGGCGTCGACGTCTGCGTCTCGAGCTGGAGGCGCGCTGCTCCGGATACCATTCCGGGGCTCGCGAAGGCGAGCGGTAACTATCTCAGCTCGCAGCTGACGAAGATGGAAGCGCGTATCGATCGATACGCGGAAGGGATCATGCTCGACAACGCAGGGCACGTGTCGGAGGGAAGCGGCGAGAATCTGTTCGTCGTACGCGACGGAGTGATCTACACCGCCTCGCTCGGCGCCAGCATCCTCAGAGGAATCACACGAGATTCTGTGATGGTCATCGCGCGCGACCTCGGCTACGAGGTTCGCGAGGAGTCCATTCCGCGCGAAATGCTCTACATTGCGGATGAGGCGTTCTTCTCGGGTACCGCCGCCGAGCTCACGCCGGTTCGATCCGTGGATCGCATTCAGGTCGGCAGCGGGAAGCCGGGGCCGATCACGCGCGCGATTCAGGAGCAGTATCTGGGCATCTGCAGCGGTGAAATCGAAGACCGCTTCGGATGGCTCACTATGGTAAATCAAGCAGTGACGATTGCATGATGGCATGCTCCCGCACTGATTGATTCAGGCGGGAGTTTTCGTATCGGCCGCGGGGGGAATTGTGGTCGTTGGATGTCTGGCACTAAATGCTTCGTTCGAGCCACTGACGATGGTTCCCATGCGTCGTGCGCTCCGCCTTGTGCTCGATGGAAAGGCGGAAATCGTCGAGAGCGATCCGGGGCGGCTCGTCCGCTCGGAGCGCCTCACGCTGCCGCGCCCGGCGGTCATTCGGCTCATGAAGTTCATTCACGTCCCGCGCCGCTTTCGCCGCCAGGTGACGAACACCTTCCTGTTCGCGCGCGACCGCTACCGCTGCCAGTACTGCGGACGCATGCAGGTCGAGCTGAAGCCGCGCGAGTCTCTCACGCGCGATCACCTCATCCCGATCTCGCGCGGCGGAACCAACGAGTGGACGAACGTCGTCACCGCATGCTCGCCGTGCAACACGCGCAAGGGACACCGCATGCCGGAAGAAATCGGCATGCACCCGATGACGCACCCCGTCGAGCCGCACTTCGTGCACCTCAGCTGGGCCGTCCGTCGACTCACGCCGGCGCAGTCGAACTACATCAAGCTCTTCTACGGCGAAGAGACCCTGCACCAGCTCGAGCACATCGAACGCGCAGGCCATCGTCCGCTGGCGCTGGGCATTCGGGACTAAGGGCTTAGACGGTCGACAGCTTCACCAAGCAGTTGTCTCTGCCGTCGCTCACCGCGGCCTGAACACCTTCGAGCGGGCCTCGTAGTGTTTCTCCTGGCCGCCGAGCAGCTTGGTGATCAGGGTCTTCGCGCCCCGGCCGAGCGCCGTGCCTGGATTTTTTTCTCCGTGTACGGCCGGGCCCAGGTCTCCCTTGAGCCAGCGTTGCACCTCGTCCAGATCGGTCACCGCGAGCATCTGCACGTCAAGCACGAAGTTGTAGTAGTACTTGTCGTGGCCATCGGGCGCAGCGAATCCGGGCTGCGTCGGCTGCGACAATAACGCCTCGATCGGGTCGAGTCGGTCGAAGCTGCCGAGCGCCGTCACCTTGTCGCCCTCGATGCGGGTGGCCGTGTAGCGGCGCTTGAGCGGGTTGTATCGCACGATCACATCCCACTCGATCTGGCGCTTCAGATCGTCGAAAAAGCCCGCCGCGCCCCACAGCTCGAGTCGATAGTGCAGCCGCGCCGGAAAACCGCTGTGCAGCATCTCACGGATGTCGTGGTCGGAGAAAATGCGCACACTGCGCACCATCGGCGCGCCACTCTGTCCTCCCACCGCCGTCGCGAGACTCACTTCCACGCGCGCGGGCCCTTGCGCGCGCGCACGACCCGCCAGCGGGAGCGCGGCGAGCAGCATCGCGAGCAGAAGGCGACGAAGGATTCGCACGCTAGAAGCGATGCCTCAGGCGCACGATGATCTTCGCGCCATTGTCGTTCCAATCCGTGAGCGACTTCGCGACGTAGACGCCGAGGTAGTGGATGTCGACGCCGGCGCCCACATCGTACTTGAAGGTGTCGAGGGACGGGAACGACGTTCCAGGATAGCGCAGCTCGCGGAACCGCGGGCCCGTGATCCATCCGCGTCCGCCATCCGCGAACGCGACGAGCGCCACGTTGCGGTCGACGAGAAAGTTATTTGCGCCGTCCTTGTCCGTGCGCCCGAACAGCCGGATGCGCGAGTCGTGTCGGAATTCGATCTGCCCGAGCACCATGCGGTCGCACTGCGCGGGCTGCCCGGGAGTCGGATGCGGGCCGCCGTCGCACGAGAGCACATCGGGACCGTGCGAGGCATCGCGGAAGTCGTAGCCCGGCAGCGTCCCCGCGCCGCCGAGTGAGAAGCGCCGCTGGAGTGGAAGCCCGTCGCCCCCAAAGCCAGCGCCGACCACGAGGCGGAAGTTGAGCTGCGACTGCGGCGACACACGGTTGTAGCGCGTGAAGTCCGCGAGCAGCCGCGTGAAGCGCATGCGCTCCGTCGTCCCCGGCGAATCTTCGCGCGCGAGGAACGTCGCGGGGCCGAGCTTGAGCGCGTCCGTCCCCCCCGCCTCGAGCGTCGCGTCGATCAGCCACCCGGTCCACGGATCGCCGACGTTGTTGCGCGTGTCGAGACGGAACACCGCCTCGCCGAGCCAGAGCCTGCCGTCGTCCAGCGTGGGATTCAGCCGCCAGTTCTGTCCGTTGCGCAGAATCGTGAACGGGTTGCGCGTCTCGGCCGGCTCCCACCGCTCGTTGCGTACGCCAAGCTCCAGCGACAGCTTCCGCCCGTCGTGCACGCTCACCCATGCGTGCGCGCCCTTCGTGTTGTAATAGTCGCGATAGTCCTCGTGCAGGAAGAAGCTCGAGAGCGACACCTCGGCGTCGCGCAGCTGCCACGATTCGGTGGGGCTTACGACATCATATCCGGAGATACCGAAGCGGATGTTGCGCTCGCCGCCCACCGTCAGCTCGCCGCTCGCGTTGTAGCCGAGATTCTCGCCTTCCCAGTCGAAGTGGTCGGCCGAGCGGTAGATCCCGATCGCGGAGAGCCGCAGCAAGCCGATGCCCGTGTTTTGGCGAATCGACGGACCCGCCATCACCGGCAGCCCCTCGACGCGATTGTACGGACCTCCCTCGACGATGAAGCCGTGTCGCGGGCGCACGTGCCGCCGGAGCCAGTGCTTGAACCAGCTCGCATCCGGAATCTCCGCGCCCGCCGGCGACTCGGCGATGATCAGGTCGCCCGCCTGGCGGAACTTCAGCGGATCCGCGTGCACCCGCACGTCTCCGCCGACGTGCGCGCTGTCCGCGCCCGTCGCGCTCCCGCCGGTGACGATCACGTCGCCGTCGACATGTCCGCTCGACGCGATGGTCAGCGAGCCGTTGACGACGATCACGCTGCCGTGCACGCGGCCGGCAATCGTCAGCGGCCCCCAGAGCACGGCGGCGTTCCCGATGACCGAGTCGCTCGCCGCGATCGTCGTCGCGCCGGTGCTGCGGAGGCCTGCCACGGAGTTGAACAGATACGCGATCTCGGACGCATCGTCGTACGAGAGTCCGACGTGCGCGGTGTCGGCCACCTGCGCGCGCGCTCTCGACGCGATCGGCGCGAGCGCGAGCATCGCCGCCGCGAACATCCACGCGACGTTCCACGCACGCCTCATCAGCCGTTCCATTCGATCGACAGCCGCCGCATCCGCCGATACAGATTCGGACGGTCCGTGCGCAGCCGCCGCGCCGCCTCGGCCACATTCCCCTTCGCGGCCTCGAGCGCCTGCGTGATCAGCACACGCTCGAAGTCGTCGAGCGCGTCGCCGAGTGGCTTATCCGTGTCCGCAGCGGTCGGCAGCGTGCCCGCCGGTGCGCTACGATCGATCGCGAGCACCGCGCCGACATCCGTCGCCGTCACCTCCGCCCCCGCGTGCAGGATGCTCAGACGCTCCACGATGTTCGCGAGCTCGCGCACGTTTCCGGGCCAGCGGTAGCGCCGCATGAGGTCGAGCGCGCCCGTGGTCCAGCGTGGCGCGGGGTAGCCGCGCCGCGTGAGGCCGAGCGCGGAGAAGTGGCGCACGAGCGCGTCCACATCTTCCGCGCGGTCGCGCAGCGGCGGCAGCGTCATCGGGATGACGTTGAGCCGGAAGTAGAGATCCTCGCGGAACGTTCCCTCGGCGACGTTCTTCTCGAGATCCTTGTTCGTCGCCGCGACTATCCGGACGTTCACCGGAATCGGCTTCCCGCCGCCGACGCGCTCGATCTCCTTTGCCTCGATCGCGCGCAGCAGCTTCGCCTGCGCCTCGGCGCCAAGGTCCCCGACTTCGTCCATGAAAAGGGTGCCCTGGTCCGCGAGCTCGAAGCGTCCGATGCGACGGTCAGTCGCGCCGGTGAAGGCGCCGCGCTCGTGACCGAACATCTCGCTCTCGACGAGATCGCGCGGGATCGCGGCGCAGTTCACGCGTACGAACGGCTTGTCGCGGCGCGGGCTCCCGTTGTGGATCGCCGCGGCGCCGAGCTCCTTCCCCGTCCCCGATTCGCCCATCACGAGCACGCGCGCATCACTCGGTGCGATCCGGCCGATGAGCTCGCGCACGCGCTCCATCGCCGCGCTGCTCCCGACCATCTCGCCCGTGAGCCCGAACTCCTCGCGCAGGGTCTGCGCCTCGCGCCGCGCCATTCTGAGCTCGAGCGCCGAGCGAATGGTCAATAGCATCGCCTCGTGCGTCAGCGGCTTCTCGAGGAAATGGAAGGCGCCGAGCTTGGTCGCGCGCACCGCGTCGCTGAGCTCCGCGCGCCCGCTCATCATCACGACGGGAAGAGCAGGGAATCGCTCGCGCAGCTGGCTGAGCGCCGCCATGCCATCGAGCTCGCCGGGCATCATCAGGTCGAGCAGCACCGCATCCGGCTCGCGCTCGGCGGCGGCGCGCACTCCCGCTGCGCCGTCGGCCGCGTCGCGCACGCTGAAGCCCTCGGCGCTCAGGATCGCGCCGACCATGCGCCGAATGTTCGGCTCGTCGTCGATGACCAGTACTTCCGGCATCGCCTACGGCTGCTTCGGTGGAAGCTGTTGCGGAGCACCCTGCGACCGCTCACTCAACAGCTTCGTCGTGAAGCGCTGTCCCTCCGAGATGCGCTCGACCTCCACCGCGATCGAGTCGATCGCCTGCTCCATGCGCTCGAGGCGCCCACTGAGCTCCAAAGGGATCTTCGGCGGTAGCGATTCGCGATCCAGCTTTCGCGCGATTGCCCGCGCGATCGGGTAACCGATGGCGGTGACGCCCATCATGATGAAGAGCACGATCGGTATGAGCTCGCCCGGAATGTTCATCAATTCTCCTCTCCTGCTGGTTCGACGAGCTCGGCGGGATTCCCATCGACGGGAAGCGCCAGTGTGATCTCCGTTCCCTCACCTACAGCACTGCTCGCGCTCACGAAGCCGTGGTGCGCGAGAATCGTCTGGCGCACGATCGCGAGTCCGAGCCCCGTTCCTCCGGGTTTGTTCGTCACATACGGCTGCCAGATGGTCGCGAGGCGAACGGCCGGGATCCCAGGGCCGCTGTCCCGAACGCCGATCTCGATCATGTCTCGGCCGCGGACCGATTTCCGCACGACGGTGATAACGATCGCCGCTCGATCGCCGCCCGCTTCGATTGCGTTGATCACCACGTTCGTGAGCGCTCGCGATAGTGCGTCGTAGTAACCGCGCACGAGTGGCAGCTGTGCGTCCCACACTTCGACGTCGATGATGGCTGATCCGCCACTCAACGATCGTGCAACGGCGTTGGCCAGTTCGACGAGGTCGACGTCCGCCGCAGTCCCTTCCGGCAGCGTCCCGAACTGCGCGAAGCTCCGCGCCATCAGCTCGAGCCGCCGCGACTCCGTGTCGAGCACGTCTATGATGTCGGTCATCCGGCCGTCGCCCTCTGTGGCGCGGCGCAGGCTGGTGACCGCGAGCCGGATCGGCGTCAGCGGATTCTTGAGCTCATGCGCCACGCGCCGCGCCGTCTCGCGAAACGCCTCGAGGCGCTCGGCTTCGAGCTCCCGCTCGCGCGCGGCAGCGAGCGCACTATCCATCTTCCGCATGCGGCGACGCAGCGTCTCGAACTCCGGCGCACCGCGCCGCGGCGGACCCTCGGGCAGCGGTCGCCCGCGCGCGATCAGCTCTGTCCACTCGACCGCCTCGCTCAGCGGGCGGCTCAGCTGCCGACTCAGATGCCCCGCCGTGCGCGAGGCGATGAGCGCGAGCAGCGCGAGACCGATCACAGCGATCCCCGCCGCGATCGCGACGGTGCGCGAGAAGAGGTAACTCACGCGCGAGGCTTGCTCGAGCGAGTTCGTGAGCACCTGCTCGTGCTCGGCGACCGCAGCTTCCTGGTCGGACGTCAGCTTCGATGCGCGTGCGGCGGCGATCGCCTTCCTTCCTGTAGCCGCGGCGTGCTCCCATGGCGCGCGTCCGCTCAACACCGGAAGGGCGTTGCGCACGAGCTCCACGCTGCCGAAGAGCAGCGCGCTCGCAGGGACCAGTGCGAAGAGCACGAGAGAGAGGAGCACGCGCGCCCGGAAGCTGAGCCGCTTCACCGTGTCATCTACGGGTGGGTTCGGAGGACTGTTTCACCATGCGACACTCAGAAGCTAGTTATCGTCGTCGAGGTCGTGTAGGGCACGCCCTCCCTCAATCGCCCAACTTGTTGTAGATTGCGAGATTGTATGATGGTGGCTCCGACGACGAGGGTGATGTCGCCCTGGATACAGGTCGGAAGGATGGGCAAGCCGAAAGGCGTGCGTCGCTCGCATCGAGCAGTCGTCGAGACGGCGCAGCAAACCGGTGAGTTCCTCGAGATGGAGCCTGCGGAGCGCTGCAGGGGCCTGAAGCGGGTGGTGAGTTTGCCGACTGCGGGCCGAATGAGATGCAAGGTTATGTTCGCATGCCGACGGAGACTGCCCGGTCGTTCTCCCCGGAAGGCTACGTGCGAATCGTGGGGCGACGCATGGAGGCGATCGTGCGCGGAGGATTTCGCATCTATCCGCGTGAAGTCGAAGATCAGCTTCGTGCACACCCCGCGGTGAATGACGTCTGCGTGATCGGTGTCCCCCACGACATTCTGGGAGAGCTGGTCTGCGCGTGCGTCGTTCCCGTTGCAGGAGCGGTCATCACTGGAGGCGAGCTCAAAGCGTTCGCCCCGGACACGGTGGCCGAGTACGAATTCCCTGATCTCGTTCGCTTTTTCGATGCCTTCCCGATGACCGGGAGCGGAAAGGTGCGGCGGCGAGAGCTCGAGCGCATGGTCGCGCTCGATCACACCGCAATGAGCTCCGCTGTCTGAGCTCGCATACACGATAGGAAGTCATGACCCCGAGAAACAACCGTCCCGTTTCCTCGCCCCGCCCGGCCGCCGTTCCAATTCACCGCGGTCCGCAGGCGATGTCTCCGGTGGCGGCATCACCGTACACCGCGGCGCCATTCCAGCACGCGCCCAACGCAGCACTGCTCATCGACTTCGACAACGTCACGATGGGCATCCGCTCCGACCTCGGACACGAGCTCCGCTCCCTGCTCGGCTCGAGCATCATCAAGGGGAAGGTCGCAGTGCAGCGCGCCTACGCAGACTGGCGCCGCTATCCGCAGTACGTGGTACCCCTCGCCGAGTCCTCGATCGACATGATCATGGCGCCGGCCTACGGATCGTCGAAGAAGAACGCCACCGACATCCGCCTCGCGATCGACGCGATGGAGCTCGTCTTCAACCGCCCCGAGATCGGCACCTACATCCTGCTCAGCGGCGACTCCGACTTCTCGAGCCTCGTCATGAAGCTCAAGGAGTACGGCAAGTACGTGATCGGCGTCGGCATCCGCGAATCGTCGAGCGATCTGCTCGTGCAGAACTGCGACGAGTACTACAGCTACAACGCGCTCGCGGGGCTGGTGAAGACGAACGAGGAAGAGAACGTCAAGCACGATCCCTGGGAGCTGGTCGTCGAGGCCGCGCAGCGCATGAAGCGCAACGGCGACGTGATGCGCTCCGATCGCCTCAAGCAGGTGATGCAGGAGGTCGACTCGACATTCGACGAGAAGGACCTCGGCATGGCGAAGTTCTCACGCTTCGCGCAGGAAGCGGCGCAGCGCGGACTGATTCGCGTGACGAAGCTCGAGAACGGACAGATGGAAGTCGACATCGCGGAGGGCAAGGCCGTCGCGAGCGGATCGAGTGCGAGCGCAAGCTCGTCCGACGCACCGGCGCGCATTGCAATCGACCGCACCGGCGAGACCGCGGAAGAGAGCGCCGCGCGTCGCAGCCGTCGCGGTCGCGGCGGACGTGGCCGCGGACGCGAGCGCGAGCCGCGCGGCGCGAGCGAGGCGACGACGTCGTCCGTCACGCCGCCGGAGGGCGCCGCGCACTTCTCTCCGTCGCTCGAAGCACCCGTCTCGGCGCCACCCGCCGAGCGTGCACCCGAAGCGCCGCGACCCGCGCGCGTGGCCGCCGAGCCCGAGATGGTCGGGGAGCGGCTCACGCGCGACGAGGCGCTCACGCTGCTCAAGAAGGCCGTGGCCGAGCTCACCACGAGCGAGGATAAGCCGGTTCCCGCGAGCGCCGTTCGCCGCAAGGCGCGCGAGCTCCTGGGACGCGACAGCGAGACGCTCGACGAGCGCTTCTTCCTGCGCATCCTCCGCGACGCACACGACGCGGATGTCATCGATCTCCGCAAGCGCGGCGATGACTTCGAGGTCGCGCCCGCGTCGGCGGTGGCATCGGTGACGGAGCAGCTCGCGGCCGCAGCACCTGCGGCGGAGCCGAGTCAGTCGTCACGGAGCGCGGCCAACGCGGCGTCACTGCGTCGCGGGATGCGCGGTCGTGGACGCGGTGGCGAGATGCCGCCCGAGCTCATGAACCTCGGCGTCATCGGCGGCAGCGCGCCGGCGGAGGTCAGTGCACCGGCAGCGTCGGCGGCACGGGCGCCGCAGCTCGAGCTCGAGGCGGAGCCGGAGGCCGCGCCAAAGGCGAAGGCGGCGAAGCGCGGCCGCGCACCGACGGCGAAGACCGCTCGTGCGAAGAAGACGGCGCCCGCGGCGGCGGCCAGCGAGAAGGCCGCTCCGAAGGCGAAGCGTCCGCGCGCGAAGAAGAAGACGGCGACGGAGGCGTAGCAGTGGCGCGGAGGAGCGCGCCTCTCCCCGCGAAGTTCTACGATCGTGACACCGAGCAGGTCGCCCGCGACCTGCTCGGTGCCGTTGTACGCCACACGACGAGCGACGGCGTGGCGTCCGGAAGGATCGTGGAGACAGAGGCCTACATCGGCGAGCACGATCTCGCGTGTCACGCGGCTGCGGGGCTCACGCAGCGTACCAGGTGGCTTTACGGCGCACCGGGAACGGCGTACGTGTACTTCATCTACGGCGTGCACTGGTGCTTCAACGCGGTCACGCGGAAGGTGGGGCTGCCGAGCGCCGTGCTCGTGCGCGCGCTCGAGCCGCTGAGCGGCGTGGAGCTGATGCGCGAGCGGCGCGGCAGCGTGGGCGATCGCGATCTCGCCAACGGGCCGGGAAAGCTGTGTGAGGCGCTCGCGATCACGGGAACGCTGAACGGCGCACCGCTGCGGAGGGGGCCGATCGAGATCCTGCGCGGAGAAGAGTTCCCGGACTCGCGGGTGGTGATCACACCGCGCATCGGGATCACGAAGAGCGCCGATTGGCCGCTGCGCTGGTACGTGTCCGACAACCCATACGTATCGAAGACGCCGAAGCATCTACGACCGGCGAAATGAAAAACGGCGGCGCCAGTGATTGGCGCCGCCGTTCTCGTGTGCTTGTCGATCGAGCCGACGTTACGGCGTCTTCTCGATCGAGCTGCCGACGTTGTAGCGAATGCCGGCTTCGAGAATGTACGTGGAGCGGCCGCTGAAGAAGAAGTTCGCGCGGGCCGGCATGAACGTCGCCTGGCCGAACACGGAGAAGCGGCGGTACTGCGCCTGGACGCCGCCCATGATATCGAAGGCGACGCGGTCGCGCTGGTCATGGATCTCACTGGCGATCAGATCCTGCTGGTCTGCGTCGACCGTGCTCGCGAGCGTCGCGTGCTGGATCAGGTTGAGCGAGAGTCCGACGCCGCCGTACGGGCGAAGCGATCCCCAGTTGACGGGGAAGGCGAGGAGCGCGGCGGTGTAGCGTCGCGAGTCCTTCAGGTTGACGTAGGCCGCGCCACCGTTGCCGTCATTCACGTAGCCGGTGGCGGTGAAGAACGCCTGCTCGGCGCTCAGATAGAGACCGGCCTTGTTGCGAGTGATCAACCACTCGGCGCCGACCAGCGGTGCGGTCTTGGTCTCGATGCCGGTCGAGAAGTTCATGAGGCCCGCTTTGGCGCCCCAGAACCACGCGTTCTCGAACAGACGATTGGACTGGGCGGCGCTGACGACCGGCGTCAGGACCACGAGGGCGAGCACGGAAGACATCCAAC
>JBDTJH010000245.1:0-3313 GCA_039935955.1 Gemmatimonadaceae bacterium
TCGACGTCGCGCTGCTGGACATCGTGATGCCGGAGATGGACGGGCTCGAGGTGCTGCGGCAGATTCGCGAGGAGCTCTCGCCACCCGAAGTCATCATCATCACGGGCAACGGCACGATCGAGACCGCGATCAGCGCGATGAAGCTCGGCGCGTACGACTATCTCGCGAAGCCGTACCGCATGGCGGAAATCGATGTGATGGTGCGGCGTGCGTGGGAGAAGCGCGAGCTCACGCGTGAGAACACGCTCCTGCACAAGCGACTGTCGCTGGCGGAGGAGCAGTCGGAGATCGTGACCCAGTACGCGCCGATGCAGGCGGTGCTGTCGCTGGTGGAGCGTGTGGCACGCAGCGATTCCGCGGTGCTGATCCTCGGTGAGTCGGGAACAGGGAAGGAGCTGATCGCGCGGATGCTTCATCGCCTGTCGCATCGCGTGACCGGGCCGCTGGTCGACATCAACTGCGCGGCGATTCCGGATGCGCTGGTGGAGAGTGAGCTGTTCGGCCACGAGCGCGGCGCGCACGCAGAGGCATCGACGCGAAAGCTCGGTCTGTTCGAGCTCGCAAACGGCGGCACGATCTTCATGGATGAGATCGGGGCGCTCGATCCGAAGGTGCAGGGAAAGCTGCTGCGCGCGCTCGAGCTCGGGACGTTCTATCGGGTGGGCGGAACGCAGAAGGTGCGATCGGATCTCCGCGTCGTGGCGGCGAGCAACCAGGATCTCGCGCAGCGCGTCGCCAATGGCACCTTTCGGAGTGATCTCTACTATCGGATCAACACCATCAGCGTGACGCTGCCGCCGCTCCGCGAGCGTGCGGTGGATATCCCGTTGCTCGCGCGACACTTCCTGGACCACGCATCCGATGGCGTCGCGCGCTCGTTGAGCCCCGATGCGATCGACGCGCTCCAGGCATATCCATGGCCGGGGAACGTGCGCGAGCTGCGCAACGTGATCGAGCGCGCGGCGCTGGTCGCGACGGGCTCCGTGATTCATGCGAACGACGTTCCGCTGGGCGGCTTGCCGGCGTCGAACGGTGGACGCGCGACCGATCCGCTCGCGCCGCTGGAGCAAGTGGAGCGGCAGCACATCGAGACCGTGCTGCAACACGCGCGCTGGCATCAGGGGAAGGCGGCGGACATCCTCGGCATCTCGCCGAAGACGCTCTATCGCAAGATCCGTGAGTTCGGGCTGCGTCGCCCGAACGAGCGCTGAGCGGTACACTCATGAAGATTCTGGTGATCGAGGACGACCCCACCGTTGGGCAGTATGTGAAGCGCGGGCTCGAGGAGCAGCGGTGGGGAGTGGACCTCGTCACCGATGGCGAGGAGGGCGAGCGTCGCGCGGCTGCGGAGCAATACGACCTCGTGGTGCTCGACATGCGGCTGCCGGGGCGGTCGGGGATGGAGGTGCTGCGCAACATCCGCGGACGCGGCTTCGAGCAGCCGGTGCTCGTGCTCACGGCGCAGGACGCGGTCGATGCGAAGGTCGAGGCCTTTCGCGCCGGCGCGGACGACTACGTGACGAAGCCGTTCGCCTTCGAGGAGCTGCTCGCGCGCGTGGAGGCGCTGAGCCGGCGCACGAAGACGATGTCCGCGCCGGTGCTCAAGGTCGCGGACCTCACACTCGACAAGAACACGCGAACCGTCACGCGCTTGGGCGAGGCGATCGAGCTCACGCCGAAGGAATACACGGTGCTCGAGTATCTCATGCGCCATGCCGGACGCGTGATGAGCCGCACGCTGATCACCGAATATGCATGGGGGTATCACTTCGACCCCGGCACGAACATCGTGGACGTCGTGATCAATCACCTGCGCAAGAAGATCGACAGCGCGCATCCCGTGAAGCTGATTCACACGGTGCGCGGAGTCGGCTACGTTGTGCGCATCTAATGGCTAGGCGGGCATGAGCACGATTCGCGCACAGCTCACGACGGCGTACGCGGCGGCGCTCATTGGCACCGTCGGCGTCTTCGCGGCGGTGATCTGGACCACGCGTCGCGAAGGTGCGGTGGATGAGCTCAGCCGGCACGCGCTGACGGAGGCGAATCTCGCGCTGCGGCTCATCCGTCAGTCGGAGCTCGCGGGTCAGCCGGTGACGGCGAATCGCGACTCACTGGTCGGCGCGCAGCTCGACGCTCCGCTGCGGACGATGCTCGAGGGGATGCCGGACTATCTGCTCGTGCTCGACGCGAGCGGGCGCATCCTCTACGTGTCGGCGCCGATTCGCGATCTGAACGAGGATCCCGACCAGCTCGCGGTGCTTATGGCCGCGGCGGTGAGCGCGCCGACCACGGGCGTCGCGAAAACGGTGCAGCTCGACGATCGCAAGCTCCTCATGATCGCGCAGGCGCCGGCGGACAGGAACTCGACCGTATCGCGCGTAGTCGTCGCGACGGCGGCCGACGTGCCCGATCCGGCGATCAAGGATCTCGTCGAGACGATGGCGGCCGTCGCGCCTATTTTATTGATCGCGTCGATCGCGCTCGCGTACGCGATCGCCGGGCGCGCATTTCAGCCGGTGGATCGCCTGGTGAACGAGGTGCAGGCGATCACCGACGGACGAAGTCTGCATCGCCGCCTCCCCGTCACCTCCGGTGAGGAGATCGCGAAGCTCGCGGTGACGCTCAATGAGATGCTGGGGCGGCTCGAGAGCTCCTTCGCCGCGTTGCGCCGCTTCACCGCGGATGCGAGCCACGAGCTCAAGACGCCGCTTGCCGTGATGCGCGCGGATGTCGAGCGCGCGATGAGCGATCGCGCGCCGGGGCCCGACAAGCTCATCGCGCTCGAGGAGGCGCTGCACGAGACCACGCGGATGGCGGATCTCGTCGACAGCCTGCTCACGCTCGCGCGCGCGGATGAGGGGCGCTTCGATCTGCATCGCGAGCGGGTGCCGCTCGCGCCGCTCGCCGTCGAGGTCTTCGAGACCGCGACTATCCTCGGCGAGGCCGCCGGTCTCACGGTGACGATGCCGGAGATCGCCGACGTCGTCGTGCTCGCGGATCGCACGCGGTTGCGTCAGCTCTTTCTCAACATCGTCACCAACGCGCTCAAGTACACGATGACGGGGAGCGTCGAGCTGAGTCTCGTCGCACACGATCGCACCGTCGCCTTCACGGTGCGCGACACCGGGATGGGCATCTCCGCCGCCGACCTCCCGCACATCTTCGAGCGCTTCTACCGTGCCGATCGCGCGCGCTCCCGATCGGCGGAGCGCGGTGGCTTCGGGCTCGGGCTCGCGATCAGCCAGTGGATCGCGGAGGCGCACGGCGGCACGATCTCGGTGCGCTCGCGGCTCGGCCGCGGCACGACGTT
>JBDTJH010000246.1:0-3194 GCA_039935955.1 Gemmatimonadaceae bacterium
TTTGCGTACATCGAAACCTGGTACAATCGCCGCCGTCGGCACTCGACGTTAGGCTATCTCAGCCCCGCGCAATACGAGGCCCAACTCCACGCACATGCTGCATAATCGTTCATAACCCTGTGTCCACGAAACCGGGTCAACTCCACTGTGCAGTTTCCGTTTGTTGTGCGTGTCCGTTTCCGTTCGTTGTCGCTGTTCCAGTTGTCGGTCTTGTACGGTACGAGATGTGAAAGCGGGGCGGCGCCGAAATCCGGCGCCGCCCCGCTTTTGTTTGGTCGTGACGTCGGTGTCAGCTCGTCGCTTGGCGCGCGTTCTGTTTCACCAGGCGGCGGTCGTCCTCGATCTTCGCCGCGTCGCGGAGCGAGGCGATGTATTGTTGCACGCGCTGCTGGCGAACGCGCTGCAGCATCTGTTGCCGCTGCTCGATCTTCTGCTTGTCGAACGCGGCCTTGTCTGCATCCGTACGTTTGTCGACGCGCAGGACGATCACGTCGTTCTGCCCCTTCGATGCGGGCGCAACCTGCCCGACCGGCGCACCGAAGGCAGCGCCGATCGCCTCGGTCGTCTGGCCGAGCCCGGGCACGAGCGTCGTGCGAGCGAACGGGGTGGACTTCTCGACCTTGAGCCCGGCCGTCTGCGCCGCCGCTTCCAGCGACTGCCCGCCGCGAACCGCGGTGACCAGCGCCTGCGCCTTGGGCATCAGCATGTCGAGCTTCTTCGTGCGAACGATCTCGCGCCTGATGTCTTCCTTCGCAGCGTCGAAGTCCGGCTTGCCACCAACGCGCAGCGAGTCGAGCCGCACCAGATAGTACGCGTTGTCGGCATCGATCAGGTCGCTCGTCTCGCCGACCTTTGCGCCGCCGAATGCCCACGCCGAACCGCCGGGGACGTACGCGCCGTTCCACGTGAGCGGGTCGCTCTCCGTCGCGATGACTTGCCCGGCCTTCAGCCCCAGCGCGTGCGCGACACTGTCGAACTCCGCGGGCTTGTCTACGTTCGCCGCCTTGGAGAGCGCGTCGGCACGACGGTCGGTGATCGCGGCGGACGAATCGCTCTGCGTGATGCGCACGAGAACGTGGCGCGCCGTGATCGAATCTCCCTTTCGCTCATCGACCCGGATGATGTGGAAGCCGAACGGGCTCAGAACGGGCTGCGAAAGCTCGCCCGGCTTGAGCGCGTAGGCCGCATCCTCGAAAGGCTTCACGTAGGCGCCCCTGCCGGTTTTGCCGAGCAGGCCGCCCTTGACCGCAGATCCTGAGTCGGCGGATTCGCGCTTGGCGACGTCTTCGAACTTCGCTCCGCCGGCGATCTCCGTGCGAATAGTCTCGGCCTTGGCGCGCGCAGCAGCGGTGTCCGCCGCAGTGACGGTGCGCGGGATCGTAACGATCGAGACGATCGCCCGGCCCGGACGGTCCTGCATCGCTTTCTGGTGCGCGTCGAAGTACGAGTGCATCTCCGCGTCGGTCACGTGCACCGAGGAGTCCGGAATCGTCGCGGGATCGAAGGCGACGTAGGAGACCTGCGCGGTGTCGTGCGCATCTTCGTAGGCGCGCCAGAGCTGCGCATCAGTGACATAGACCGGCCCGGCGATCTGCTCGAACAGCTTCCGCTTGGGCAGCTCATCGCGGTAGTACGCCTCGAGCTGGATCAGGACGCCCTGTTGCTTCGCCATGGGGCTCGTCAGGAAGCGACGGTATTTCTCGAAGTCGAACTGCCCTTCAGTCTGGAAGTCGGGGCTCTGCAACAGCTGCTGCGGTGGGCTCGCCAGGGCGGCCTGCTGGATTTCCGCGTCGGTGACCGTGATGCCGCGGCGCTTGTATTCCTGCTCGAGAAGGATGTTCGTGACCATCTCGTTGAACGTGTCATCCTCAATGCGACGCTCCTGATCCAGCGTCAGCGTCTTTCCGCCCGCCCCTTCCTGCTCCTGCCGGATCCTGTTCTGCGAGGCTCGCTCGAAATCGAGGTAGTTGATGTCGGTGTGGTTTACCGTCGCAATCGAGGTCCCAGCCGTCACTTTCTCGCCGGACAGGCCGGATTGCTGATAGAACACGAAGCCGATCAGAAAGAGCGCGGCGATGATGATCCAGATGTACCTGGCGGCGCTCCGCATGCTTTGAAGCACGGTACCTGACTCCTTGCGACCACGTGAGAGGACGGGCGGGCTGAGCCACCAAAGTTATGGGATTGCGGGACGTAAAATCAAGGCAGCGTATGACTTCCGATTGACTTCGATCGTCAGATTCATGTATCTTCACCGACTTCCAGTCGCCGACCGCCGCGCGGCATCCCCGAGGGCTTGAATGGCCAACTCCGCCCTGATCGAAGATCTCCGTAAACAGTTCGCCGAGAATCCGCGCCGGGTCTTCGCGCGTCTCGCGAATGAATATCGAAAATCGGGAGATCTCGATGTCGCGATCGAGATCTGTCGCGCGCACGTGCCGCTGCAGCCCACCTACATCAGTGGCTACATCGTGCTCGGGCAGGCGCTTTTCGAGCGCGGCCAGCCGGATGAGGCTCGTTCGACCTTCGAGACGGCGCTCTCGCTCGACCCCGAGAATCTGATCGCCCTTCGCCAGCTCGGTGACATCGCGCGCGCGAGCGGTGACCTCGACGCCGCGCGCGGCTGGTACCACAAGCTGCTCGAAGTCGATCCGCAGAATGAGGACATCTCGGCGCAGCTCGAGGCCCTCGACGCTCCCACGCAATCGGCGGCTACGCCGATTACCGCGGCGAGCACTTCCGCCGAGGCCGCGCCTGTGAGCTGGAGCGACATCCATCCCGACAGCGCGACGGTCACCCCGCTCTCCCCGCAGGCGATGCAACCGACTCGCCCGCGCTTCACCATCGGTGTGATCCCCGAAAATCTCGCTGCCGAGAAAGCGCCCGCGGCTGCAGCTCCGACCGCATCCGCGCCGAAGGAGGAGCCAAAGGAAGCGGAGCCGCTGCTCGAGAAGTCTACGATGTCCGCAGTGCTTCCGGAGTATGTCGGAGGCTTCGACCGCCATTCGCCCACGCCTCCTGCCGCGACGCCTGTCATTCCGGAGCCCGTAACTGCGGCGCCGATCGGCGAGCTGCTTCCCGATCTCGAGACCAACGCGCCTCCGACGGTGGACATCGCCGCACTCGCCCCCGATGCCCCGGAAGCGCTGCATGCCGATCTGCCCCCGCTTCGCACGACGTCCGAACAGGCGGTC
>JBDTJH010000247.1:0-4318 GCA_039935955.1 Gemmatimonadaceae bacterium
TACCGCCGCGCATCATATGTTCCGATCCGGGTGTGAGTGGAATGAGTGGAAGTAGCGGGGTACGCGCACGCGCGTCAAGCTTCTTCCGTGCGCAATCGCATGGCCCTGTCCGTTTGTTCCACTCACGGCGATCGAGGAAGTCGCAGATGAGATTCTCCGGCACGATGATGAAGCTGTCGCTGGCACTACTCTGCAGTGCGGCGTTCGCCAGCGGCGGGCGCGCTCAGGGCGCGCACGCTCACGGCGCGCACGCTCACGGCGCGCACGCGCGCGGCTACCTGTTCATCGTCGGAGGCGGGCCGCAGCCGCCCGAGCTCATCCAGCGCTTCTTCGATCTCGCCGGCGGAAAGAAGGGAAAGATCGTGGTGTTCGCGATGGCCAGCAGCGAGGGCAAACAGAGCGGCGAGGAGAAGGCGGACGATCTTCGCAAGCTCGGCGCGGACGCGCACGCGTACTATGTCGATGCGAACGAAGCGAACTCCGACTCGATGGCGAAGCACATGGAAGGCCTCACCGGTGTCTGGTTCGGTGGCGGCGACCAGGTGCTGCTCACCAAGGCGCTGCTCGGCACGCGCGTCGAGAAGGCGATCCACGATCTCTACGCGAAGGGCGCGGTGATTGGCGGTACGTCGGCGGGTGCAGAGGTGATGGCGAACCCGATGCTGACGGGAGAGGAGCGGCATCAGGGCGGCGTACGTTCGCCGTCGGATAGCTCCGATCACTACATGACGATCGCGCGCGACAACATGGAGCTCGTTCCGGGATTCGGGATGATCAAGGGGGTGCTGATCGACCAGCACTTCACGCGCCGTAAGCGGCACAATCGCTTCATCAGCGTGGTGCTCGAGACCCCTCCGCATCTCGGCGCGGGCATCGACGAGTCGACCGCGCTCATCGTGAATCCCGATGGCCACTGGAGCATCCTCGGCGAGAGCGTGGTCTCGATCTACGATGCGCGCCACGCGACGATCACCAAGGTCGGCGCCCCGGTACTCGGCGAGTCGGGGCTGCTTCTGAGCGTCCTCCCGTCGGGCAGCAGCTACTACCCGGCGACGGGAAAGGTCGTGCTGCCGAAGTAGGTCGTCCTAACGGCAACTGCTGTTTGACGCTTTTGACTCTGCACTGCTCCAACGCGCAAGCTCACTCATTCACTCGAACTTCACGACCACGATGTCTACGACTTCCGATACGCTCGATGCACTTCGTTATCCCATCGGCCGCTTCGTCGTTCCCGAGAAGATCTCGGCGGAGGAGACGGAGAAGCACATCGAGGAGATCGCCGCGGCGCCGGCCGCGTTGCGGGCGGCGGTGAAGGGGCTGAGCGAGGCGCGGCTGGATCAACCGTATCGTCCGGGCGGGTGGACGATTCGGCAGGTGACGCACCACATACCCGACAGCCACCTGAACGCGTACATCCGGATGAAGCTCGCGCTCACGGAAGATGAGCCGGCGATCACGCCGTACATGGAAGATCGATGGGCCGAGCTCATCGACTCTCGCGTCGTGCCGGTGGAGACGTCGCTGCGGCTGCTCGAGTCGGTGCAGGAGCGGTGGGTCGCGATCATGCGATCGATGACCGACGTGCAGTGGCAGCGCGTCTACAAGCATCCGGAGCTGGGACGCTATCCGCTCAATCGCCAGGCCGCGCTCTACGCGTGGCACGGCAAGCATCACGTGGCGCAGATCGAGCGCGCCACGTGATGTAACGGCGCGCTACGGAGCGCGCCGAGTGCCGCCGCGAATCAAGCGAATAAGGAAGATCAGGACGATGGCGCCGATGAAGGCGACGAAGATCGTGCCGGCAAGTCCTGCAAATGGTGCGCCGGCGCCGAGTTGACTGAACAGCCATCCGCCAATGAATGCGCCGACGATGCCGATGACGATGTCACCGATGATTCCGTAGCCGACGCCGCCTACGACGAGCGAGGCAAGAACACCGGCGACGAGCCCGACGACGAGCCACCAAATAATTGGTTGCATGGAGATTGTCTCCTCAAGGAGTTCGTGAAACAGTTCACGAAGTCAGAGCGAGGCAACTCGCGTGCCTTACCCGTTGCTGGGAGCGGCTGACGGCTCGTCGGGAATAGCCATCCCCATGGCGTGATAGCCTTTATCGACGTAGACCACGGTGCCGGTGATGCCGCTGGCGAGCGGGCTGGCGAGGAACGCCGCGGTGTTTCCGACCTCCGAGGCGGTAAGCGGCGTGGTGAGCGGCGCGTTGGCGGAGACGTAGCCAACCATCTTCTCGATGATGCCGATCGCACTGGCGGCGCGCGATGCGAGTGGGCCGGCGGAGATCGTGTTGACGCGAATGCCGAAGCGTCGGCCGGCCTCGTACGCGAGCACGCGCGTGTCGCTCTCGAGTGCAGCTTTCGCGGATGACATGCCACCGCCGTAGCCGGGGATCACGCGCTCGCTCGCCATGTAGGTGAGCGAGAGCACCGAGCCTCCGCCGCGCATGAGTGGGCCGAAACGACTGACCATCGCGATCAGCGAGTAGGCGCTCACGCTGAGTGCCGTGAGGTAGCCGTCGCGGCTCGTGTCGAGCAGCGCCTTCTTCACCTCGGGTCCGTTCGCGAGCGAGTGGACGACGATGTCGAGCGGTTTCTCTCCGTGGTCGGAAACGAGCCTCGTCGCGAGGCCGTCTATCGAGAAGTCGCCGACCTCGGCGTACCGCTTGTTGGTGCGGATCGATTCGGGCGCGCCGTCGAGCGTGGTGTACGCCGCATCGAGCGGGTAGATCGATTCGAAAGCGAATTTGCTACCGGTGGAAAGCTCGAGCGATTCATCCATCTTTCCGCGCTCGAGGAGATTGCGGAAGATGTTGAGCGCCGGCGGCCACGTGCCGACGACCACCGACGCGCCTGCCTCGGCGAGCGCCTTCGCGATGGCGAATCCGTAGCCTGCATCGTCAGCGACGCCGGCGACGAGAGCGCGCTTGCCTTTGAGATCGATGTTCAGCATGTGAGCTGCGTCCGTTGGCTGGAGTGCGTGCGCAGCGTACTGCGCGGCGGCAAAGTAGCTTACACCAGAGGCCACCAGACTACCAGCAATGACCGCCATCACAACGATCGCAACACCCGAACCACTCCCGTCGACGATCGGCCCGCGTTTCGCGCGCGGATTGTGGAGGATCGCGGCCGCCGACGCGTCGTCGGGGAACCAGGTCGAGCTGATGCGCGATGGGACGCAAATCTTCGGCGCGATGATCGAGGTCATCGATCAGGCGCGCGAGACGCTGGTGCTCGAGTCCTATATGATCGTGAGCGACAGTGTGGGCGAGCGCTTCTCGGTCGCGCTCATCGCGGCGGCGAAGCGCGGCGTGAAGGTGCGCGTGATCGCGGATTGGGCGGGGAGCCGCGAGACGACGCGCGCGTTCTGGCGGAATTTGCGCGACGGCGGCGTCGACGTGCGCATCTTCAACAAGCCGGGATTTCGTAGTTGGCTTGGACTATTGCCGCGCGATCATCGCAAGGTGCTCGTCGCGGATGAAGAGGTGTGCGTGACCGGGGGCATCGGGCTCGCGGAAGTGTGGTCCGGGTTCGTGAAGCGGAAGAAGAGGGCGCCGTGGCGCGACACCGCGGTGCTGATTCGCGGGCCGGCGGCCGAGGATATGGCGCGGGCGTTCGAGACGATGTGGAAGCGCGCGAATTTCGAGGAGCGGCGTGCGGCGCGGCGGCACATCGTGCGGCGCGCGAGGAACACGGGTACGGCGCCGGGCCAAACGGCGGGCGCGGTGATCGGGATCGTCGAGGGCGAGCCATGGCGGCTGCGCATCGCGCGCGCGCTGCAGATCCAGTCGGTGAGCGCGGAGCGGACGATCTGGATCGCGAGTGCGTACTTCTACCCATCGAGCGCGGAGATTGAGGCATTGTGCGGCGCGGCATTGGATGGCGTCGACGTGCGCGTACTGGTGCCGAGCAAGTACGATCATCCGTGGGTGCGCAGGCTGACGAGGAGCGTGTACAAGCAGCTGCTGCGGAACGGCGTGCGGATCTTCGAGTGGAACGGGGTTATGATGCACGCGAAGACGAGCGTGATCGACTGCCGCTGGGTGCGTGTTGGCTCGACGGACTTCAATCCGCTTGGCGTGGCGATCAACTACGAGCTCGACGCGCTGATTGAGAGTCAGGAGCTTGGAAAGGCGGCGGAGGACATGTTCCTGCGCGATCTCGAGGAGTCGACGGAGATCAAGAACGTGTCGCAGAAGGAAGCGAAGAAGACGTCGAGCGCGAGGGTGTAGCGCGCGAGGCTTGGTAGTTCGCGATCCGATATCTTACGCGATATGAAAGCAGGGATTTTCGTGATCGCGGAGCTG
>JBDTJH010000248.1:0-18158 GCA_039935955.1 Gemmatimonadaceae bacterium
CGAGGGAATCCAGCAGCGCACGATCCCGATCCCGACCGCCGAGGGAGACTACAGCAACCTCAACGCCGGGAGCGAGGGAACGTTCTTCTTTACGGAAACGCCCGCGGGCGCGGGACGCGGCGGCGCGCCGATGCACCTCTGGCAGTACCAGCTGGCCGCCAAGCATGCGCGAACCTTCCTCGACGGCATCACCTCGTACACGCTGTCGTCGGACGCGAAGAAGCTGATGTACAGCACGCCCGATCGGCACTACGGGATCGTGGGCACCGAGCAGCCCGCGAAGGCCGGCGAAGGCGCGTTCGACGTGAGCGGGATGGAGACACTGGTCGATCCGAAGGCGGAGTGGGCCGAGATTTTCCGTGAGACGTGGCGCACCGAGCGCGAGTTCTTCTACGACGCCAAGATGCACGGGAACGACTGGAAGGCGATCTACGACAAGTACAGCGTCTTCGTTCCGTTCGTGCAGCACCGTGAAGATCTCGGATACCTCATCGCCAGCGTTGGCGGCGAGCTCACCGTCGGGCATTCGTATCTCGAGAGCGAAGGTGATGTCCCGGACACCGAGCACACGTCCGTCGGACTCCTCGGCGCCGATTACACCGTCGAGAACGGACTCTATCGCATCAAACGCATCTACACGGCGGGGAGTTGGAATCCGCGCCTACGGGCGCCGCTCAGCGCGCCCGGAGTGAAGGTGGCCGAGGGAGACTATCTCCTCGATGTGAACGGTGTGGCGCTCGCACCACCGACGGATATCTACAGCCGTTTCGAAGGCGCGGCGGGGAAGATGACGACGATCCGCGTGAACAGCGCGCCGACGATGAAGGGTTCACATCTCGTTACCGTCGTCCCGCTCGGCGACGACGAGGGGCTTCGCACGCAGACGTGGATCGACGACAACAGGAAGCTGGTCGACAAGCTGTCAGGCGGAAAGCTCGCCTACGTCTGGCTGCCGAACACCAGCGTTGGAGGCTACACGGCCTTCAACCGCGAATACTTCGCGCAGCAGGGCAAACAGGGGCTCATCCTCGACGAGCGCTACAATCAGGGCGGCGCGGTCGCCGACTACATCGTCGACCTGCTCAACCGTCCCATCGGGGGGTACTTCGCGGAGCGTGCGGGCAAGACGATTACCGAGCCGATGGCGGGAATCTTCGGACCGACCGTCATGGTGATCAACGAGTCAGCCGGCTCCGGCGGCGATGCGCTGCCGTACCTCTTTCACCACTACAAGCTCGGCACCCTCGTGGGCACGCGCACATGGGGCGGACTCGTCGGAACGCTCGGCGTGCCGAATCCGATCGACAATGGCGCGATCACGGCGCCGGATCTCGCGTTCTACGATGTCAACGGAAAGTGGGCGGTCGAGAACGAGGGTGTCGCGCCGGACATCGAGGTGGAGAACACGCCCGCCGAGGTAGTGCGAGGGCACGATCCGCAGCTCGAGCGCGCGGTGGCCGAGGCGATGAAGCAGCTGCAGGAACATCCCTTCCAACGAACGCCGCGCCCGGCGCCGATAGACCGGGTGACGAAGGAATGAGACTCGCCATGAAGATGCGCATCGTCACGATGCTCGCGGCCGCCTGTGTCGCGGCACCATCCGCCGTATGCGCGCAGAACACTCCGGATCTCGTCGCTTTCGACAAGTACGTCGCGCAGGCCGCACGCGACTGGAGAGTGCCGGGGCTCGCGATCGCCATCGTGCACGACGACTCACTCGTCTTCGCCAAGGGCTACGGCGTGCTCGAGATCGGAAAGAGCGCGCCGGCGACGGAGCACACGCGCTTCGCGATCGGCTCCACCACCAAGGCGATGACGACGGCAGCGCTGGCGATGCTTATCGATGAGGGGAAGCTCCACTGGGACGATCGCGTCACCGACTACCTGCCGGAGCTGCGGCTCTACGATGCCTACGCGACACACGAGCTCACCGTGCGCGACCTGCTCACGCATCGCAGCGGGCTGCCGAACACGGATCTGCTGTGGGCGATACCCCAGAACAACTACAGCATGTCGGAGATGATGCGGCGGCTGCGGTATGTGCAGCCGGAGTCGTCATTCCGTTCGCACTGGGACTATCAGAACGTCGTCTTCGGGATCGCAGGGGTGCTCGTCGAGCGCATCTCGGGGATGCCGTGGGAGACGTTCATCCGCACGCGCATCTTCGCGCCGCTCCAGATGACGGAGTCGATTCCGCTCGTCTCGCTGCTCGCGGGGCAGCCGAACGTCGCCGTGCCGCACGACCTGTCCCACGATACCGTCCACACCGTTGCGGTGCGCAGCACAGATATGATCGCGCCCGCAGGCTCGGTGTGGTCGAGTGTCTACGACATGTCGAAGTGGATGCGCTTCATGCTCGACAGCGGACGCGTGGGCACCAAGCGCCTCATCCAGCCGGCGACGTTCGAGGAGATCGTCGCCCCGCAGATGCGCGCACCGATGGAGGAGTACCCCGCGCTCCAGCTCGTGCGCCCGCACTTCTTCGGCTACGCGCTCGGCTGGTTCGTGCAGGACTATCACGGCCAGACGATGTGGATGCACACCGGCAGCATCGACGGCATGATTGCGATCATCGGCCTCATGCCCGGCACGCGCACGGGGGTGTACGTGCTAGCGAATCTCGACCACGCGGAGGTCCGTCACGCGTTGATGTACGAGGCGTTCGACCTCTACAACGGTACTCCGCGCGACTCGGCGCGCGACTGGAGCGCCGAGCTCAAGAAGCTCTTCGACGCGAGACGCGCCGCCGCGGTGAAGGCGGCGGCCGCGGCGCCGAAGCCTCCGGCCGGGACGCATCCGTCGCTGGCGCTGGAGAAGTACGCCGGCACGTACGCGGACTCCACGTATGGCGCCGTCGTCGTCACGCTCGCCAACGGCTCGCTGCGCGCGAAGTTCGGCCACTGGGACATCGGCGAGCTTCAGCCGGCGTTCTACGACACCTTCAAGAGCCGCAAGAGTGATCCACTGCAGGGCATCACCGATGTGACGTTCGTTCCCGATGGCGCAGGCGGCATCAGCGCGGTGCGGCTGTTCGGGCAGTCGTTCTCCCGCGCGACTCCGAGCGAAAATAAATGACCATTGGTCATCGCAGCCTCGTCGCCGTTGCCGTCTTCGCGTCAGTCGCGTGCATCACGAGCGCCGCCGCATCGCAGACGCCCGCGGCAAAGGATTCCACGCCGCTGTTCGACGAGACCGATGTACAGATCCCAATGCGCGACGGCGTGCACCTGCACACGTCGATCTTCGTGCCGCGCGGCAACACCGCCAATCTTCCCTTCATCCTGAATCGCACTCCCTACGGCATCGGGGGGATGGCAGCGGCGTTCAACGCTCCTGCTCCGTCGCTGGTCGAGCTCATCAACGATGGCTACATCTTCGTCGTGCAGGACATTCGCGGACGCTTCGGCTCGGAGGGACAGTTCGTCATGCTTCGTCCGATGCGCGACAAGTCCGACAAGTCCGCGATCGATGAGAGCACCGATGCGTACGACACCATCGACTGGCTCCTCAAGAACATCGCGCACAACAACGGCCGCGTCGGGATGCTCGGCACATCGTATCCCGGGTGGCTCACGGTGATCGCGATGCTCGATCCGCATCCGGCGCTCAAGGCCGTCGCGCCCGCCGCGTCGCCGGCGGACATGTTCATCGGCGATGACTTCCACCACAACGGCGCCTTCCGGCTGAGCTACGGATTCGAGTACGCCGCGATGATGGAGCGCTCGAAGGAGTTCAGCCCGTTCGACTTCGGTGTGCCCGACGTCTACGACTGGTATCTCAACCTCGGCTCCCTCTCGCACGCCAACGAGAAGGCGCTCCACGACCAGGCGCCGACGTGGAACAACTTCGTCTCGCATCCGAACTACGACGCGTTTTGGCAGACGCAGGCGGTCGCGCCCTATCTCGACCGCGTGAAGGTGCCGACACTCAATATCGCCGGATGGTGGGATCAGGAGGACTTCTTCGGCCCGATCAAGATCTACGAGACGCTCGAGCCGCACGACACCCAGCACCTGAACTACCTTGTCGTCGGCCCGTGGAATCACGGCGGATGGAGCGCGAGTGAGGGACAGAAGCTTGGCCCGATCGACTTCGGCGAACCGGCTTCCGCGAATTTCCGAAGGAACATCGAGGCGCCGTGGTTCGCCTACTGGCTCAAGGACAAGGGCACGCTCAAGCTCGCCGAGGCGACGACTTTCGAGTCTGGCGCGGACAAGTGGCGATCCCATGACAGCTGGCCGGAGCGCACCGGTGTTGCGAACCAGAAGCTGTATCTGCGCGCGAACCACCGGCTCTCGTTCACCGCGCCGAAGGAATCGGGCGCGAGCGCTGTCGACTCGTACATCTCCGATCCCGCGAACCCCGTACCATATCGCAAGCGGCCGATCTCGCCAACGTTCATCGGGACATCGACGTGGTCCACATGGCTCGTCGACGATCAGCGCTTCGCGCAGGCCCGTCCCGACGTGGCCACATGGCAGAGCGCACCACTCACGTCGGACGTCGTGGTCGCGGGCGCGATCGCCGCGCATCTCTTCGCGTCGACCACGGGCTCTGACGCAGACTGGATCGTCAAGCTCATCGATGTCTATCCCGACCAGACGCCCGATCCGAAGCTCGCGGGCTACGAGTTGATGGTCGCCAACGACGTGCTCCGCGCGCGCTTTCGCGATGGCTTCGAGCATCCGAAGGCGATCGTGCCGAAGCAGACCACCGAGTTCACCGTCGATCTGCACACCCAGGACTATCGCTTTCTGAAGGGACACCGGATCATGGTGCAGGTGCAGAGCAGCTGGTTCCCGCTGATCGATCGCAACCCGCAGACTTTCGTACGGAACATCTTCAAGGCAAAGGATTCCGATTTCCAGAAGGCCACGCAACGCATCTTCCGCTCGGCCAAGGCCGCGTCGTACGTTCTTCTGCCAATCGAAGGGAGTGCGGATGGGGTCGCCGACGCTCACTAGAAAGTCATTGCTGCGCTGCCTTTGCGCACTCGTCGCCATTGCACCGGCAGGAGCGACGAGCGGCATCCGCGCGCAAGCCAGCGCCACGTTGTCGGAGCGGATACAGCGCATCATCGACCGGCCGGAGTTTCGACACGCGATGTTCGGAATCGAGTTCTACTCGCTCGATTCGGGACGCCCGATCTACGTGCTGAACGAGGAGAAGCTCTTCACTCCTGCCTCCACCACGAAGCTGCTCACGGAAGGAAGCGCGCTCGAGCTCCTCGGTGCGGACTACCGCTTTCACACGCGCGTCTACCGTACTGGAGAGGTAAAGCCCGATGGAACGCTCGAGGGTGATCTCGTGCTCGTGGCGAGTGGCGATCCGGATCTCTCCGCTCGCGTGCGCTCCGACGGAACGCTCGCGTTCGAGAACGAGGATCACTCGTACGATGGCGATCCTCACACGCGCGCCGTTCCTGGCGATCCGCTGCTCATCATTCGCAAGCTCGCCGCGCAGGTTGCACAGCACGGCATCAAGCGAATCACGGGTCGCGTGCGGGTGGATGCGTCGCTGTTCGCCGGCGGCGATCGCGAGCTCGGCACCGGCGTCGTGATCTCTCCGATCGTCGTCAACGACAACCTGATCGATCTCATGATCGGGCCGGGGTCCGCCGTGGGATCGCCCGCCGCGATTCACGTGTCGCCGGTCACGGCGTACGCGAAGTTCGTCAACGAAGTGACCACGAGTGTCGCCGGCTCGAGGGCGCAACTCCACTACGGGCTCGATACCGCGGACGCGAATGGCCTTCGCACGGTGACCGTGTCCGGCACGACGCCCGCAGGACAGGCCGCGATACTCTATGCCTATGCCGTGCCGGACCCCACGCGCTACGCCGAGGTGACTCTTGCCGAGGCGCTACGTGAGAACGGAATCGCCCTGTCGTCCACGACCACCGCGAAACCGGACACGAAGGCCCTCGCCGCGTCCTATGTGCCCGAGCGCGTAGTTGCGGAGCACATATCCGCCCCGCTGAAGGAAGGGATCAGGGTCACGCTCAAGGTGAGCCAGAATCTCCACGCCAGCATGATGCCGCGCACGCTCCGCGCCATCCTTGCGCCGAAGGACACCGCGAAGACCGGCTTCGACCTCGAGCACGATCTTCTCACGCGCGCCGGCCTCGACCTCGCGGGCGCGCAGCAGGCCGACGGTGCAGGCGGCGATGCGCACTTCTCGCCCGCGTTCATGGTGAGCTATCTCGCCTGGATGAGCCGCCAGAAAGACTCCGCGGACTTTCATCGCGCGCTTCCGATCCTCGGCCGCGACGGCACGCTCTGGAACATCCAGCCGTCGTCTCCCGCCGCAGGACACGTTTTCGCGAAAACCGGAACGTTCGGGGTCGATGACCCGCTCAACCGTCGCCAGCTGCTCACGGCGAAGGCGCTCGCGGGCTACATCACGACGAAAGACAACCGGCATCTCGCCTTCGCGGTTTTCTTGAACAACGTCTCGGTCTCGACCGAGCCCGACGCCGCCACCATCATTGCGGGCCAGGCGGTTGGAGAGATCGCTGCCGCGGCGTACGACTCGCACTAGCTCACCGGTCTAGAACGACGTGATCAGCGCCTTCGTGACCTTCGTCGAATCGCCGACGTACGCGAAGTGCGTTCCCTTCATGTACTTCCTGGACGCGTCGCGAATCTGCTCCGGCGTCACCGCGCGCAACTGCTCCACGAACTGTCCCGCGAGACGATAGTCCCCGCCGTACACCTCGGCACGCGCGATCTGATTCGCCTGTTCGGCGTCCGTCTCGTTGTTCAGAAAGTACTCGGTGATGAACTGCTGCACGATCACGTTCAGATTCTCGGGATCGAGTAGCGTCGTCTGGATCCGGTTGATCTCGCGGCGCATGATGCCGAGCACCGAGTCCGGGTACACGGTCGTCACGTAGAGCCCGCCCGACGATACCGCGCGCTCGATGAACGGCGCCGACACATCGTAGGTGAGATTGCGGCGGACGCGGACTTCGGTGAAGAGTCGGCCGCTGAGTACCGAAGTCGCGATGCGGAGCGCCTGAAAGTCGGGGCTCGTGGAGCGAGGGCCGGGATAGTAGCCGAGGAGATAATTCGTAGGCAGCTGACGCTGCACGAATGTCACGTCTGCGGGCCGCGCGATGGGATCCGGCGGCGGCGTCCACGTATAGCTCCCCTTCGCCAGCGTGCCGAGTGTGGGGAGGATCAGCTTCTCGAGCCGCGCGCGCTCGATGTTTCCCACTACCACCAGCAGCATGCGCGACGTCACGATCTGTGTCGCGCGATACCTCTGCAGATCCGCCGCTGTGATCGACGAGAGCGAGCGCACGTCGCCGGTGGCCGGAATCGAGTAGGGCTGCCCGGCGAAGAGCAGGCTGTCGGCGAGCGCCTGCACGAGATCGTCCGGCGAGTCGTTGCGCTGTCGCACGCCGGAAAGCACCTGCGCGCGAATGAACTCCACATCCGCGGGCGCGAGCGTCGGGTTGATCAGACGGTCGGCGAGGATCGCCCATGTGCTGTCGAAAGTGTCGCGCGTGCCTCTGAAGCCGAACATCGTCCAGTCAGCGCGCGGCTCGACGACGATGGCGCTGCCGAGCGCCGCCATCTTCGAGTTGATCGCATCACGCGAGTAGTGCTTCGTTCCGCGCTCCGACACCCAGAGCAGCAATGGCTCCGTTCCGGCCGTCGCGGCGGTCGCCTGCTGGGTGCCACCGAGCAGGTACAGATTGGCGGCGACGACATCGTTCGCCGTGTTGCGGCGCAGGATGACGTGCAGGCCCCCGATGTCGAACACGGAGGTCGAGGTATCGGCCGTCGCGCGCGCCTGCGCCGCGGCCGGCACGACTGCGCCAGCAACGCCGAACGCGACGATCGCGAACGCGCGAGTCACGAGTGCGCGGCTCATTGCACACCTACGACGTTCGCGTGCTCGCCCTGAATGAGCTCATCCTTGGTCAGATTCAATCGCTTGCGATCTTCCGACGATAACAGCACGCCCGTGACGTGCGGCTTGCCGACGATGTACGTGTGCGCGTACGCGCGAAGGTCCGCCGGCGTGCGGCGCGCCATGTTGTCGACGTAGCCCATGTAGTAGTCGAGCCCCGCGACGCTCCACCAGAATCCCAGCTCGTGCGCGAACCCTGACGCGCGCTCCAGTCCGAGCACCGTCCCCACCGCACGCTGCTGTTTCTGCGGCCCCAGCTCGGCCGCGGTGAAGTAGCCCGGTTTGTCGAACTTCGCAATCTCCTCGTCGAGCGCCGCGAGCGCAGGGCGGAGATTATCGGCCGTCGTCTCGCCGCTGATCGTGATCGGCCCCGTTTGATTCAGCGTGTAGTAGTTGACGAGGATCGAGTGCCAGAGCCCACTGTCCACGAGGCGCCGCTGAAACGCGGAGCCATCCTGGTTCAGGATTCCCGAGAACACGTCGGCTGCATACGTCGCATTGGGATCCTTCCCGACGCTCGGACCGAGCCACTGGATCTGCACCGCGACAGTGTTCACCGGCTGCTCGATGATCACCGCGTCGTTCGCCTTGAGCGGTGGAATCGGCGGGATCGGATTCGCGATGAACGGATCCGCGCCGCGCGGGATGTCGCCGTAGATCTTCTGCGCCAGCTGGAACACCGTATCGGGCGACACATCGCCGGCGACGATGAGCGCCGCGTTGTTCGGCACGTAGTAGCGATGCTGAATGATTCGCATCTTCTCCGGCGTCGTCGAGCGCACGATGTCGCGGTCGCCGATCTTGTTCTTGCGGCTCCATTCGGTGGTGTAGAGCGCTTTCCCCATCTGCTCCTCGAGCTTGAAGAACGGGCTTGACTCCTGGCGATCGTACTCGCCGAGCACCACTTCGCGCTCGGGCGCGAGCTCATCTTCGCGGAAGAGCGGCGAGCGGAACGCGGAGGCGAGGAAGCGCATCCCGCCCACGAGCGAGTCCGCGGGCACGGTGAGATAGTAATTCACTACCTCCTCCTGCGTCTGGCCGTTGAACACTGCGCCCAGCTCGGCCGCGCGGTCGATGAACTGCTCGGGCTCCGGGTAGTCCTTGTTGCTCTTGAAGAACATGTGCTCGTAGAGATGCGCGAGCCCCTCGTACTCGTGCGTCTGCGTGAACGAGCCGTTGCGCACGTCCATCTCGACGGTGGCGAGTGGCACGCCGTGATTCTCGACGACGATGACCTCGAGGCCGTTCGAGAGGATCTTGGTGTGGATGATCTTCTCGAGCTTCGCGCGCTGCGTGAGCACCGCCGGCGCAGTCACCGCGACGTGAGCGCGCTCGGGCTTCGGCTTCTGCGCCGGCAACGCGACCGCGACCAGCAGGAGTGCGCAGGCGAGCGCGCAGCGGCGTGTGTTCGTGACGTTCAGCGAATTGGGCATGCGCGAAAGCTAGAGGAAGAGTGAGGCTGTTTCATACACTGTCTAGGACGATCGGTGCCCGTCGTCCGTACTGCCCGCCGGCTGACTGTTCGGGGAGTCTTTCGCATGATTGCTTCCGTTGCGTTGCAGCGATCGCCGTGCTCCTGCGATCCTCCCCTCCATGACGATATCACTCGCGCAAAGCAATTCGAATTGGCATCCGGCGGCGTGCCGCAAGACGGCACGCGTCGGTGCACGAGGGTGCGTTCGTCGATAGCGCGGTACATGCGCGCGACCCGTCGCCCTTACGTGCCGTTACGTAACGGCGATTTCTTTTTTGTGTACTTCACTTCGGAGGGGATCATGTCGGGATTCAGGAAAGTCGCAGGGCGTCGACTCCCGCCCACCGCTTCGCGCTGATCCTGGCCAGTCTGCGGACGAATGCGCACGATCACACGCGCGCGCTCAATGCGGCGAGGTTGGCCTTCAGGATGAACGTGATCAGCTCTTCGGCGGTCGTCGATGAGAAGGTGCGCGCGTTCGGCAGCATGCGACCGCCGACGTCGTCCTCGCGCCCCTGCGCGCGAAGCCAGTCGCGCGCGCCGCGCGTGACGTAGGTCGGAGCCGCGGCGGGGATCGCCGTGACGTCGTCCGTATCGACGACGAGCACGCGCAGATTTTCATTCCCCTTCGTGCCTTCGAAAAACGCAAGCAGCGCCTTTCGAAACTGCGCGTCGCGCACCACCACGTAGACGGGCTTCCGCAGCAGCAGCCGCCACTCACCGCCGATGAGATCAGTACGCACGTCGGCGATGATGCAGGGCTTTTCGAGCTGTGATGCGAGCCTGCGCACGAGTGGCTCGTACGCCTGCGTGGACACGAGCACGTCCGCCTCGCGGAGCTCGGGCGGACGGGTGCCGTTGCCGAGGTCGTCGGTGTCGACGCCGGTCGCCTCGAAGCCGTAGTCCTCCTCGAGCTCCGTGCACATCCCGGTGCGCTGATCGGCGACACCGTGGAGGACGACGGCGCGCAGCCGCCTGGTCTCGGTCGAGCGGCGGAGCGCGTCGATGACGCCGCGGATCGAGAGATCGCGCGCGCGGCCCTGCATGAAGATCCCGTGCAGCCAGTGCTCCGGCGGCATCGGCTCGCGCAGGGCGCCCACGGGCACGTCGGCGACGTAAATCCCGCCGCGCGGACGCATCTCGACGAGCCCCTCGGCCACGAGCTGGTGATACGCCGCCACCACAACGCGATGATCGACGTCGAAGTCCGACGCCAGCTCGCGCGTGCTCGGCAACCTGTCGCCAGTGGTCAGCGAGCCGGCGTTGAGCCCGAGCTTGACGCGCCTTCTGAGCAGATCGGCGATCTCGAGACGTCGTTCCATTGCACTCTCCGTTCGGGGGCGCCGAAGGTCGGGCGCTCGGTCTCTACGGTGCAAAGCTGTCGTACGGATCTTTCTGTGCACAATGTATGCTACAGATACCACATCTAATGCGGTGTGTTCGACTGTGAATGAACAGCTTGGCCCCTGAAATGCGTTGGTCCGAGGCATTACATAGCTCGTCTGGGGTGCGCTGGCCGCCTCGAGTCGGGTTCCTGGCAGCCAGCGGTAGACAGGAGGCAGGGATGGCTCAGAAGAAAACACTGGTGATCTCGTCCGCGGATCAGCTCCTCGAGGCTCGGACGCGTCGAGACTTCCTCAAGGTGATCGGCGTGGGCGGCGTAATGGTCATGCTGCCCACGGCGCTGGCCGCGTGCGGTAGCGACAGTACCACCGGACCGAAGCCGGGCTCGGGAAACACCCTCACGATCGATTTCGCGAATGGTGACTTCGCGGTGCTCCAGTTCGCGTACGCGCTCGAGCAGCTCGAAGCAGATTTCTACACCCGCGTAGTGGCCGGGTTCGGCGGATCCAATCTGAGCAGCGGCGAGCAGGGCGTGCTCGGCGACATTAAGAATCACGAGGTCATTCACCGTGAGTTCCTGAAGGCCGCGCTCGGTACCACGTACGGCTTTACGATCACCGCCACGTACCCGGGTGTGAATTTCAGCAGCCGCAGCTCCGTGCTCGCCACGGCGGCGGCGTTCGAGGATCTTGGCGTCGCTGCATATAATGGCGCCGCCCAGTACATCTCGAGCACCGATTATCTGACGCTCGCCGGCAAGATCGTCTCGGTCGAAGCGCGCCACGCGTCGGCCATTCACGATCTGATCGCCCCCAAGACGGGTGCCTTTGCGCCCCAGACGTTCGACGATGCGTTCAGCCCGTCGAAGGTCGCAGGGATAGCGCAGGGATATATCGTCGACAAGCTCGCCTTCGCGAACGCGCCCAGCACATTCGTGCAGGGCCCCAACAACAACGGTTGAGGAGCCCTATCATGGATCAGAAATCTCTCTACGACACGATCGACCCCGAGATCATGACGCGCGTCAACGCGCGGCAGGAAGAGATCTCGAAGGGCGCGTCGGTCAATTCCAAGCTCGCCGCAGCGCTCGCGCTCGGCTCCATTCCGGTCGCGCTCGCTGCGCTCACCAAGGATGTCTTCGCGCAGACGCCGAGCGATGTGCTCGATGTGCTGCAGTTCGCGTTGCTCCTCGAGTACCTCGAGTCCGAGTTCTACACGCGTGGCACCGCGGCCTCGGGCCTCATCGACGCCGCCGACATGACGATCTTCCAGACGATCACCACCCACGAGGCCGCGCACGTGGCGGCGCTCAAGTCGCTCATCATGGGCAAGAGTGCCACGCCGAATCCGAAGCCGACGTTCGATTTCACGGCGCACGGGGCGGTAGCGTTCGACTTTCAGTCCGGTCAGTACGACACCTTCAAGGCGCTCGCCCAGGCTTTCGAAGACACGGGCGTTCGCGCCTACAAGGGACAGGCGCCGCGTTTGATCAACGACAAGGCCGTACTAACGGCCGCGTTGACGATTCATGCCGTCGAGGCGCGCCATGCGTCCGAGGTTCGCCGGCTTCGCGGGCTCAAGGGGTGGATCACCGGCAACAGCCGCGACGATCTCCCTGCGTTCACGCAGGGGATCTACGACGGCGAGGACAACGTCATGCAGGGGCCGGTCGACGTGAGCATGCTCTCGCTTACGGCCTCCAACGGCGGCACCGCTGCGGCGACGCAGGCTTTCGACGAGCCTTTGACGAAGGCTCAGGTCACGGCGATTGTAATGCCCTTCATCGCCAGCGCATAATTCAGGAACGGCGGGCGGCATCTCCGGGATGCCGTACCGTCGCCCGGCACGACCGTTGCCTTGTTCGTATATGATTCACGAGGCATCACCCAAGACTTCGAGGCTCGCATGTTTGGTGGAATGGGACCGGAAAAAATCCTGCTGCTGGCCGTCGTCGTCCTGTTGTTGTTCGGCGCCAAGCGGATCCCCGAGATCGGATCATCGTTCGGGAAGGGCATTCGGGAATTCAAGAAGAGCATCGGCGATGGTGGCGATGACACGGCCCCACGCGCCGATCTTCGTGCGCCTGCGCGGGATGTCGAGACGCCCGTTCGTCCCGCCGCATCATCGGAACCGGAGTGGCAGCCGCGCCGACTCGGTTCGTAACTGCGCCAAGCGGGCGCAGAATCGGCGATAGAACGAGAAGCGTTTTGATTAACCGAACGGGCGCTCCGCAAAGTGCGGGGCGCCCGTTTGCGTGTACCTTTGCACCACCTCAGCCCGATACCACGCGATGAAGCTCACTCCGCTCGTCCCGCACGACACAATCTCGCTCGGCGACAAGGCAGCGCTCCCTCCGCGCTCGCTCGACGCTGACGACGACACGCTCGAGAAGAAGATGGACAAGCTGCGCACGCGACTCGACGAGCTGCAGAACGCGCTGTACGCCGAGTCGAAGCGGTCGCTGCTCGTGGTGCTGCAGGCGCGCGATGCAGGAGGAAAGGACGGCACCATCCGGCGCGTCTTCAGCTCCGTGAATCCGCAGGGGTGCTTGGTGACCTCGTTCAAGGCGCCGTCGAACACCGAGCTCGCGCACGACTACCTGTGGCGCGTGCATGCGGCCGTCCCGGCGCACGGGATGATCGGCATCTTCAACCGCTCGCACTACGAGGACATCCTCGCCGTGCGCGTGCACAAGCTGGCGCCGAAGAAGGTCTGGAAGGCGCGCTACGATCAGATCAACGACTTCGAGCGCTATCTCACGGAGAACGGCGTTACGATCCTGAAGTTCTTCCTCCACGTCTCCAGGGAGGAGCAGCGCGTGCGGCTGTGCGAGCGGCTCACCGACGAGTCGAAGAACTGGAAGTTCCAGGAAGGGGATCTGGCAGAGCGCGATCTGTGGGCCGACTACACGGCGGCATACACCGACATCCTACGCAAATGCAGCACGAAGGTCGCGCCATGGTTCATCGTGCCCGCCGATCGCAAGCACGCGCGCGACTATCTGGTGCTGGAAAAGATCGTCTCGACGCTCGAGCACATGAATCCGAAATACCCGGCATCGGACCTCAAGACGCTGAAGCTGCTCGCGAAACTGCAGGCGTAGTGAAATTGGCTGACATCGATGAGAGCTACATGTAAATGGCGACAAAGTACGCATTGAAAACGGATCGAAAGCGGAGACGGCTGTGCTTGGGCCCCTCCGTTCCTTGTCCGTTCAGTCGGTTTTTTGTCGATTCAACAGCTGTTGGTGCTTCCCTTCCAACGCGCTCGCTCGACCGTCAATCCCCCGCAAACAGCGCCGTCGTCAGATAGCGCGCGCCGGAGTCCGGCGAGATGCACGCGACGCGCTTGCCAGGGCCGAGCTCGCGTGCGATCTGAAGGGCGACGTGCACGATCGCGCCGCTCGACATTCCGACGAACAGTCCCTCTTCGCGCGCGAGCCTGCGCGCTAGCGGGAACGCATCCTCTTCCCACGCCGTCACGATCCGGTCGACCACCGATCGATCAAAGTTGTCCGGGACGAAGCCCGGCCCCATCCCTTGGAATTGATGCGTGCCGCGCTCGCCGCCGCTCAGCACTGGTGAGCGCGCCGGCTCCGCCGAGATCACCTGCGTCCTCGGCGTGCGCTCCTTGATGAAGCGGCCCACGCCACTGATCGTGCCGCCCGTGCCCGAGCCGTAGACGAACGCATCGATGCGCCCGCCCATCTGCTCCCACAGCTCCGGGCCCGTGTGCTCGTAATGCACGCGCGGATTCGCGGGATTCGAGAACTGATTCGGCATCCACGCTCCCGTGCGATCCCGAATGTGCTCCGCCTCCTCGATCGCCGCGAGCATTCGCCGCTCGGGATCGGTGAGCACGAGCTGCGCGCCGTATGCGATCAGCGTACGCTTCCGCTCCTCGCTCATCTGCGACGGGAGACAGAGGATGAGCTTGTAGCCGCGCGTCGCCGCCACCTGCGCGAGACCGATCCCCGTGTTCCCCGACGTCGGCTCCACGATCGTCCCGCCCGGCTTCAGCACCCCGCGCTGCTCGGCGTCGGTGATCATGCCGAGCGCGGTGCGGTCCTTGATCGATCCGCCGGGGTTCATCCCTTCGACCTTCACCCACACCTCCGCCATCTCCGGCTCGATGACCTTCTCGAGCCGCACCAGCGGAGTCCGTCCAATCGCCGCATTAATCACGAGTCTCCGCTACTTCAACTCGAGCTCCCACTCGACCGGGATGTTCGGATCGAGCGAATCGCGTACCGAGCAATACTTCGTCACAGACAGCGTGATGGCCTTGAGCGCCTGCTCTCGCTCGATCCCCGCTCCGGAGATGCGAAAGATCAACAGCGCGTGCTTCAATCGCCGCGGACTCGCGTTTTCCCGCGTGCCCACCACCTCGACCTCGAGCGACGACACCGGCGTCCGCTGCTTCTGCAGGATGCCGACGACGTCCATCGCCGAGCACGTACCGAGGGCGCTGAGCATCGTGTCGACGGGGCCCTGACCGCTGACGCCGTGTCCATCGATGCGCGACACGACGCCACCCGGCTTGCTGACGTCGAAACTCTGATCGCCCTTCCACACCGCAATCACACGCTGCGGCGGTTTCACGTCCGGCGCGACGTCCGTCATTTCTCGATCGGCATGCGGACGGAATTCCCCCACTCCGTCCAGCTACCGTCATAGTTGCGAACCTTCGGATATCCGAGGAGATAGGTGAGCACGAACCAGCTGTGCGACGAGCGCTCGCCGATGCGGCAATAGGCGATCACGTCATCGTCCCTCTTGAGGCCGGCCTCGGACTCATAGATCGTGCGAAGCTCGGCGGCATTCCTGAAAGTGCCGTCGGTGTTCGCGGCCTTCGCCCACGGAACGCTCTTCGCGCCGGGGATGTGGCCGCCGCGCAGCACGCCTTCCTGCGGATACTCGGGCATGTGCGTCTTCTTGCCGGAGAACTCGTCGGGCGAGCGCACGTCGACGAGCGGCTTCTTCGCCTTCGAGTGCGCAAGCGCCTCCTCGCGGAACGCGCGGATCTTCGCGTCATTGCGTGCGGGCGCCTTGTAGCTGGTGGGCGCGAACTTCGGCACGTCGCTCACGAAGTCGCGCTTCTCCTCTTCCCACTTGATGCGGCCGCCGTCGAGCACGCGCGCATTCTCGAAGCCGAACAGTTTGAACACCCAGAAGGCATACGTCGCCCACCAGTTGTTCTTGTCGCCATAGAAGACGACGGTGGTCGACTCATCGATCCCCTTCGACTGAAGCAGCTTCTCGAACTGCTCGGGGCTGATGTAGTCTCGCACGATGTCGTCGTTGAGGTCGAGGTGCCAGTCGACCTTCTGTGCGTTCTTGATGTGCCCGAGATCGTACAAAAGCACGTCCTCATCACTCTCGATGATGCGGACCTTTGGATTGTCGAGATTTTGTGCGAGCCATTCGGTGGACACGAGCACTTCCGGATGAACATATCCCTTGGTGGCGATCCCTTCGTCGTTGTCTACTGCTGCCGATGATGCCATTGCCGTTCCCTCGCTTGAATTGATACGCATGTGCTGAACGCCCGAGCGCGCGCTCTGGTTTCGCAGCCGTGCTACTTCGCGCGCCTCACGACCTTCGCCGTCGCCACAACCCCTCCCACATGCCGCTGGGTGTGCTCGGCGATGTGTACCAGCAGTCCGAACACCGTCGTCGGCAAGCGCTTTCGTCCGACTCCGCGCGGCTCGAGATAGAGGTTGGGAGGCGTGCTACGCATCGCGTCGATCGCGCGCTCGATGGACGCCACCGCAGCGCGCGCGAGCTCGTCCGCGCTGCGCGAATCCGAGACGATCTCCGCGTCGAGCTCCGTCATCTGCGAGTCGCTGAGCATATCTCCATTCGTGTACGTCAGAAGACGGTCGATGCTCCCTGCGAGATGTCGTAGATGGAAGCCCACGGCCGCGGCGCCACCCGGCAACGCCCACAGCTGCTCCTCCGTGAGACCCTCAACCGCCATCGGGATGTCCTCGGCCGCCTGCATCAGCGCATGTGCCGCTGGCATCACCATCGCGGGCATGCCGGCTATCGGTCCTCGAAGCCACGGCTCAGCCATGTGCGTGCGACATATAGATGTCTCCCGTTCCGTGTGCGATTTATAAGCGAAATATGCATGGAATAGCGCCAATGTAGCGCCCGCTTGGTGAGTTCTTTGCGCTAGCTTTTACTCATGGGACAGTACAAGCATCACGTTTTCGTTTGCACGTCGGGCGGAACGTGTCCGGGGCAGGGAAGCGACCTCGTCTTTGCGGCACTCAAGAAGGGCGCGGCGGCTGCGGAAATTCAAAACAGCGTTCGCATCAATCACGCAGGATGCATGGGGCAGTGCGGCAACGGGCCGATGGTGGCCGTCTATCCGGAAGCCGTATGGTATTCGCACGTGGACGTCGCCGGCGCCGAGCAGATCCTGCACGAGCATCTGATCGCCGGACAGGTGGTTGAGAACTATCGCTATGTCGCACCGCCGGGCGACAACAAGCTACCTAAAGAGAGCAGGGCTCCAACATCATGATGTCAGTCGACCAGCACGACGATGGCGGCCGCGATGAATCGCGCAACGAAGGACGCGCGGACGAAACGGTGCAACAGTACGCGGCGCTGCGCTCGCTCGAGGAGAGTGGGGTCGAAGTCACAGGCTCCGAGTCGAGCACGGAGCTCGTCTCGATGCAGACGGCAGTCGATGCGTTTCGGCGGGCCGCCGAGGCGCTCGCGGGACGCGGAGGCTCGGCACAAATCGGCACGTCGGATGACCTCTGCAAACAGGTGGTTCCGCCGCGTGCGGCGGATGAGACGCCACGCCAGTACACCGAGCGCGTGAACAGGATGACCGAACGCTTCCGCTCGCTCACGAAGGGCCGCGAGCGCCCACGCTAGCCTGTAGCCTCAGCGCGCAGTTTTTCCCCGCTGCTCCTGCTTCGAATCCCTGCGCGCGAGCTGCTCCTCCACGGCGCGCAGATGACGTGGCCACACGGCAGTCGCCAACGCGAAGAAGTGTTTGCGCGCGCCCGGCTCCGCGGCAAGAAATTCCGCCAGCTTGCGATGTCCCTTGAGCGTGTTGCAGCCCCTGCACGCCGTCACTAAGTTCCCACCGGATCGGTCTCCTCCGCGTACGCGAGGCTGCACGTGATCGACTGTGAGATCCTCCGCGGGAAAGATCTCTCCACAGTACACGCAGCGATGCCTGTCGCGCGTGAAGACCTGGTCTCGAGTCATGACTAGTCCGATAAATCCACGTCGTGCGCTCATGGGTGCGGCGAAGAAATATTTCCTCGAGCAGGGCGAAGCCGCGCTCTCCGCGTCAACGAACGATGACCCGCCACGACTCACCCTCAAAGCCCTAGAGAAGATTGCCATGTCGCGCAGCCGCGAACGCATCCTCAACAATCTCGACGAGATGTATC